>NZ_CP054839.1:7938567-8243897 GCF_018141105.1 Saccharopolyspora erythraea | reverse complement strand
CGGTGTGCTCCCCTCCCCTCGCCTGCGCAATGACCTGCGTCGCTGCTGCCCAGGCCGGACACCGCACTCGACGAGTCACGAGCGGGATCGGCGAGCGCTGCGCCTTGCGGGTCAGACCCTGACGGCACCTGCCCACACAGGTGTCCACAGAGTTGTCCACAACTGTGTACGAAGGTACGACAGAGTACTCGATCGTTCCGCCGTGGGTCCCCCGCAACGCCCCACCTGCCCGGTGGCACGGCTGCGACCGAGGTCACGCACACCTCGCGGGGCCCGGTGACTCCCACCTCGCCGGGCCGGATCGCAGGGGCGCACGCTAGCAAGGCGCCCATCGGGCGACAAGCCACCCCATCGCCGTGCGTCAAGATCGGCGGTGTGGCAGGCTACTGCCGAGCCCGCCTCGGCAGCGGCCGAAGGCACCCCGGATTCGACCGGGTGAAGACCTCTGCGTACTCTCGTACAGTCCCCCGCTTCACGAGCGGGCATGTCGCTTGGGCAGATGTCACTGCCCGACGCGTGCAGGTGCCATGCACACCGCTCGGTGTCGGCTGAGCGGCTGCGGCTTGAGAACAGTGGGACACCTGACCAGACCAAGCATGGCCAGCCGTGGCCATCGTGCCTGTAGTAACCGGGAGATCCGACCGTGAGCAAGGGCAAGCGCACCTTCCAGCCGAACAACCGCCGTCGTGCCAGGAAGCACGGCTTCCGGCTGCGCATGCGCACCCGGGCGGGCCGGGCCATCGTGGCCACGCGCCGTCGCAGGGGTCGCGCCAGCCTGACCGCCTGACAGCCGGCCTGTGCTTCCTGCGGCTGCCCGGCTGACCAGGAGCCAGGAGTTCCGCCTGGTGGTCCGCCGCGGTCGCCGAGCCGGACGGTCCCGCCTGGTGGTGCACGTGTTGCCGCCGGACACCGAGGCGCGCGCCGAACTCGACGCGCCCCCGGGCCGGAACGAAGGGCGACCGTCCCACCGCGCGGAGTCACCGGAAGCCGACGTGCACACGGCACCCACCCGGGATTCGAGCGAGTCGACCCGGGTGGGTTTTGTCGTCAGCAAGGCCGTGGGTTCGGCCGTGGTCCGGCACCGGGTGGCCCGTCAGCTGCGCCACCTGATGCGCGACCGCATCCCGGCGCTGCCCGCTGGCACACTGGTGGTGGTACGCGCCTTGCCCCCGGCGGCCGGTGCGCCGAGCCGGGACCTCGGTGCGGACCTCGACGCGGCGTTGCGCAAGCTGCGCCTGACCGGCACCCGGGCCGAAGGCGCCGCACGCCCTCCGACGGGTTCCAGGTGATGGCAGAAGACGCCGTGAGACCAGCAGGCGATCCGGCACGGGACGACCTCGTGACCGACGAAGACAGGCTCCGAGCGCCAGGCCGGCGCGCGAGCCCGCTCGCCTGGGTGCTGCTGGTTCCGGTGCACGCCTACCGCAAGGTGATCTCTCCCCTGTTGCCGCCGTCCTGCCGCTTCTACCCGAGTTGCAGCGCGTACGCGGTCGAGGCGCTGACGGTGCACGGCGCCCTCCGGGGCAGCTGGCTCACCGCGCGCAGGCTGCTTCGCTGCGGCCCGTGGCACCCGGGCGGACTCGACCCGGTGCCGCCGCGCCGGACGTCAGGTCGTGCCCGCGCACCCCAGACCCCTGCCGAGGAGTAGCTCAGTGCTGGATTTCATCTACTACCCGGTGTCGGCCATCCTGTGGTTCTGGCACGAGGTGTTCGGTTTCGTGCTGGACCCCGCCAGCGGCTTCGCGTGGGCGCTGTCGGTCGTGTTCCTGGTCTTCACGCTGCGGGCGCTGCTGTTCAAGCCGTTCGTGCACCAGGTCCGGTCGATGAAGAAGATGCAGGAGTTCGCGCCGCACATCAAGGCGCTGCAGGAGAAGTACGGCGACGACCGGCAGAAGATGGCCCAGGAGATGCAGAAGCTCCAGGCCGAGCACGGGTTCAACCCGGTCAGCGGCTGCCTGCCGATGCTGGTGCAGGTGCCGGTCTTCATCGGCCTCTTCCACGTGCTCAACGGGTTCCGGCCCGGTGCTCCCTCCAACTACGTGTTCAGCGCCGAGGACGTCGCCTCCTTCGTCGAGGCAGACCTGTTCGGCGCGAAACTGTCGAACACCATCAGCCAGGCGCCGGAGGTGCTCGCGCACTTCCAGACCGACCGGACCTCGATGCTGCTGGTCGGCGTGCCGCTGATGATCGCGGCCGCGATCGCGACCCACTTCACCGCGCGCCACGGCGTGGAGCGGCAGACGGCCGAGGCCGCGCAGAACCCGCAGACCGCGGTGATGAACCGGATGACGCTGTGGCTGTTCCCGATGTTCGCCATCGTCGGCGGACCGTTCCTGCCGCTGGCGATCCTGATCTACTGGCTGGCCAACAACTTCTGGACGCTCGGGCAGCAGCGCGTGGTCTACCGCCGGATCGACCGCGAGGAGGCCGAGAAGGCCGGCGCGCCCGCTGTGGTCGACTCGACCGCGGTCACCGCGAGCGGCAGCACCGGCGCGGCGAAGGCGGAGCCCGCCGCGCGGAGCGCCACCGAGCCCGGGGCCGAGGCGAAGGCCGAGCCCGCGGCGAAGGTCGAGGAGTCGGCCTCCCACGACGAACCCGGTGAGATCCCCGGGGTGATCGAAGACCGTTCCCGCGACACCGACAAGCCGGGCGAGACCCGGTGAGGCCGTCGCATACCCCTGGAGAGGAGACACCCAGTGTCTGAGACCGTGCAGGAGCCGAGCCAGGCCGAGGCGCCGGAGCCGACCGTCAACTCCGAGTCCTCCCCCAGCAACGCCGAGACGCTGCTCGTGCAGGAGGGCGACGTCGCGGGTGACTACCTCGAACGGCTGCTGGACCTGCTCGACTACGACGGCGACATCGACCTCGACGTGGAGGCCGGCCGCGCGGTGGTGAGCATCGACGGCGGCGAAGACCTGGAGAAGCTGGTCGGCAACCGCGGCCAGATCCTGGAAGCCCTGCAGGAGCTGACCCGGCTCGCGGTGCAGCAGGACACCGGCGTTCGCAGCCGGTTGATGCTCGACATCGCCGGGTGGCGCGCGGGTCGTCGCGAGGAGCTGACGACTCTCGGGCGCACCACCGCCGAGTCCGTGCTGGAGACCGGCAAGGAGACCAGGCTGCGTCCGATGACGCCGTTTGAGCGCAAGATCATCCACGACGCGGTCGCGGCGGTCGAGGGCGTCCACAGCGAGAGCGAGGGCGAGGAGCCGAACCGCAAGGTCGTCGTGTTCAAGAGCTGACACCGCCGGAGCGGTAAGACGCAACGCTCGGCTGGGGACTCCCCCCGGCCGAGCGTTTTGCTTTGTCGGGGACCATGACCTCGTGGCGACCTCCGCCCGGTGCGTGTTTCACGTGAAACAACTCGGACGGGTTGGTGTCAGGTCGCGAAGGTCGATCCGGCAGGCTTAAGAGGTGCACCCGCGCTCGGCGCGGAGTTCGCCGCGCAACGCCTTCGTGACGTTGCTCCGTTTCACGTGAAACATCGACACCGGGATGGAAGACTGTGACCGCTGCGGAAGGTGAGCCGGTACGGACTCCGGACGTCGCGAAGACCGTGTTCGGCGATGAGCTGACGACGGCCGGGCGGTTCGCCGAGCTGCTCCGGGAGCACGGTGTCCGGCGAGGACTGATCGGTCCACGGGAGCTGGACCGGCTCTGGGAAAGACATCTGCTGAACTCTGCGGTACTTGCGGAGTTGCTACCACCGAATTGCCGGGTGGTGGACGTAGGCTCTGGGGCGGGATTGCCGGGCATTCCGCTCGCGATCGCTCGCCCGGACCTCGAACTGACCCTGCTGGAGCCGATGGCCCGGCGGGTGGCGTGGTTGCAGGAAGTCATCACGGAGCTCGGTCTCAACGCCGAGGTGATGCGTGGACGTGCCGAGGAGGGACCGGTGCGGGAGCGGCTGGCGGGCCAGGACGTGGTCACCGCTCGCGCGGTGGCGCCGATGGCACGCCTGGCGAAGTGGTGCCTGCCGCTGCTGCGTCCGGAAGGCCGGTTGCTCGCGCTGAAGGGCTCGTCCGCTGCCGAGGAGATCGAGCGGGATGCGACGGCGATCCGTGCGGCCGGTGGGGGCCGCCTCGAAGTGGTTTCTTGTGGTGACGGAGTGCTCGAAGTGCCGACGACCGTCGTAGTGGTGGAACGGGCGCAGCCCAGAACTACGTCCGGTCGGCGTCGTGACGGTGGGCGTCGGACGAGGAAGGATCGTTGACGGTGAATCCGGAGTCGAACGGAGCGGGTCATGTTTCACGTGAAACAAGGGGACGCGCCGTGGGCGGTATGCGCTTCCCCTCGACGGGAGCGAGTGGGAATGAGCAGTCGATGAGCGATTACGGATCCACCGACATCGGCTGGACTCCGATCATGGAGGAGGCCGAGCGCGCGACCCGGGTTCTGCACCCGGAGACCATGCAGCTCCCCCGCCCCGACCGCCGGCGCATCCTCACGGTGGCCAACCAGAAGGGCGGCGTCGGCAAGACCACGAGCACGGTGAACCTGGCCGCCGGTCTGGCGTTGCAGGGGCTCAAGGTCCTCGTCATCGACCTCGACCCGCAGGGCAACGCGAGCACCGCGCTCGGCGTGGACCACCGGTCGGGCGTGCCGTCGGTGTACGAGGTGCTGCTCGGCGAGATCAGCATCGCCGATGCCGCCGCGCCGAGCACCCAGTCGCAGAACCTGCTGTGCGTTCCGGCGACGATCGACCTGGCCGGCTCGGAGATCGAGTTGGTGACGATGGTCGCCCGCGAGGCCCGGCTGAAGGAGGCGCTGAACTCCGAGGCGCTGGAGCAGCTCGCCCCCGACTACGTCTTCATCGACTGCCCGCCGTCGCTCGGCCTGCTCACGGTGAACGCGCTCGTCGCGGCGCACGAGGTGCTGATCCCGATCCAGTGCGAGTACTACGCGCTGGAGGGTCTGGGGCAGCTGCTGCGCAACATCGAGCTGGTGCAGTCGCACCTGAACCCCGCGCTGTGGGTGTCGACGATCCTGCTGACGATGTACGACGGCCGGACCAAGCTGGCCGACCAGGTCACCAACGAGGTGCGCGGTCACTTCGGCGACCTGACCCTGCGCACGGTGATCCCGCGGAGCGTGAAGATCTCCGAGGCGCCTGGCTTCGGGCAGACGGTCCTGACCTACGACCCGGGCTCGCGGGGCTCGATGAGCTACCTCGACGCCGCGAAGGAGATCGCCGAGCGCGGCGCTGGAAGGAAGTCGGCATGACCGAGCGAAAGGGTGGTCTCGGTCGGGGCCTCGCCGCGCTGATCCCGAGCGGCCCGCCCGCCGAGGGTGGCTCGACGTCCACCTCGACCTCGACCAGCGTCCGCCTGCGCGGGTCCGGGTTCAGCGCTCCCTCGTCCTCCACCTCCGCTGCGGAGGAGGAGCCGGATGTTTCACGTGAAACAGGCGGCACCGTGGCGGGCGCCGTCTACCGCGAGGTCGACATCCAGGCGATCACGCCGAACCCGAAGCAGCCGCGCCAGGTCTTCGACGAGGAGGCGCTGGCGGAGCTGCAGCACTCCATTCGCGAGTTCGGCCTGATGCAGCCGATCGTCGTCCGCGAGCTGGAGACCGACCAGTTCGAGCTCATCATGGGCGAGCGCCGGTGGCGTGCCGCGCAGCGCGCCGGGCTGGAGACGATCCCGGCGATCGTCCGCCAGACCCAGGACGACGACCTGCTGCGCGACGCGCTGCTGGAGAACATCCACCGGGTGCAGCTGAACCCGCTGGAGGAGGCGTCGGCGTACCAGCAGCTGCTCGACGAGTTCGGCGTGACGCACGACGAGCTGGCCGACCGGATCGGTCGCAGCCGTCCGGTCATCACCAACACGATCCGGCTGCTGCGGCTGCCGATGCCGGTGCAGCGCCGGGTCGCCGCCGGGGTCCTGTCGGCCGGCCACGCGCGTGCACTGCTGAGCCTGGACGAGCCCGGCGGCCAGGAGGAGCTCGCCAGCCGGATCGTCGCGGAGGGGCTTTCGGTGCGCGCCACCGAGGAAGCGGTGACGCTGAAGAAGAGCGACGGCCCGGCCAAGCAGGCGAAGCCCGCTCCCCGCAAGCAGATGCAGGCGCCCGGGTTGCAGGGTTTGGCCGAGCGGCTGTCGGACCGGCTGGACACCAAGGTGAAGGTCGAGCTCGGACGCCGCAAGGGCAAGATCGTCGTGGAGTTCGGCTCGGTGGACGATCTTGAGCGCCTCGCGGAGTTGATGTTGGGCGAGAAGGCGCGTCAGATCGACGACCAATGACACCGGGGCTTTCCGTCACGGTGACGATCTGAAAAATAAGGCAAATCGGGCGGCTGAAGAAGCCGCCGAAACGAACAGGGCCCGCCGGGAAGGCGGGCCCTGTTTCACGTGAAACATCAGGTTCGGGAGATCGCCCGTTCCACGAGCGTCGCGAACACGTCCCCCAGCGACCGCCCGGCCGCCTCGATTGCCATCGGCAGCAGCGAGGTCTCGGTCAACCCGGGCGACACGTTCACTTCGAGGAAGTGGACCGTGCCGTCCCGGTCGATGATCGCGTCGGTGCGGGAGACGTCGCGCAGCCCGAGCAACCGGTGCGCGGCGACGGCGAGCTCGCCGGCGGCGGCCGCGGTCTCCGGGCTGAGCTCGGCGGGAGCGCGGTACGTCGTCAGCCCGGCGGTGTAGCGGGCGGTGTAGTCGTACACGCCGTTGGTCGCCTCGATCTGCACCGCGGGCAGCGCCTCGGGGCCGTCCGGTCCGTCCAGCACGCCGATCGCCACCTCGGTGCCCTCGATGTACTTCTCGACGAGGACGGTGTCGCCGTAGGAAAGCGCGCCGACCATCGCCGACGGGAGGTCGGCGGCCTCGCGCACCACGCGGGCACCCAGCGCCGAGCCGCCCTGGTCCGGCTTGAGCATCAGCGGCAGGCCGAGCTTGGCCACCAGGGCGTCGAGCACCGACTGCGCGCCGAGCTCGCGGAAGGTCGCGTGCGGCAGCACCACCCAGTCCGGGGTGGTCAGCCCGGAACGGGCCAGCTCGGCCTTGGCCGTCGGCTTGTCCCACGCCCGGCGGCAGGCCCGCGGATCGGTGCCGACGTAGGGGATGCCGTACATGTCGAGCACCGACTGGACCGCGCCGTTCTCCCCCTCGCCGCCGTGCAGCGCGACGACAACGGCGTCCGGGCGTTCCTGCTCGATGCGGGAGAGCAGCCGCGAATCGGCGTCCCATTCCGCGACCGTCATCCCGACGGACCGGAGCGCGGCGGACAACCGCCGACCGGAACGCAGCGACACATCACGCTCGTGCGAGAGCCCGCCGGCCAGCACGGCGACCCAGCGATCGGACAATCTTCGAACACCCCTGAAAAGTGATGGTCCACTGCGCGTGGCGCTGTGAGCGCCACGCGCAGTGGACCGGACGGTTGGAACTCGTGGCCGCGTGAAGATTACGCGGTGTCGGGCGAGGGAGCCTGCGGTCCTTGGACGGCGCGCTGCGGCACCGAACCGAAGGTGCGCACCAGCTCCATCTCGTCGGTGAGCGTGTTCGCCAGCCGGCGCACGCCCTCCCGGATCCGCTCCGGTGTCGGGTAGCAGAACGACAGCCGCATCTGCCTGCTGCCGAGCCGGTCGGCGTAGAAGCCGGTGCCCGAGGCGTAGGCGACGCGCTGGGTGACCGCCCTCGGCAGCATCGCCTTGGTGTCGACCCCTTCGGGAGCGGTCAGCCACACGTAGAACCCGCCGTCCGGCCGGGTCCAGGAGCAGCCCTCGGGCATGTGCTGCTCGAGCGCGCCCAGCATCGCGTCGCGGCGCTCGCGGTACTGCTCCCGGAAGATCTTGATCTGGCCCTGCCAGTCGTGCGAGGTGAGGTACCGGGAGACGATCATCTGGTTCAGCGTGGGCGGGCACAGGGTCGCCGACTCGGCGGCGAGCACCAGCTTCTCGCGCACCGCGTGCGGGGCCAGCACCCAGCCGACCCGCAGGCCGGAGGCGAAGGTCTTGGAGAACGAGCCGAGGTAGACCACGTTCTCGGGGTCGAGGCTGCGCAGCGCCGGGTAGGTCTGCCCGTCGAAGCCCAGCAGCCCGTACGGGTTGTCCTCCAGGACCAGGATGCCGTGCTGGGCGCAGATCTCCAGCACCTCGGCGCGACGGTCGACTGCGAGCGTGACACCGCCGGGGTTGTGGAAGTTCGGGATCGTGTAGAGGAACTTGATCCGCTTGCCCTGGGCGGACACCTCGCTGATCGCCTGCCGCAGCGCCTCCGGCTGCAGGCCCTCGTCGTCCATCGCCACGTGCACGACCTCGGCCTGGTAGGCGGCGAAGGAGCCGAGCGCGCCGACGTAGGAGGGGCCCTCGGCCAGGACGACGTCGCCGGGGTCGCAGAAGATGCGGGTGACCATGTCCAGCGCCATCTGGGACCCGACGGTCACCATGACGTCGTCGGGGTGGGCGTTGATGCCCTCCATCGCCATGATCTCGCAGATCTGCTCGCGCAGCTCCGGCACGCCGTGGGCGGAGCCGTACTGGAGGGCGGACTGACCGTCGGCGGAGATCAGGCCGGCGACCTCACCGGCGATCGAGTCCAGCGGGAGCGCGGCGAGGTTGGGCATGCCGCCGGCCAGCGAGACCACCTCGGGGCGGCTGGCCACGGCGAAGAGAGCTCGGATCTCGGAGGCCGTCATGCCCGCGGTGCGCTGGGCGTAACGCTCCACGTGCGCATCGAGGCTGCGTGCCGCGCCCTGCTTGTCGGGCGTGCTGTCGTTCGGCTGGCTTCCGTGATCGGACATTCCGCGCTCCGGGGTTCGGTTGTGCGCTTCGGGTGCTCGTCGCGGGCTACGACGGCGATCGCGCGATTCTAACCGTGTTATCGCGGTAACACCGCCGTCGTGTAACGGGCGCCTCGCAGAAACCGACTCGGCGGTAACCCATCTCACCCCATCGATAGTGATGCCGCGGACCGCAGCGCTTGGAGGTGCCGACCACCGCGGCATATCCTGACCACGCCCCGCCAGGTCCTTCTGCGGGGCTCCACGCGGGTTTCCAGGAGGCCAGGGTGTCGCGACGTGTCGTCGGCGTCACGCTGGACAACCTCGACCACCTGCCCAAGAAGTGCCGCCGGTGCGTGTTCTGGGAGCTGGCGCCGCACGTCCGGGAGCAGGCCGAGGAGTTCGGCGAGACCGACCTGGAGAAGGAGGCCTGGGTATCCAGCGTGCTGCTGGAGTGGGGTTCCTGTGGTCGGATCATCTACGTCGACGGCGTGCCCGCGGGCTATGCCATGTACGCGCCGCCTGCCGCCGTGCCGCGTGCCGCGGCGTTCCCGACCTCCCCGGTCAGTGCCGACGCCGTCCTCATGACGGCACTGCGGATCAACTCCGAGTTCGAGCAGGGCGGCCTCGGCCGCGTCCTCGTGCAGAGCGTCGCCAAGGACCTGACCCGGCGCGGTGTGAAGGCGATCGAGGCGTTCGGCGACCTCCAGGAGACGGCGGGCGGCTGCGTGATCCCGGCGGGCTTCCTGCAGCAGGTGGGCTTCAAGACGGTCCGGCACCACCCGAAGTGGCCGCGCATGCGGCTGGAGCTGCGCACGGCGATCTCGTGGAAGGAAGACGTCGAAGCCGCCCTGGAACGCCTGCTGAGCTCGGTTTCGGTCAAGACAGCGGAACCGGCCCTCGGCGGCGCGTTCAGCCGCTGACAGCGGATCTCAGGGGCGGCACGGGGCCTATCGGCGACGGCACCTGTTCCGGATCGGCAGCCGGCCCGGCGGTTTCACGTGAAACACGGGCAACTCCTGTCACTCGCGTTCCGCGGCGCCTGCCGCCATGACTTTCCGATTCGGCATGTGCCGTGCCGGGGTGCAGCGTGCCGGAATCGACCGGAGTGCCGCTGACCTGCCGGATCGGCACACCCTGCCGATCCGGCACGGCAGGGCTCAGGCGCCCTCGGCGCGAGCGAGCTCGTGGCGCAGCAGGTCGTTGAAGGTGAACGTGCCGGTCGGCTGGTCGTCCTTGCCGAGCAGGTACAGGCGCTTGATCGCGACAAGCAGCCCCTCGGCGACGATGTCGCGGAAGCGCGGGTCCATCAGGCGGCGGTGGTCCTCGGCGTTGGTGAGGTAGCCGATCTCGATGCGCACCGCGGGCATCCGGGTCAGCCGCAGGACCTCCCAGGTCTTCGGGTGCGTGCGGCAGTCGCGCATCCCGGTGCGGGCGACGATCTCGCGCTGCAGGAAGCCTGCCAGTGCCTCCCCCACGGTCGAGGTGGTGCCGTTGCCGGTGCCGAAGTGGAAGCTGGCCACGCCCTGCGCCAGCGGCGAGGCGTTGCCGTCGGTGTGCAGCGACAGGAACATGTCGGCGCCGGCCTCGTTGGCGAAGGCGGCGCGCTCGGCGTCCGGCGGGCTGGCGTTCGGGCCGCGGGAGATCAGCGCCTCCATGCCGGTGGCGATCATGCGGCCCTCGAGGCGCCGCGCGAGGTCCCACACCACGTCGGCCTCCGACACGCCGCCGACGCAGACACCGCGGTCGGCACCGCCGTGCCCGGGGTCGATGACGATGCGCTTGCCGCGCAGCCGCGGACCGGCCCGCCGCACCTTCTCCTGCTCCCGCAGGAACACCGGACGGCCGCCGCGCACCTTCGGCGCGAGCTGGCGCAGCGCGCGCAGCGTGCCGGGACCGCAGATGCCGTCGGGGTTCAGGCCGTAGTCGCGCTGGAAGCTGCGCAGTGCCTGCTCGGTCTCGTGGCCGAAGATGCCGTCGGGGCGTCCCGCGTCGTAGCCGAGCTCCAGCAGGCGCTCCTGCAGGGCGAAGACGTCGTCACCGCTGACGGGCTTGGAGACCAGGAAGGCCAGCGAGCGGTCGCCGAGCCGCCAGCGGGCGTCGGTGAGCGCGCGGTAGGTGGCCGGGCCGACGACCCCGTCGGTGATGAGACCGCGTTGTTGCTGGAAGACCCGGACCGCGTGTTCCACCGCTGCGTCGTAGGTGGCGGGATCCGGTCGGCCGTTGGGGGCCGGTAGCAGACCCAGCGCAGCAAGGGTGTTCCTGATCTCGGCAACGGCCGGACCGACGTCACCGCGGTGGAGCAGCTGCATGCACTCCTCGCTCGATTCAGGCGTCGGTGGGGACCGACGCGAAGGATGGTCCTAATCCCCCGGTGTCCTGCTTGCTCGTGTCCGGTTCGCGTTTCCGGGCACTGGGTCATTGTGCCTTGCCTGTCGTGTCACGGCGCTATGGCCCGTCGGCACCACGGGAGGGCGTGGGGACCATGTGTGTGTACACGATCGCGTGCAGTACGCGAAAACGCGGTCCCGCCACCCCATGCACATCGATGGGACGGCGGGACCGCGTTGGTGGGTTGCTTCAGATGGCTGCCAACGTCACAGCGCAGCGCTGTCGCAGCGTCACAGGTAGTCCTGCAGGTCGGACAGCAGCGCGGCCTTCGGCTTGGCGCCGACGATCTGCTTGACCGGCTCGCCGCCGGAGAACAGCAGCAGCGTCGGGATCGACATCACCTGGTACTCGCTCTGCAGGCTGGGGTTCTTGTCGATGTCCAGCTTGGCGACCGTGATCTTGTCGCCGTGCTCACCGGCGATCTCCTCCAGCACCGGGGCGACCATCTTGCAGGGGCCGCACCAGGTGGCCCAGAAGTCCACGAGGACGGGCTTGTCGCTGTCCAGGACGACGGACTTGAACGAGTCGGTGTCGACGGTCACGGTGTTGCCGGCCATGTTGATCTCCCTTGTTGAGGTCGAGTGCGAGGTCAGGGGGTGGTGAGGGTCTGCGCCGCGTAGCCGCCGCCGACGAACTCCGAGGCGATCTCGGCGGTCGGGACGGCCTCCTGCTCGGCCAGCCACCGCTCGGCGTCGATGGCCGCCGCGCAGCCGGAGCCCGCGGCGGTGACGGCCTGCCGGTAGGTCTTGTCGACCAGGTCGCCTGCCGCGAAGACACCGGGCAGCTTGGTGTGGGTGCTGGGCTGCTGGACGAGCACGTACCCCTCGTCGTCGACGTCGATCTGGTCGCGGACCAGCGCGCTGCGCGGGTCGTGGCCGATGGCGACGAACATGCCGGTCACGCCGAGCTCCGAGGTCTCGCCGGTCACCGTGTCGCGCAGCTTGAGCCCGGACACCGAGCCGTCGCCGAGGACCTCGTCGACGACGGTGTTGGTGATCCACTTGATCTTGTCGTTGGCCCGTGCGCGCTCCAGCATGATCCGGGAGGCCCGGAACTCCTCGCGCCGGTGGATGATGGTCACCGAGCGGGCGAAGCGGGTCAGGAAGGTCGCTTCCTCCATCGCCGAGTCGCCCCCGCCGACCACGGCGATGTCGTGCTCGCGGAAGAAGAACCCGTCACAGGTCGCACACGCCGAGACACCGCGGCCGAGCAGGCGCTCCTCACCCGGCACCCCGACGTAGCGAGCGGCGGCACCCATGGCGAGGATGACGGCGCGGGCGCGGTAGGTCTGGCCGTTGGCGTGGACGGTCTTGATCTCGCCCGACAGCTCCAGCGACTCGACGTCCTCCGCGCGCAGCTCGGCACCGAAGCGCTCGGCCTGCGACCGCATCTGCTCCATCAGGTCGGGGCCCTGGATGCCCTCGCGGAAGCCCGGGTAGTTCTCCACCTCGGTGGTCGTCATCAGCGCACCGCCGAACTGGGTGCCCTCGAAGACCAGTGGTTCGAGCTCCGCCCGAGCCGCGTACACCGCAGCGGTGTAACCGGCCGGGCCAGAGCCCACGATGATCACGTTGCGGACGTCGCCAGTCACCGTGCCCCTTCCGTTGTCGCGTGCTCCCCGCGGCGCCTGTCTGCGCCTGCGTACTGGGTGAACGCGATCCTATGCGGCTCTGTTCCCGGGCCGGTGGGCCCGTTGGGCACAGCACAGCGCGGCCCCGGCATCAGCCGGGACCGCGCTGGCAGCGACGCTTGGAAGGCCGGTAATGCCTCCCACGTACTGGGATCAGCCGCCGAAGGCGGTGTCCGACAGGGTGGCCGGGTTGCCCGGCCCGCAGTCGGTGCCGACCGTCAAGAGCCGGAACCGGCCGATCTCGCCGGAGGACAGGATCAGCAGCTGCGCGGGACGCCCGTCCAGGGTGACCTCGCGGGCACCGAGCGGGTTGGACCCCTGCACGCCGTTGGCCTGCAGGCAGCCGACGAGCTTGGCCGGGTCGGCCAGCGCCGCCGCGTACTGCTTCTCGCCGTTGAGCGCCTCGGAGAACTGCGCGGGGCTCAACGACACCTCGCCCTGGAACGCCAGTGGCGGCCTGCCGCTGGACGTGCCCGACGGCGGCTGAGCGGCGTTCTCGTACGGTCCGCCACCGACGGAGAAGACCACGATGCCCGCGACCGCGGCAGCGGCGGCGAGCACGCCGGCGCCTGCGGTGAACCTGCGCCTGCGACGGCGCTTGGCCTCGGCGAAGTCCACGACGCGGGCCGACTGCGCTTCCGGTGCGCTCTGCTGGGAAGCGGGCGCCTGCTGCGACCAGGCCCTGACCTCCTCCTCGAGCGCCGCGTCGATCCGCGCCGACACGTCGTCGGGGATCGACAGCGGCGGCAGGTCGCCGAGGTCGGCGGTGGTGGCGTCCAGTGCGGCCAGGATCTCCCTGGCCTCGGGGTCCTCCTCGACCTGGACCCGCACCCGGTCCGCGGTCTCCTGGTCGAGCACCCCGGCCTGGAAATCAGCCAGCAAGTCCACGGACCATGGTGGGCCCTGCGGCGCCCCCGAGCGCCGGTCTTCGCCACTCATCGTCCCTCCCGTCGACGCATGGCCTTGGCTCCATCTGGGACGTTCGCATCTGCACTTGGGTTCCGCAGGTGCCCCAGAAGTTTCGCCAACTTCGTGCGGCCACGTGCGCAACGGCTCTTGATGGTGCCTTCGGCGACGCCGAGCATCGCCGAGGTCTCGGAAACCGAGTAACCCTCGACGTCGACCAGCACGATCGCCGCGCGCTGGTCCTCGGGCAACTCGGCGAGCGCGTCCTGCACTGCCATCCGGGTGTCCTGCTCGGCCATGGCGTCGCGCGGGACGGCGGGCTCGGCAGGCCCGGTGTCGGGCAGCGGCACGGTCGGCCTGGCCTGGCGCCTGCGGATGCGGTCCAGGCAGGCGTTCACCACGATCCGGTGCAACCACGTGGTGACCTGGGATTCGGCGCGGAACGAAGAGGCGTTTCGGAAGGCCGAGATCATCGCGTCCTGCAGCGCATCCGCCGCTTCCTCGTGGTCGCGCATCGTGCGCAACGCCACCGCCCACAGCCGGTCCCGGTGCCGGCGGAAGAGCTCGGAGAACGCATGTGGATCTCCACTGGTGTGCGCCGCGATGAGGTCGGCGTCCGATCTGACGGGGACAGACACGATTGAGCACTCTACTGATCGCCGGCTCCCACCGGCTGCCCCGTTGCGCCAGTGATATCAGCCGGTGACGGTGACCTCGTTGATCTGCGACGAGAACCTGCCGTCGGCGCCCTGCACGAGCTGGGTGAAGACGATCAGGATCTTCTCGGTCTTGCCGGTCATCTCGATCTGGATCGGCGTCCGGCCCGCCTCCAGCTTGCCGGAACCGATCAGGGTGTCCGCGCTCGGCGACGGCGCGCCCTCGACCTTGTGGATCTCGACCCGCGCGCCGCCGCTCGGCGAGTCGATGACGACCTCGCGCGGCGTCGCGGCGCGCTCGAGCGTGAGCACACCGCCGGTGGCGCTGCTGATCCCGCCCGGGCCGAGCTGCTGGTTGTAGCCCGAGGTGTGCCAGTCGGTGGCCGGGTCGCCGTCGTACATCAGGCGGAAGCTGTTCGGGTTGTCCGGGGAGCCGTTGGCGTTGTACTGCGTGCCGCCGGTGATCGCGATCGGCGCGGCGGGCGGTGCGGGCGGCTGCCCCGGCTGGCCGCCGGGGTTGCTGATGATGGTGCCCTGCTGACTCGGGTGGTCGGCGGAGGTGAAGACGCTGATCAGGTTGGTGGCCAGCCAGCCGACCACCAGCAGCGTCGCCAGCGCCAGCACGCCGACGCTGATCAACAGCTTCTTGCGCTTGACCTGGTCGGGCTTGGGGTCCTCGGTCTTCCAGACCTCGTTGTCGCGGGTGTCCCCGCTGGTCGACGGCGCCTGCACGGACGTCGTCGGCGCGTCGAACGACGCGTGCTGCTCGAGCACCCGCAGCACGGCCGCGCCGGTGCGGACGCCGCCCGTGGTGCCGGTCTGGTCCGGGCTGCCCAGCGCGCGGACCGCGACGGTGGACAGCTCCAGCGGCACGGTGGGGCGAAGGGTGCGCGGCGCGACGATCGTGCCGTCCGGCCCGACCGGCGCCTTCGGCACGTCCTCCGGTCCGTCCGGCAGCGCCCACCTGCCGGTCAGCAGCAGGTAGAGCGCGGCACCCAGCCCGCGGACGTCCTCGCTGGAGGTCGCCTTGGCCAGCGGACCGGGGAACGCCATCCGGACCTCGCCGTCCGGGGTGACCCGGATGCGCTGCGGGTGGTCGGCGCCGAGCACCAGGCCGGCGTGGTGGGCCGCCTCGACGGCCGCGGCCAGCGGCTGGAGCAGCCGGGCGGCGGTCCCGGGCGGCAGCGGCCCTTCCGCGACGAGGTCGAGCAGGTCGGTGCCGTGGGTCCACTCGGCGATCACCACGCCGAGCACGCCCTGCGGATCACCGGGCGACTGCGTGACGACGTCGAGCACCCGCGCGACGCCGACGTGGTTGAACGTGCTCGCGTGCATCGCGCGTTCCAGCGTGCGGCGCGCGTTGCCGGAGGCCTCGGAGTCGGCACGATCACCGACCAGGATCGTCAGCGCGACGTCCCGGCCGAGGACACCGTCCTTCGCGCGCCAGAGCTGCGCGTCACATCTGGGATCGGTGCCGACCTTTGCGAGCAGCCGATAACGCCCATGGTCCAACACGGAACCGGGAGTGAGGCCCTGTTCTTTGGAACCCTCGCTCCCGGCGAACTCGTCGCGTTCCGGCGCTACCTGCTCGGTCGGTTTGCTGGTCACCTTCCCTCTCCCGCTCCTTCCGGTCCAGCCGGGGGCACCAGACACCCCCTCCCCCACGAAAGGAGACTTCCCGTTCGAGGGTACGTGACGCCGAACTTATCGACGACGCAGCAAACCCGTAAGCCGCCCGATCGCGGGCTGGAGTTCGGAAACCCGCAGCAAGGACATCAGTCCGAAGATCGCGACGAGACCGATAGCACTCCCGGCGACCGCCTGCATCCAGCCGGTTCCGGGCCCGGCGGCACCCGGCATGACGGCGTCGACGCCGAGCGCGACCAGCCACGCCAGCAGTCCACCGCCCGCCGAGGCGAGCAGCGTTTTGCCCAGCGTCACCATGAAACGGCGGCTGCGCAGCGGCCCGAGCCTGCTCCGCAGCCAGATCTCGCCGACCAGCCAGCCCAGCACGAAGCTCACCGAATTGATGACGCTGAGCGCGCAGAGCACCTGCAGCGGTGTCTCGAGGTTCGCCGCCAGCAACGACAGCGGAACCTTGAAGACCGTCATCAGCACCATGATCAGCGTCGGGGTGCGCGCGTCCTTCATGGCGTAGAACACGCGCATCTGCATCATCGTGACCGCGTAGGGCAGGACGCCGAACGCCGAGAGCGTCAGGGCGATGCCGATCTTGCCGACGTCGGTCGCGCTCTCGCCGAAACCGAGCAGTGCCAGCGTGATCGGAGTGCCGAGCGCGGTCATCACCGCGCTGATCGGCAGCAGGGTCACCGCCGAGAGCCGGTTGCCCAGCGACAGGTCGTCGATCACGCGCTTGTGGTCGCCGTCGGCGGCGGCGCCGCTCATCCGAGGCAGGATGGCGGTCATCACGGAGAAGCCGATCACGCCGTACGGGAGCTGGAGCAGCATCCAGACGATGTTGTACATCGCCCACGCACCGGCGCTGGTGCCCGCGCGGCTCATCGCCATCAGGCCGAGCTGGCTGATGCCGACGTAGGCGATCATCCACAGCGCGAGCCCGCCGAACTCGCTGAGCCGGGAGTCCCAGCCCCACCGCCACCGGAACCGGATGCCGGTGTGGCGCAGCGCCGGCAGCTGGATCAGCGCCTGCGCGACCACGCCGAGGGTGACGCCGATGCCCAGGGTCATCAGGTGCGCGTCGGTCATCCGCACCGGGTCGATGACGATCTCGCCCGGCAGCATCGCGTACACGCCGATGGTGGCGATGACCACCAGGTTGTTGACCACCGGGGCCCACGCGGGCGGGCTGAAGATCTCCTTGGACTGCAGGATCGCGCTGACCAGCGCGCTGACGCCGTAGAAGAAGATCTGCGGCAGCAGGAAGTAGGCGAAGGCGGTCGCCAGCTCCGGATTGCCCTTGTCCTCGCCGGAGGCGTATGCCCAGACCAGCCACGACGCGCCGACCACCGACAGCACGGTGCCGACGCCGAGCACCACGACGGACAGGCTCAGCAGCCGCTGCACGTATGCCTCGCCGCCGTCGTCGTCGGTCTT
Source organism: Saccharopolyspora erythraea (assembly GCF_018141105.1). Lineage (NCBI taxonomy): Bacteria > Bacillati > Actinomycetota > Actinomycetes > Pseudonocardiales > Pseudonocardiaceae > Saccharopolyspora > Saccharopolyspora erythraea. Next base: position 8,226,521 of record NZ_CP054839.1, on the reverse strand, counting down.
GGCGGCGCGCACCAGCACCGGCACGATGACGCTGGTCAGGATGCCGCCGATGAGGAACTCGAAGACGCTGTTCGGCAGGTTGTTGGCGACGGTGAACGAGTCGTTGACCACGCCGGTGCCGACCATCCAGGCCAGCATCACCTTCCACAGGAAGCCGGTGATGCGGCTGATCAGGGTGGCGATGGCCATCGAGCCGCTGGCCCGCAGCAGCGACGGCTTGCCCGGCGCGACCGGCCGGATGACCTGGGTCTGCTCGAGCGCCTGCTCGGCGGCCTGGTCCATGCCGGGCTCCGGCACCACCGTCGGGATCGGCTCGGTCGGCGCCGCGTGCCAGCCGCGCTGGGGCGGTCGCTGCGCGGTGGCGCCCTGCGGTGCGGGACGCTGCGGGGCTGGGACCTGCTGGGTCGGGGCCGAGTGCCCGGGACCGTGCGGTCCCGGGGCCTGCCTGCGCTGGAGCGGACGGGTCGGCTGCTCCGACGGGGGCGCGGTCGGTCGCGTGCCGGGCACGTGGCCGGGCCGGGCCGGCTCCCTGTCTCGGTTCACCAACTCAAATCCTCCGCTCACCGGGTTCACCCCTGGCTCCGAACGGGGCGTCACCCGAACAGGATGTCAGCCCGGGCTGCGGTCACTTTCGGTGGTCGTGAGCGGAGTGGTCTGCGACTCGGTACCCGTCTGCCCGTTGCTCGACTGTCCGGTACTCGACTGTTCGGTACTCGGTGATTCGGTGTCCGGCTGCTCGGAAGCCTGGGACGCGGCGTCCGGCTGGTCGGCCACGGCGGCGTTGGCCTCGGCCACCCGGTGGACGCGGTTGCGGAAGCGGCGGTAGACCCGGAACGCCGAGAGCACGATCAGCAGCGAGGCCGCGATGATCGTCAGCACCAGGATGACCGGGCCGTACGCCCCGGACTCCAGCCGCAGCCGCTTCGGCGGGCCGAGCTCGGTGCCCGACGGTGTGGCCAGCGAGATGTCGAGGGTGAACTGGCCGGAGCGGTGCACCGTGGTGGGCAGGAAGAAGCTGCGCCTGCCCTGCGCCGGGATCCGCAGCACACCGAGGTCCTTGGTCTCGAGCCCGGGCGTGCGCGGGATGCGGAACACCACCGAGACCGTGACCGGCAGGTCGTTGGCGACGGTCAGCGGGATGTAGTTGTCGGACTCGCCCCCGAGGGTGAGCTTTCCGTTGGGCTCCTCCAGCCGGACCCGCGAGAACTCCAGGTCAAGCGCCCTGTGCCCGGCGTTGACCCAGTACCGGGCCGCATCGGGGTTGCCGCGCCAGGCGCTGGACGCGCCCCGCAGCAGGGCGTTGCGCATCGGGTTGGTGACGTCGGCTTCCTGGACGTTGACCGCTGGCTCGCGGTCGGCGGCGCGGAACAGGTCGCCGACCCGGTAGTTCTGCGCCGCGAGCTCGTTGAGCACCCGGCGCGGGATCTCCCGCCCCGCGGCGTCGACCGGGTAGCTCAGGTCGACCTCGGGCAGCTTCGCCGCGTCCGGCTCCGGCAGCGACGTCGGCTGCACCAGGCCCGCGGCCGCGAGCTGGTCCATGCCGGTCAGCAGCGCGCGGACGTCCTCGCCGCTGACGTTCCACCGCCGCGGCGGCGCGACCAGCACCGAGCCGCCGGGAGCGGAGCCGGTGTTGGCGCGGAAGGCCAGCGCGCCGAGCGCGTTCTGCGCGGCGACGACGCCGTCACCGGTCTGCGGGGAGAGCTCGGTCGTCTCGCGCGCGGTGTCGCGCAGCGGGTCCAGCGCCGAGGCGACCAGCGGGTCGATGCTCAGCGCGGCGATGCCGCTGCCGCGGACCCGCGCGGGCGCCGGACCGGAGATCGCCTCGGGGCGCAGCAGAGCCGTGGTGATGCCGGGGCCGTCGGGCGCCTGGGCGGCGACCTGGCCCGCGGCGGGTTCGTCGATGGCGCCCTCGACCGGCCACAGGACGTCCTTGCGCGGCTCGACGCCGAGGGTCTCCTGCACGAGCTGCCTGCTGCTGGTGTCGAGCGCGCCCCTGATCACGTCGGGCAGTCCGGCCCGGCCCAGCGCCACCACGTCCGCGTCGCTGTAGGGCAGCGGGATCACGCAGCGGCCGGCGGTGGCCTCCTTCAGCTTGCTCAGCCACAGCCGGGCGGTACCGGCGCCGATGCCCTCCACCGTGCCGCCGCTGGGCTGCTGCACCAGGTAGCCGGTCTGCATCGCGCGAACCGTGGCGAGCAGGTCGGGGTCGATGGCGAAGCACAGCGAGTTGCCCAGCCGCGAGCCGGGCCCAGCCGTCTCGCCGACGGCGCGCACCAGCTCGTAGAGCCTGCCGCCGGGCGCGAGCGACTCCGACAGCAGGTCGTCCATGAGCACCGGTCGCGAGCCGGGCACCGGCCCGCGGGACAGGCGCGGGTAGTCGACGATCGGGACGAGCATCGTCGTAGGGGCGGGCTTGGGCGGTGCCGAGGGCGGCGCGCCGGGCGCCGCGAGGACCGGCAGCAGGAAGTGCGCCTCGTCGATGCGGGCGCGGGCGCCGCCCGCCGGCCTGCCGTTGACGTTGACCAGCAGCGGGTAGACGCCGGGCGAGGTGACCTGCAGCGAGTTGGGTCCGGTGAACGGGATCCTCAGCTCGAACGGCACCCGCTGACCTGGGGCGAGGCTGCCGGTGATCGAGGTGAAGTTCTGTTCGGCGACCGTCTGCGAGCCGTCGCGCACGGCCCGCTGAGCGGCGGCCTCGGTGGCCGCGGGCTCGCCGCGCTGGATGCGGGCCTCCACGTCGTGGATGGCGCGGGAGCTGGTGTTGGTCAGCGTGCCGCTGACGGTCACCTCCGGCGGCGCGCCCGCACCCGCGACCGAAGGTGTGATCTTCGACACTTCCAGTCGGGCGTGCGGATCGTCGTTCTGCGCGGTCGCCTGCGGTACCGGGACCGCGCCGAGCAGCAACACCGCGATCACGGCCGCTAGCACAAACCTCACGCCGGCTCCGTCCCACTGCCCCGGGCCGGTCGGGAACCGGCCGCGATGTCCGATGCGCCGTCGAGCAACGTCAGCGCCCGCCGCACCAGCCTCCGCTCGTCTGCGTAGGCCAGCACCTGCTCCAGTTCACCAAGCGGCACCCACGCCACCTCGGTGACCTCCACGTCCTCGTCGGAAAGCTCACCGCGCACCGCCTCCAGCAGGAAGTGGTGCACGGTCTTGTGCACGCGGCGGTTGCCCGCCACGAACCAGTAGTCGATCATGCCGATCGCCGAGACCACGCGGCCGGTTATGCCCGTCTCCTCGGCGACCTCCCGCACGGCGGTCTGCTCCGGGGTCTCACCCTGCTCGATGTGGCCCTTGGGCAGCGACCACAGCAGCCGGCCCTTGCGGTCCAGCCTCCCGATGATCGCAGCGAGCTCCCGGCCGTCGTCGACCACCAGCCCGCCGGCCGAGGTCTCGTCGACCGTCCGCAGCCGGCGGCGCCGGCGCCGGTTCCGACGCCCCGGCTGGGTACCGCCGGAGCGGCCGGGCGTCGGAGGCATGCCGCCGATGGTAGTGCCGACGGGGTGCGAGTCGGCGTCGTACCGCGTACGGCACGCGGGCGTGCCGACCGGTCGCGAAGGGCCCACCGCGTTGCTCCGGCAGGCACTCGCCGCGCCCCCGCTGAGCAGTCGATATCCTGGTTCGCCGTGTCCACCTCGCACCACGAACCCGCCGCCGCACCCGCCGACGACCAGGCCAGGGAGCGCGACGCACAACGCAACGCGGTCGTGGAGCTGGTGCGCACCGCACCGGTCGCCGAAGAGCTGGCCGAGCGCTTCGCCGCCGCGGGCCACCGGCTGTACCTGGTCGGCGGCAGCGTGCGCGACGCCCTGCTGGGGCGCCTTGGCACCGACCTCGACTTCACCACCGACGCCCGGCCGGAGCAGGTCCGGGTCCTGCTCGACGACTGGGCCGAGACGGTGTGGGACACCGGCATCCAGTTCGGCACGCTCGGCGCCTACCGGCATGGCACGACGGTGGAGGTCACGACGTTCCGCGCCGACACCTACGACCGGGTCACCCGCAACCCGGAGGTCGCCTTCGGCGACACCATCGAGGGTGACCTGCTGCGCCGCGACTTCACCGTGAACGCGATGGCCATCGAGCTGCCGAAGCGGGCGTTCGTCGACCTGCACGGCGGGATGGCCGACCTGGTCGCCCGGCGGCTGGACACCCCGGCCACGCCGCAGGAGTCCTTCGCCGACGACCCGCTGCGGATGCTGCGCGCCGCCCGGTTCGTCTCGCAGCTCGGCTTCACCCCCGCGCCGCGCGTGGTCGACGCGATGCGGGAGATGGCCGGTGAGCTCCTGCGGATCACCCCGGAACGGATTCAGGCCGAGCTGTCCAAGCTGCTGTGCGGGCGCCACCCGCGCGAGGGCGTCGAGCTGCTGGTGGACACCGGGCTGGCCGAGCACGTGCTGCCCGAGCTGCCCGCGATGAAGCTGGAGATCGACGAGCACCACCAGCACAAGGACGTCTACCGGCACTCGCTGGTGGTCCTGGACCAGGCCATCGACCTGGAGCGCGCCGAGGACCCCGACGGCGAGCCCGACCTGGTGCTGCGGCTCGCGGCGCTGCTGCACGACATCGGCAAGCCCGACACCCGCCGGTTCGAGCCGGGCGGCGGGGTCAGCTTCCACCACCACGAGGTGGTCGGGGCGAAGATGACCCGCAAGCGGCTGCGGGCGCTGCGCTACTCCAAGGACGTCATCAACGACGTCTCCGGGCTGGTGTACCTGCACCTGCGCTTCCACGGCTACGGCGAGGGCCAGTGGACCGACTCGGCGGTGCGCCGCTACGTCAACGACGCAGGCCACCTGCTGTCCCAGCTGCACAAGCTGGTGCGCGCCGACTGCACCACGCGCAACCGCCGCAAGGCCGCCGCGCTCCAGCGCTCCTACGACGACCTGGAAGCGCGGATCGCGCGCATCGCGGCGGAGGAGGACCTGGCCAAGGTCCGCCCGGACCTGGACGGCAACGAGATCATGCGGCTGCTCGGCGTGGACCCGGGGCCGGTGGTCGGCAAGGCGTGGAAGCACCTCAAGGACCTCCGGCTGGACCGGGGGCCGATGGACCACGACGAGGCCGTCGCCGAGCTGTTCCGGTGGGCCCGGGAACAGGGCATCGACGTGCCTGAGGACCGCTGAGCAGGCATTTCGCCGCAGCGCTATTAATAGTGGTTGTTGAACAGTGAATAGTGTTGCCGAGCAGTAACGCTCAGCGGTTGGTCTCTCGGACTACTAGTCCGTGGCCACTCCATGCGGGGGCGCCGTTCTGAGATCATGCGGATGTGGGAACGGACACCGACGTCGAACCCGGGATGCTGCTGGTGGCGGCCCCGCAGCTGCTCGACCAGAACTTCCGCCGCACGGTGGTGTACATCATCCACCACCGTGCGGAGGGCACCCTCGGAGTCGTGCTGAACCGGCCGAGCGAGGTCTCGGTCGACGACGTGCTGCCCAGGTGGGGGCCGCATGCCAGTGAGCCGCAGTCGCTGTTCGTCGGAGGCCCGGTCGAGCAGCGCACCGCCATCTGCCTGGCCGCGCTGCGCACCGGGGTCGACGTCGCATCGGTGTCGGGCATGATCGGCGTTCGCGGCCCGATAGGTCTCGTCGATCTCGACGGCGATCCCGCCGACCTGGTCCCGCGCGCGAGGGGGCTGCGCTTCTTCGCCGGTTACGCGGGCTGGGACGCGGACCAGCTGGCCGGGGAGATCGACCGCGGCGACTGGCTCGTCGTCCCCGCCCTGCCCGACGACGTCATAGCCGCGCCGGGACCCGAGCTGTGGGGCCGGGTGCTGCGCAGGCAGGGGCCGCCGCTGGCGTTCCTGGCCACGCACCCCGGGGATGTGAAGGTGAACTAGCGAATGTTCCGGCAGTGGTTCGCGTAGCGGTGCGAGCTGGGGCCCGCACCGCAAGCCGCTTGTGGAGCAGGCCCTAGCTGCTCTGCTGGAGCGCGCTGCAGCAGCCGCCCGCGCAGCCGCCGCAGCCTGCCGCCGGAGCGGGCTCGGGCATGGCCTCCGCCGCCCGGTTGCCGAAGACACCGCCCACGACCTGCAGGCCGAAGGCGCCGACGACGCCGATGACCGCGACGAGCACGACGCTGAAGGTCGTGGCCAGCGCGGGCAGCGCGGCGCCCGCGAGGACGCCGGTCGCACCGGCCGCCAGGTAGGCGGGGGCGGCGGCGCGGTTGGCGAGCTCGAACGCCTCCTCGCTGCGCAGGGTCGCGGGCGTGCGCACTCCGGCGTAGCGGTTGCGGGCGAGCTGCCCGCGCAAACCGCGCCATCCGACGAACAGCAGTGCCGCGCCACCGAGCACCAGCACCGCGCAGAGGATCACCTGAACAGCGAGCGTCACCAGAACAGGGTAAGGCTCCATCTGGTCGATACCCGCCGGACACCCGCGTCGGGTGTGCTGTAGCTCATGGTGAACAGACACGCGGTGACCGGAGTCGTGGCGGTCGCCCTGGCACTGACGGCCGCGGTGCCCGCGCACGCCGCCGATCGGGTGCGCCTGCTGGGCGAGCGCACGCTGCCGCACGCGATGGACTTCCAGGGCACCACCGTGGGCGGCCTCTCAGGCATCGACTACGACCCGCGCACCGGCGCATACGTGCTGATCAGCGACGACCGCTCGGAGCGGCAGCCTGCGCGCGGCTACCTCGCCGACATCCCGGTCACCGCCGGCGGGCTCGGTCCGGTGGCCCTGACGGCGACCCGGCCGCTTCTGCGCCCCGACGGCACGACCTACCCGGCGGGCAGCCTCGACCCCGAGGACGTCCGGTGGGATCCCCGCAGCGGTGAGGTCTGGTGGACCAGCGAGGGCGAGCGGCAGAAGGGGCTGATCGACCCGTCGGTCCGCAGCGCCACCCTCGACGGTTCGGCCACCGGTGAGCTGCCGCTCCCGCCGAACCTGGTCATGCGCCCCGACAGCGGTCCGAAGCAGAACGAGGCGCTGGAGGGCCTGACCTTCGCCGCCGACGGGTCGCTGCTGGTCAGCGCCATGGAAGGGCCGCTGGTGCAGGACGGCGAGTCGCCGACGTTCGAGCACGGCGCCCTGAGCAGACTCACCGCCCAGGACCGCTCCGGGGCCGTCGTCGCGCAGGTCGCCTACCCGCTCGACAAGGTGTTCGCGCAGTCGCCGACCGGCGGGTTCGCCAACAACGGCGTCACGGCGATCCTGGCCGACGGCGACGACCCGTTCCGCTACCTGGTGATGGAGCGCTCGTTCGTCGACGGCGTCGGCAACTCCATCCGGATCTACGAGGTCGACGCCAGGGACGCCACCGACGTCCGGGACGTCGCATCGCTGGCGGGCGCCGACGTGACCCCGGTGCGCAAGACGCTGCTGGCCGACCTGTCGGAGCTCGGGCTGAGCACCGTCGACAACGTCGAGGGCATGACCTGGGGGCCCGTCCTGCCCGGTGGCGAGCGCAGCCTGGTCCTCGTCAGCGACGACAACTTCTCCGCGCAGCAGACCACGCAGGTGATCGCGCTGGGCGTCAAGTGATCTCTGTTACTCTTGACAACGTGAGCAACGCTCGACTTCTTGCGAGACCGCGTTGAACGTCCGCTGACGACGCTTCGACGCGGTGACCCCTCACGCCCGGTAGGTCTGGGGGGTTTCGCTTTTTCCGGGGACGGCACACTTAGAGGGCACGATCCGCGCGTTCGGGCGAGAAGGCAGGGAAAGGTACGCAGACCATGAGTGGCCAGGCAGAGGGCTCGACGAACACCGAAGAGGTCCCGCGGTTCCGCTACACCGCGCAGACCGCAGCCGAGATCGAGCAGCGCTGGCAGCGGCGCTGGGAGGAGCTCGGCACCTTCCACGCGCCCAACCCGGCCGGCTCGCTGAAGGGCGAGGTCAGCGACGAGAAGCTGTTCGTCCAGGACATGTTCCCGTACCCGTCGGGGTCGGGCCTGCACGTCGGGCACCCGCTGGGCTTCATCGGCACCGACGTCTACGCCCGCTTCAACCGGATGCTGGGTAAGAACGTCCTCCACACGATGGGCTTCGACTCCTTCGGCCTGCCCGCCGAGCAGTACGCGGTGCAGACCGGGACCCACCCGCGCACCACGACCGAGAAGAACATCGAGCGGTACCTGACCCAGATCCGCAGGCTGGGGCTGGGCCACGACGAGCGCCGCCGGGTCGCCACCACCGACATCCCGTTCTACCGGTGGACGCAGTGGATCTTCCTGCAGATCTTCCACTCCTGGTACGACACCGACGCCGACCGCGCGCGCCCGATCAGCGAGCTGGAGGCGCAGTTCTCCTCCGGTGAGCGCGCGACGCCCGACGGCCGCCCGTGGGAGGAGCTGCCGCGCGCCGAGCAGCGCCGGATCATCGACTCGTACCGGCTGGTCTACCTGTCGGAGGCGCCGGTGAACTGGGCGCCGGGCCTGGGCACCGTGGTCGCCAACGAGGAGGTCACCGCCGACGGGCTGACCGAGCGCGGCAACTTCCCGGTGTTCCGCCGCAACCTAAAGCAGTGGATGATGCGGATCACCGCCTACGCCGACCGCCTGGTCGACGACCTGGACCGGCTGGACTGGCCGGACAAGGTCAAGACGATGCAGCGGAACTGGATCGGCCGCTCGCAGGGCGCCAACGTGGTGTTCCCGCTGGACGGCTCGGCGGGCAGCATCGAGGTCTTCACCACCCGGCCCGACACCCTGTTCGGCACGACCTACCTGGTGCTGGCGCCGGAGCACCCGCTGGTCGACGAGCTGACCGCGGCCCAGTGGCCGCAGGACCCGGACCTGCGCTGGACCGGCGGCGCGGCGACGCCTGCCGAGGCGGTCGCGCAGTACCGCCACGCGGCGTCGATGAAGTCCGACCTGGACCGCCAGGAGAACAAGGAGAAGACCGGCGTCTTCACCGGTGCCTGGGCCACCAACCCGGTCAACGGCGAGCAGGTGCCGGTGTTCATCGCCGACTATGTGCTGATGGGCTACGGCACCGGCGCGATCATGGCGGTGCCCGGCGAGGACCAGCGCGACTTCGACTTCGCCGAGGCGTTCGGCCTGCCGGTGGTGCGCACCGTGCAGCCATCGGAGGGCTTCGAGGGCGGGGCCTACAGCGGTGAGGGACCGCGGATCAACTCCGCGAACCCCGACGTCGGGCTGGACCTCAACGGCATGCACCTGGCCGAGGCCAAGAAGACCGTCATCGAGTGGCTGGAGTCGCACAAGCACGGCTCGGGCACCGTCCAGTACAAGCTGCGCGACTGGCTGTTCGCGCGGCAGCGCTACTGGGGCGAGCCGTTCCCGGTCGTCTACGACTCCGACGGCATCCCGCTGGGGCTGCCGGAGTCGGAGCTGCCGGTCGTGCTGCCCGACGTCGAGGACTACTCGCCGCGCACCTTCGACCCCGAGGACGCCGACAGCAGGCCCGAGCCGCCGCTGGCCAAGGCGACCGACTGGGCCGAGGTGGAGCTGGACCTGGGCGACGGGCTCAGGCAGTACCACCGCGACACCAACGTGATGCCGCAGTGGGCGGGCTCGTGCTGGTACCAGCTGCGCTACATCGACCCGGACAACGACGAGCGGTTCGTCGACCCGGAGAACGAGCGCTACTGGATGGGCAAGCGCCAGCAGCAGCACGGTCCGGACGACCCGGGCGGGCTGGACCTCTACGTCGGCGGCGTGGAGCACGCGGTGCTGCACCTGCTGTACTCGCGGTTCTGGCACAAGGTGCTCTACGACCTGGGCCACCTGTCCTCGGAGGAGCCCTACCGCCGCCTGTACAACCAGGGCTACATCCAGGCGTACGCCTACACCGACTCGCGGGGCGTCTACGTCCCGGCCGAGCACGTCGAGGAGCGCGACGGGAAGTTCTTCTTCGAGGGTGAGGAAGTCCGGCGCGAGTACGGGAAGATGGGCAAGAGCCTGAAGAACTCCGTCTCCCCGGACGAGATGGCCGACGCCTACGGCGCGGACACGCTGCGGCTGTACGAGATGGCGATGGGTCCGCTGGACACGTCGCGGCCGTGGGCGACCAAGGACGTCGTCGGCTCGCACCGGTTCCTGCAGCGGCTGTGGCGCAACGTCGTCGACGAGAACACCGGCGAGCTGCGCGTCACCGACGCCGAACCCGCCGTCGAGGTGCTGCGCGCGCTGCACAAGACGATCGCCGGGGTCCGCGAGGACTACCGCGAGCTGCGGTTCAACACCGCGGTGGCCAAGCTGATCGAGCTGAACAACCTGCTGACCAAGGAGTACTCGGCGACGGGCGCGCCGCGTCGGGTGGTCGAGCCGCTGGTGCTGATGGTCGCTCCGCTGGCGCCGCACATGGCCGAGGAGCTGTGGTCGAAGCTGGGCCACGGCGGGAGCCTGGCGCACGGTCCGTTCCCGGAGGCCGAAGAGCAGTACCTGGTCGAGGACACCGTCGAGTACCCGATCCAGTTCAACGGCAAGGTCCGCTCGCGGATCGTCGTCCCGGCCTCCGCGGGCCAGGACGAGGTGAAGGCGGCGGCGCTGGCCGACGAGAAGGTGGTCGCGGCGCTGGACGGCCGCGAGCCACGCAAGGTCATCGTGGTGCCGGGCCGGCTGGTCAACGTCGTCGGCTGAGCATCGGCCGCACAACGCCGGGTCATCCTCGGATGACCCGGCGTTGTCGTTCTTGAGCCCCTTTCGCGGTAGACAGGGGGCCGACGCTGATTGCCGCGCGGCGCGTGCGGCATCACATAGCGAGGTTACCGACGGGTAACTACGCTCGGCGGTGTCGACGCCTACCTTTGGAGGGCACATGGACGTCCCGAAGACCCCGGCCGCCTTCGACCGCGCCGAGCTCGCCGAACTGCTCGACGGGCGATGGGCGCAGGTGCGGACCCACGTGCGGCGGGCACTGGCCGGCGTCGACCTCTCCCCCGGCGACCACCTCGACACCGAGTCCCACCGCGCGCGGACGCTGGAGCAGCTGCACCTGCTGGTCGAGAGCGGGATCACCGGACTGGGCTTCCCGCTCTCGCACGGCGGCCAGGGCGACACCGGCGGTTCGGTCGTCTCGCTGGAGATGCTGTCCGGCAACCTGTCGCTCATGGTCAAGGCCGGTGTGCAGTGGGGCCTGTTCGGCGGCGCGGTCGTCGCGCTCGGCACCGACCGCCACCACGACCGCTACCTGGCCCAGATCATGAACCTGGAGCTGCCCGGCTGCTTCGCGATGACCGAGACCGGCCACGGCTCCGACGTCCAGCACCTTCGCACGACCGCCACCTACGACCCGGCGACCGAGGAGTTCGTCGTCCACACCCCGCACGAGGCGGCGCGCAAGGAGTACATCGGCAACGCCGCCCGCGACGGCCGGATGGCGGTGGTGTTCGCACAGCTGATCACCGGAGGCGACCGCCACGGCGTGCACGCGCTGCTGGTGCCGCTCCGGGACGAGCGGGGAAATCCGCTGCCGGGCGTGCACATCGAGGACTGCGGCCGCAAGGCCGGCCTCAACGGCGTCGACAACGGGCGCATCACCTTCGACCACGTGCGCGTCCCGCGCGAGGCGCTGCTCAACCGCTACGGCGACGTCGAAGCGGACGGCACCTACGCCAGCCCGATCGCCAACGAGAGCAAGCGGTTCTTCACCATGCTCGGCACCCTGATCCGCGGCCGGATCTCGGTGGCGGGCACCGCGGGCGGTGCCGCCAAGCTCGCGCTGCGAATCGCCCTGCGCTACGCCGGCGTGCGCCGCCAGTTCGAGCGGCCCGGCACCGGCGAGGAGACCGTCGTCCTGGACTACCTGGCCCACCAGCGCAAGCTGCTGCCCGCGCTGGCGAAGTCGTTCGCGCTGCACTTCGCGCAGGAGGAGCTGGTCAGCACCCTGCACGACATGCAGAGCTCCGACGACGCCCGCGCGCAGCGGGAGCTGGAGTCGCGGGCGGCCGGGCTCAAGGCGGTCACCACCTGGCACGCCACGCACACCATCCAGACCTGCCGCGAGGCCTGCGGCGGGGCAGGTTACCTGGCGGAGAACCAGCTCCCGCAGCTCAAGGCCGACACCGACGTCTTCACCACCTTCGAGGGCGACAACACGGTCCTGCTGCAACTGGTCGCCAAGGGGCTGCTCACCAACTACAAGGACCAGTTCGACGACATCGGCACGCTGGGCATGGCCCGGTTCGTCGCCGACCAGTTCGTCGGCGCGGTCATCGAGCGCACCGCGGCGCGACCGCTGGTGCAGCGGCTCGCCGACGCCGCGCCGGGCAGGGACGACGAGAACGTCATCTTCGACCGGGGCTGGCAGCTGCGGCTGTTCGACGACCGCGAGAAGCACGTGCTCGACGGACTGGCGCGCCGGCTGCGGCGGGCGACGGGCAAGGACGCCGACCCGTTCGAGGTGTTCAACAACGCCCAGGACCACGTGCTGCGGGCCGCGCGCGTGCACGTCGACCGGGTCGTGCTGGAAGCGTTCGTCGCAGGCATCGAGCGGTGCCGCGACCGCGACACGGCGGCGGTGCTGGAACGGCTCTGCGACCTGTACGTGCTGTCCACGGTCGAGGAGGACCGAGCCTGGTTCCTGGAGCACGAGCGCCTGAACTCGCGCCGGGCCAAGTCGGTCACCGAGGCGGTCAACGCGCTGTGCGGCCGGCTGCGGCCGCACGCGGTGGACCTCGTCGAGTCCTTCGGCATCCCGGAGCAGTGGCTGACCGCCCCGATCGCCACCGGCGCGGAGGCCCGCCGCCAGCAGGCGCAGCGGGCGCACGACGAGGGCTGACGCGCCGGCGGCCTGGCTACTGGAGGCCGATCTCCCGGGCGAGTTCCGACAGCATCGAGTCGAACAGCATGTCGGCGTGGTTGAGGTCGAACGGGAAGCGCCCGAACACCTCCAGCGCGACGTGCCCGTAGAGGCGGACCCACCAGCGCAGCAGCGCGTAGACGGCCTCCGGGAGCAGCGCCTCTGGCGGGACCTCGATGCCCTTGGCGGCGAACGCCTCGGCGAGTTCCCGCTGCTCGCGCGAGAAGTCGAGGTGACCTGCGTCGGGGACCGACGCCAGGCTGTCGTGCGACACGCCTTCGGCCATCAGCGGGCCCACGAACCGGAGGAAGACACCGGCGAACTGGTCCTGCCCGGAGCGGCGGTCGGTCTCGGCCGGCGGGCTGCCGAACACCAGGGAGAACTCCTGCGGGTGCTCCAGCGCCCACTGCCGGAACGCCCGGCACACCGCGAACACCCGCTCGCGGTAGTCGGCGTCGGCGGGTTCGAGGCCGGCCGAGAGCACCGCGGCCAGGTCGGTGCAGATGTCGTCGCAGAGGGTGCGCAGCAGGTCCTCGCGCGAGTCGTAGTAGCGGTAGAGCGCAGGAGCGGTGATGCCGAGCTCGCGGGCGATGGCGCGCAGGGTGACCGCGTCGCGGCCGCGGCCGACGAGAAGCGCGCGCGCGTGGTGGCGGATCTCCTGATCGGTCGCCGCCCGCATCCGCTCGCGCCGGGTGACCTCGGTCATCTGCCGCTCCATCGTCTCGGTGTCCGTGCCGGGTGGCTACAGTAGCGAACGGCCCCGGTTAACGATGTTCACAAAGTTGACGGCATTAATGGCAGGGCCGGTGCGAGCATCCCGCCCACCGGGCGCTGGAATATCCCTCTGCGCCGGGCCGTTGGCCCACCGGACGCGCAAGCAGGCAGAGAAGAGGAGAGCCGTGTCGCAGGAAGTCGTCGTCTACACCCGCCCGGGCTGCCCGTTCTGCACGTCGCTGCGCGCCGGGCTCCGGCGTGAGGGCCTGGAGTTCACCGAGGTCGACATCTGGCAGGAACCCGAAGCGGCGGCTGTGGTGCGCTCGATCGCCGACGGCAACGAGACGGTGCCGACCGTGGTGGTCGGGTCGTGGTCGGCGGTGAACCCGCAGGCGCGGGCGGTGCTGGAGGCCGTCGCGGAACACGCCCCGGAACTGCTGCCGGAGCAGAGGCCCTCGGTGGTGCGCGGAGCGCTCAACGCGCTGGGATTCTCCAAGTCCAAGGACAGCACTCACGGCTGAGAGAGCCGCGCCGCGAGCGCAATCCACTGCGGCGCCCGGAGAACTACCAGGGGCCGACCGCACGGGGGGCGTTGCGGTCGGCTCCCGGCTTTGTTGAGATCGTCGATGGCGCGATACCGACGAGCATCAACTAATAGAGTCTGACGCTCAACGGGGCCGAAAAGATGCGGGGTGCCCGCAAATTACCCTCGAACGGGTGGACGCGAACGGCTGTCCCGCGTCTCCGGAGCGAAAGGTGTCCGGTGGGTGGGACGCCCACCTCACCGGACACGATCCTCCACAGTGGTCCCCTGATGTGCTGATTCGCTCGAAACCCCCCGGTCCGAGCTACATCAGGCCATCACGAGAACGGGGCCGGTGCGGCCGTAGGAGGCGTGGAACCTCCTGCTGCGGCGGTGTTCCTCCTCGGCCTCGTGGAACGGGTCGGCGGTCTGGCGCTGGTCGGCGAAGCTCGTGTCGACCGGTTCTCCTGGAATGGGCACGTGCATCTGCGGTACCTCATCTCTGGTCGGCGGAAGTTCGTCCTGTGCGTTGGTTCTGTGCTCCCGGGTGGTTCGCGGATCCGGTCTGTCCGGCTCCGCGGAGCCCCCGGTCTGACTCATCACCGCGAGCATCGCGGTGATGCGGTCGATCTCACCGGTGATCGAGTTCGGGGTCGGTTCGGCGATCGCGGCTGGTGCTCCGTGGTGCTGTGCCATGACCCAAGATTGCTGCTTCCGGGTGGCCCCGGGGATCCGTACGGCTACTCATGCGTTACTCATCGGTAATGCATGCCTTGCTCTGTACGAGTGACGTAAGAACCACTGACGTCGTAGCGAATGCGCAGCGTGTTGGTCGCGCGCGGGCCGAACGGTTGATGCGTGCCTACGATCGTCCCAAGGTGGAACACTGGAAGGTATGGTCTAGACCATGTCTCGTTTGAGTGGTGTCGGAGTCAGCTCCGGCCGCGCCTCCGGACCGGTCGCCAGGGTGAGCGAGCCGCTGCCGGAACCCGCCTCCGGACCCGCGCCGGCGGACCCCGCGGCCGAGGCCGCCCGCATCCGCCCCGCCGCCGACGCCGTCGGCGAACGTCTCTTCCAGCGCGCTTCGCGCGTCGACGGCGACGCCAAGGCGATCCTGGAAACCACCGCCGCCATGGCGATGGACCCCGCGCTGACCAGCCAGGCCGAGCAGCTCGTCATCAACCGCTCGCTGCCCGCGGCGCGCGCGGTCCACGAAGCCGCGGGAGGCTTCGCCGACGCGCTGCGCTCGGCGGGCGGGTACATGGCCGAGCGCGCCCGCGACGTCCAGGACGTGCGCGACCGGATCGTCGCCGAGCTTCTCGGCATCACGCCTCCCGGCGTTCCGGAGCTGGAGGAGCCGAGCATCCTCCTCGCCCACGACCTCGCGCCCGCCGACACCGCCGACCTCGACCCGGCCATGGTCCTCGCGCTGGTCACCGAGGAAGGCGGGCCGACCAGCCACACCGCGATCCTCGCGCGGGCGCTGGAGATCCCCGCCGTGGTCGCCGTGCGCGGGCTGTTCGACGACACCCGGTTCGCCGGCGCGGTCGTCGACGGTGACACCGGCGAGGTCGAGACGCTCGACGAGGCGGTGCCCGCCGAAGCCGCCCAGCGGGGCGCACCCACCGAGTGGGACGGCGCCGGTGCCACCGCCGACGGCCACGTGGTGAAGATCGTGGCCAACGTCGGGTCGGTCGCAGATGCCCGCACCGCCGTCGAGGCAGGGGCGCAGGGCGTCGGCCTGTTCCGCACCGAGTTCTGCTACCTCGCTGCCGACGACGAGCCGCCGGTGGCGACCCAGCGCTCGGCCTACGCCGCGATCCTCGCACCGTTCGCGGGTAAGCCGGTCGTGGTGCGCACCCTCGACGCCGGGGCGGACAAGCCGCTGGCGTTCCTCGACATGGGCGTGGAGCCCAACCCGGCGCTCGGCGTGCGCGGTGTGCGAGTGTCCTTCGACCGCCAGGGCGTGCTCGACCGCCAGCTCGAGGCGATCGCCGGTGCCGCCGCCGACTCCGGAGCCGACGTGTCGGTGATGGCGCCGATGGTCGCCACCGCCTCGGAAGCGTCGTGGTTCGCCGGGCGGGTGCGCGCCGCCGGTCTCGGCCGGGCCGGGGTCATGATCGAGGTCCCCGCCGCCGCGCTCAGCGCGCGGGAGATCCTCGAGGTCGTCGACTTCGTCAGCATCGGCACCAACGACCTGGCCCAGTACGTCTTCGCCGCCGACCGGATGGCGGGCGCGCTGGCCGCGCTCAACGACCCGTGGCAGCCGGCGTTGCTGCGGCTCGTCGGGATGGTCGGCGAGGCAGGTGCAGAGCTGGGCAAGCCGGTCGGCGTCTGCGGGGAGGCCGCCGCCGACCCGCTGCTCGCCCGCGTGCTGGTGGGACTCGGCGTCACCAGCCTGTCGATGGTCCCGGCGGCGGTGACCGGTGTCGGAGCAGCCGTCGCCGGCGGTTCGCTGGACGCCTGCCGGCGGGCGGCCGAGGCGGCGCTGGGCGCTTCCGACCCGGCGGGCGCCCGGCAGCGGGCGCGGGCGGCGCTCGGCTGACGGGGCGGGCCGCCGGCGGCCCGCGCACCCTCACCGCTGGTCCGGGTCGGCCTCCTGGTCGAGGCCGTGCTCGATCGCGTAGCGCGCGAGCTCCACCCTGTTGTGCAGCTGGAGCTTGCGCAGCGTGGACTGCACGTGGTTCTCCACCGTCCGGTGCGAGATCACCAGCTTGTTGGCGATCTGGCGGGCGGTCAGGCCCTTGGCGACCTGCCGCAGCACCTCGGTCTCGCGGTCGGTCAGCTGCGGCGCGCGGTCGCCGGAGTCCGGGGTGACCGCCATCCGCCGGTACTCGCCCAGCACCAGGCCGGCCAGCCCCGCCGTGAACACCGCGTCCCCGGCCGCGGTCCGCTGCACCGCGTCGACCAGCTCGTCCACCGACGCGGACTTGACCAGGTAGCCCGAGGCGCCGGCCTTCACCGCCTCCAGGACGTCGCTGTGCTCGCCGCTCGCCGAGAGCACCAGCACCCTCGTACCGGGGATCTCCTGGGTGATCTGGCGGGAAGCCTCGACCCCGGAGGTGTCCCCGAGGTTGAGGTCCATGAGCACCACGTCCGGTTTCACGGTGCGCGCGATCCGCAGCGCCGAGACGGCGTCCCCGCTGGTCGCGCGCACCTCGAAGCCGCGCTCCTGGAGATCCCTCGCCACTCCGTCACGCCACATCGGGTGATCGTCGACCACCATCACGGAGACGTGCGGCTCGGTCATCGTTGTCCTCCTTCGCGGCGCTTGGCAGGGCCCGCGCCGTCGCCGCGAGGGACCCGTACCTCCCATTCCGTGCCCTCTCCAGGGGCAGTGTCGAGCGTGATCGTGCCACCGAGGCTGTGTATCCGGCCGCGGATCGACTGGGCGACACCCATCCGGCCCTCAGCGGCGGCCTCGTCGAGCCTGCCGTCCGGGATGCCGGGTCCGTCGTCGCGGATGCTGAGCACGATCTGCTCCGGCAGGTCCTCCAGCAGCACCCACGCCTTGGCGTCCTCACCGGCGTGCCGTTCGACGTTGGCCAGCGCCTCCCGCACCACGGCGTAGAGGTCGGCGCCGACCTGCTCGGGCAGCATGACCTGCGTCGCGGGCACCGACACCTGCACCTTGCCGGTGCGCAGCACCTGGAGCTGCGCGGCGAAGTCGGTCTCGCCGTCCTCGGTGGGTTCCGGGGGCGTCGTCGCGATCAGCGAACGCAGCGCGATCTCCTGCTCCCCGGCGAGCTTGCCCAGCTCGGCGGCCTCCCCGCCGAGCTCGTTGCCGCGCTTGCGAACCCGCGCGAGCACCTGCAGCACGCTGTCGTGGATGGAGCGCGCGAGCCGTTCCCGCTCGGCGGTGGCGGCCTCCGCGCGCAGCGCGCGGGCCAGCCGCTCGGTCGACCGGCGGGCGGTGTCCGACGCCATCCCGAGCAGCAGGCCGGTGCCCACCATCAGGAGGGTGTCCATCCACATCGCCGGGGTGGCGGTCCACCGGATGAGGAAGTTGCAGCCCGAGGCGACGACACCCGAGATCCCGCCGCCGACCAGGCCCCACTGGGCGGCCGCCGCGGTGATCGCCGTCGCGTGCCAGACGCTGACGACGGAGGGGTCGGCGTCCTGCATCGACTGCTCCGACATCACGAACTCGCAGAGCAGCACCAGAGCCGTGACCAGCACCTGGTCCGCGAACACCAGCGCGTTCGTGCGGCCGGAGCGCTTCCGGTAGCGCCAGATCGTGAAGATCGTCCACAGCAACATCACCGCGAGGATCGCCACCGCGAGCCAGGGCCGGACGTAGTCCCGGTACTGCACGGCGAACCACACGCACGCGTACAGGAACGTAACCACCCGAAATGCGTTGTGCGCACGCCAGATGGGTGAGCGGCCGTCGGCGACGCGGGGCTGCGGCGACGACTGCGGGTGCTCCGGCGTGGGAGATGTGTGCGCTGTGGACACGGCTTCGGCTCCTTCCAACTGCAACATCCTGCCTCACTGCGCGTGAGTACCGAGACCGCCGGAATGGGCACTCTGCGTGTTTGTGATCACCGTCCGGCTCAACCCGAATGGCCCCGGTTCGTGCCCTTCTGCCGGATGAGGTGCTGTGCCAAGCTCGCCTGGGGGGAGGTGAGACGGCTTCATGGGGGAATGGCTGTTGTGGAGACTTCGTCCACCGGCACTTGTCTACGTACTTCTCGTGCAGGCATCGGCACTCGGTCTGGTCGTCCCGGTCCTGGCCACCTCGCGGCCACCGCAGCAACGCGACCTCATCATGTTCACGATGCTGGCGATCACCGCGGGTACCGTCATCGTGGCCACCTCGGTGTCGATCACCATTCGTCACCAGGTGCGCCGCAACCCGTGGACGATCCACATCACGTACCTGGCCGCCGGTGTGCTGACGCTGCCGCCGAACCTGCTGGTCCTGCTGCTGCTCGGGCCCGCGCTGCACGGAGTGCTCGACGTCCGGCCGGAGCTGCACCGCTGGATGTTCACCACCGCCGCGACCACCATCGCGGTGTTCTCGGCCCGCTGGGTCGCGGGCTGGGAGCACCCCGGCTGGTCGCCGGTGCAGTTCGTGCTGGTCGGTGCCGTTCTGCTGGTGGTGCGGGCGCTGGTGGTGGCGATCGGGTTGCGGCTGCGCAACCCGGCGGCGCCGCGCCAGGAAGTGCTGGGGGACCCGATCGACGTGCTGCTGGGGATCGTCGCGGCGAGTCTCGGCGGGCTGCTGGCCATCGCGCTGGTCGCCGAACCGGCCAGCGCGCTGCTGGCGGGTCCGCCGCTGGCGCTGCTCGACCTGGCCAGCCAGCTGCCGCAGTGGCGGCGCTCGGCGCAGCGGGACGGCAAGACCGGGCTCGCCAACGCGATGCACTGGGACCGGCTGGCCCGCGTGGAGCTGGCCCGCGCCCGCGCGCGCTCGCACCCGACCGCGGTGCTGCTGCTCGACCTGGACCACTTCAAACGCGTCAACGACGAGATAGGCCACATGGCAGGCGACGCCGTGCTCGCGGCGGTCGCGCTGATGCTGCGGGGCAGCGTGCGGCGCGAGGACGTCGTCGGGCGGTTCGGCGGTGAGGAGTTCGTGGTCCTGCTGCCGGGCGCCAACTCCGAGATCGCGTGCACGGTCGCCAACCGGGTGCGCATCTCCACCGCGTCGCTGTCGGTACCGGCGCGCGACATCAAGGGCAACTACCGCGAGCTCAACGACCTGACCGTCAGCATCGGCGTCGCGACGACCTCGCGGTTCGGCTACGAGCTGGCGGACCTGCTGGTCGCCGCGGACGCGGCGCTGCTGGCGGCCAAGGCGGCCGGGCGCAACGCCGTCACGATGGCCTGACGAGCCACGACTTCCGCGGTCAGGACGGCTTGTCCTCGGACTCCGGCGGTTCCTCCGTGCCCTCCGGCTCGGCCTCGTCCTCGGACTCCGGCGGCGGGAGCACGCCCTCGACCTCGTCGGAGGTCAGCGACCGGATGGCGGAGTTCAGCACGGCCACCAGCGGCACGGCCAGCAGCGCGCCGATGATGCCGGAGATGACCACGCCGACGCTGATCGCCAGCACCACCGCGAGCGCGTGCAGTTGCACGGCCCGGCCGAGCAGCAGCGGCTGCAGCACGTTGCCCTCGATCTGCTGGACCGCGAGCACCACGCCCAGCACGATCAGCGCCGCGATCCAGCCCTTGGTCACCAGCGCGACGAGCACCGCGACCGCGCCGGAGGCCACCGCGCCGACGATCGGCACGAACCCGCCGAGGAACACCAGCGCGGCCAGCGGCACCGCGAGCGGCACCCCGACGGCGACCAGGCCGATCCAGATGCCCACCGCGTCGACGACGGCCACCAGCGCGGTCGCCCGCACGTAGCCGACCAGCGAGGCGAAGCCGCGGCTTCCCGCGCGGTCGACGCGGTCGCGGTTGTCCGCGGGCGCGATCCGGATGACGAACAGCCACACCCGGCGGCCGTCGTAGAGGAAGAAGATCAGCGTGAACAGCGCCAGCAGCAGGCCGGTCAGGAAGTTGCCGAAGGTGCCCGCGGTGGTGAGCACACCGCTGGTGACGCCCTGGGTCAGGGTCGCCTGGTTGTTCTTCAACCACTCCTCGGCCTGCTCGACGTAGGTCGTGATCTGCTGGTCGTTGAGGTGCAGCGGACCGGTCGACAGCCAGTCCCGGATGCCGTTGAGGCTCAGCACGACCTGCGCCTGCAGCTGCGGGAAACCCTCGATGAAGGCGTTGATCACGAAGGTGAGGACCCCGCCGACCACGCCGAGCCCGCCGACGAGGACCACCGCGGTAGACAGCGCCCGCGGCACGCGGTAGCGCGCGAGGGTGCCCACCGCCGGTGCCAGCAGCGCCGCCAACAGCAGCGCGATGGCCACCGGGATGACCACGACGAACAGCCGCGACACGATCATGCCGAGCACGTAGAGGGCGCCGAGGATCACCAGCAGCCGCCAGCTCAGCGCCGCGCCGACCCGCAGTGGGCGGGGGATCGCGCCGGCCGCGTCGTCCGGACCCGTGATCTTGAAATCGCTCACCCCGCAACCGTATCGCCGGGACGGGTCCTGCCGGAGGAGGAAAAGACGATCCGCGGTCGGTGAGCCGCGGCACTTCTCAGGCGCACGCGATCACACGATGTAGCGATGTTGTCGCGCTGCGGATGCGTAATCCGGTCCTGCTTTGGCAGGCTCGCCGTCGGCGCCCACCGGGCGCACGGGCCGAGCCGAACGGCACGCCCGTCACATGGCCGCCAGCAGCGACGCCGAGGAGGCGGAGACCAGATGCCGGAAGCCGACCGGGAACCGCGGGATGGCCGCGGCTTGCGGTTGCTCTCCCGGGTGCTGGTCGTCGCGGGCGCGGCGGTCGCAGGCTCTTCCGCGGCGTGGCTGGCGGGTTCGCCTGCCGAGGCCGTCGAGCTCGCACCGCTTCCGCCGCTGCCGTCCGTCGTGGACGTCGTCGGCGGGCAGCACCGGCTCACCCCCGCGGCCGCAGACGGCCCGTCGGACTTCGGTCTGCCCGGGCTCGACCCGGCCGCGCTGGTCGACGGGTCCGGACTGGTCGACGGTTCAGGGGCGCGCGAGCTGCTCGTCCCGGCGGAACCGGTCGCGCAGGCGCTGCACGAGACCGCCGTCGAGCCGGTGCAGCGGGTCGCGGACTCGGCGGTGACCTCCTCCGGCCACCGCGCCGAGCAGGTGTCGCACACCGTCGGCCGCGGAATCGCCGAGCTGAGCCGTCCGCTGCTGCTGCGCGGTGAGTTCCCGGTGCAGCACACCCATCCGCCTGCGCGGGCTCCGCAGCTCCCGCCGGGCACCGGCCCGGCGCTGCCGCCCGCACCACAGGCTCCGGCCATTGTGGACGTTTCGGGTGCCGCCGAGCGCAGTGCGCGACCCGGCGCCGAAAACCAGCACGGGGAATCGGCTTCGGCCGACGGTGATTCGGAAACGCCGCGTCCGCGGCAGATCCCGGCCAAGCCCCGGCCTTTCACCATTCCAGTCTCCGCACCCGGCTCGGCCGGGAGCGGCAACGCCGCCGACGGACACCACAACGGTGTCGGAATCGGTTGGCACCCCAGCGGTCCGAGCAGTGCTGCCGCGTTCACCCGCGTGTCCGCGCGCGGCGCCGCACCGGCGCTGACCGGCAGGCCGGTCCCGCAGCCCGGCATCACGCCCGACTGACATCGCCCTCCCAAGTCCGCCGACTCGGCGTGACATATGCGCGTTGTCATATTCCATTTGATTTCCGGGGAATTGAGCGTCCGGCCGCCTTTGCAGGCGAAAGCCGAGGACGGGTTCCCGGCAAGACCACCAGCCGCGCAGACGTGATCAACATCTGATGACGGCATCCCCCTGACAGTTGATTTTCATCCCCCTGGTGGGGAAATATCGTGGAGGAGAGTTACATGCAGACTTGGGCGAAGCGCGGCGTGCAGGCCGCGCTGGTCACCGGGGGCATGCTGGCCGCCGGAACGGGGGTCGCGTCGGCCGCCGAGACCTGCCCCGACCGTCCGGCCTCGTCTCTGGGAGAGTCGTTGCTGCCGCCCGCGATCGACGGCTTCGGCGAAGACACGCCCCGGCACCAAGCGTGCTTCGCGGGGGAGCTGTTCCCCGACGAATCCGCTTCCTCGGACACGGTCGTCTACAACAGGCCGCTCGTCGACCACCGCTCCGCCGATGCCCGCACCACCACCATGCTCGGCACTCTGGACCCGCTGCGCGACGTGGTGGCCGCCCTCGACGAGGCGCCCACCCAGGAGATGCCGATCATCGGCGCCCCGCACTGGGTTTCCGCGCAGCAGCCCGTCCGCCGCATGGAGCTCGCCGGCTGGGTCGCCGACACCGCCGACGCCCGCGCGGTCGACACGCAGGGCGGTCAGTCCAACGTCCTCTTCGGACTGCTGCCCACCGGCGCGCAGCCGGAGCGCGGCGGCGGCCCGGTCGGCACCCCGGCCGAGGGCTTCCACCGCTCGCTGAGCTGGACGGGCCCGATCGGTGATGTCGTGCAGAGCGGCGCGCACCACCTCCAGGAGGGTGCGTTTCGACCGGGTGCGGGCCAGGATGTCGCTCACGAGCTCGTGATCCCCACTTCGGACCCGGCCGTGGTCGAGCACTTCGAACGGGCGGACGGCATCGTCGAGCTGTGGCAGGAGGCGCGGGAGCGCAGCCACGCGCTCGCGGCACCGCTGGTGGAGCCCGAGGAGGAGCTGGACCTCACCTCCGCCGAGCTGCCCGGTGCCGACCAGCACCTGATCGACGTGCCGCACCGGCTGGTCGAGGACTCGCTCGAGGTGCTGCCGCCTGCCCCGGCCGCGTCGTCCAAGGAGATCATCCCGCTGACCGTGCCGGGCCGGCACCAGGAGGCGGCCGCCGACGTGCCGTCCCTGCCGCCGATGGCGCTGCTCAGCCTCGCCCCGCACGGCGCCACCCCCCGCAGCGGTGACCCCGTCGAGGCTCCGCTGCCCGCGCTCGGCGAGCTGCACGCCCTCGGCGGCGGCTCGACGTCGGCGCCCGCGGTCAGCCGCATCACCGATGCGCTCGCCGGCGACGCCGCTCCCCGTTCGGAGTTCGCGACCAACCCCGCGGCGTCCCCGGTCGAGGTCGTCACCGTCGACGACCTGACGGCGGCGCTGCCGGTCGAGCGCATGGTGACCGAGAACCCGTTCCGTTCCGCTCTCGCCCCCAGCGAGGTGACCGGCATGGCGCTGCCGCTGCTGGACGCCCCGTCGGACTTCGCCGCGGCGGCGGACTGGGCCACCGTGCCGAACCTGATGCCGGTGCGCACCGCCGCTACCCTCCCGGCGAGCGAGCCGCGCCGGAACGAGGACCTCGTCGACACCGTGGTGTTCAGCCGCATCTGATCCACGACGACGAAAAGCCGGGGCGGGAGTTCTCCCGCCCCGGCTTTTTCATGCCGTCTTCCCGGTCAGCCCACGGGCGTCGCACTCGCCTGCGGCTGCACCGCCGTCGCTCCGCGCCGGCCCCGCCACCAGAGCGCGGCGCCGTAGACCAGGAACGCCAGGCCGAAGTAGACGTAGGAGTTGCCGATGAGGTGCTCGAAGAAGTTCCAGCGCAGCTCCCTGCCCTGGCCCTGCGGCACCTTCCAGTGCGGGCCGAGGGTGAAGAACCCGGCCGCGAGCGTCGTGGCCAGCAGCAGTGGCCAGTCCCGCCGGGTGAACGCACCGCCCGCCAGCAGCAGCAGCGCCGGGATCGCCCACACCCAGTGGTGCGACCAGGAGATCGGTGACACCAGCAGCGCCAGCACCCCGTTGATCGTGATCGCCATCGGGAGGTCGCGCTGCCGGATCGCGTGCAGCATCCCGGCCACCGCCAGCGCCAGGACCACCGCGGCGAGCAGCACGAAGAACACCGTCGGCGCAGGCACCCCCAGCTTGGTCAGCAGCGAGCGAAGCGACTGGTTGCCCGCGTAGACCGTGGCGTCACCGGTGAACTTGGGGCCGAACGAGACGTTGCTGGTGGAGAACACCTCGCGCGTCCAGAACTCGCGGGCGTTGGCGAAGGTCACCGCGAAGCCCAGCAGCGCGGTCGCCACGAACGTCAGGGCCGCGGTGATGATCGTGCGCCCGTCCCGCCGCAGGACGAGGAACAGCAGGAACGCCGCCGGGGTCAGCTTCAGCCCGGCGGCGATCCCGATCAGCAGCCCGCGCGGGTACGGCAGCCTGCGCTCGCCGTCCACCCGCCACAGGCAGTCGACGGCCGCCAGCGCCATCAGCACGATGTTGATCTGGGCGTAGGTGAGCGTCTCCATCACCGGCTCGGTGATGGTGGCCAGCGGCAGCACCGCCGCGGTCACCAGCAGCACCTTGTCCCGGTGGGCGAGCAGGAACGTCGACGCGCTCAGCACCACGTACAGCGTGACCAGCAGCGCGAGGTGGCTGACCAGCATGATCGCCGCCGTCGAGACGACCTTGGGGACCAGCGCCAGCGGCGCGAACAGGATCGCGGCGAACGGCGGGTAGATGAACGGCAGGCTCAGCCCGGACTCGGTGGCGGGCAGGTCGCCGTAGACGTCCCGGCCCGCCAGCAGCGCCTTCGCCCCCAGCCGGTACACCTCGCCGTCGATGTGGTCGTGCGGGTTGATGGTTGACACCAGGATCACGGCGATCAGCTCGGCGACCGCGATCACCACCAGCAGTGGGCGCTGCTCGCGCAACCGCTCGCGCAGGCCGCGCTCGGCGGGTTCGGATCCAGTCACCGGCACATCTCCCCATCAGGTCTTCGCCGCTGCCGCCGCGGCTCGGCGGCCCCGACCAGGGTAGAGGCCGGGAGGTCGTGGCCGGCGCGGTATCCGGGCGCGCGGCGGCGGTGTCCGACGGGTTTTCAGCCGCGGGAAACCCGGCAGACGCGCCCGGTTCCCCGCCAAGATCGCAGGATCGGGTGAGCAAGGTCGCGCGGAGGGCTGGACGCCCACTGACACTGCGTCATGCGCGGTTTCGTAATACCACCGTTACGGGTGGTAGCTGTGCCCTTGAATTCGGACCCACCGGAAGGGGAGGCTCGAACGGACTGCTCCGTTTGGTGGGGAGGAGGGGGCCGAATGAGTGTCCTCGATGTGGCCACACCGGCTCAGCTCACGCCGGTCTGGGATGAACTCATCACCGGGCTGACCGTCGGCGTCCTGCTCACCGATCACCGCGGTCAGGTGCTGGCCACCAACGACGTGGCCGCGGAACTGCTGCAGCTGGCCAGGTCCGACGTGCTCACCGGGACCCGGCCGGAGGACTGGCAGGCCCGCGACGACACCGGTGCGCCGATGCCTGACTGGTCCGAGCTCGCAGGTCAGGTACTGCGCGCCGGGTCACCGCTGTCCATGCCCATGGTGATCGTGCGCGGCGGTCGCGCGCAGAGCCGGCTGTGGGTGGACTACCACGCGGTCCGCGTGCAGGGGCACAGCCGCGTGCTGATGCTGCTGCAACCGGTGCAGACCGACGTGCCGCACAGCCGCGGCCTGATCGACCCGCTGACCGGCCTGCCCGGCCGCATCCTGCTGCTCGACCGGCTCGAGCAGTCGCTGGTGCGCGCCCGGCTCGGCGGCACGCTGGCCACGCTGGTGCTGGTCGACGTCCACCGGCTCGCCGAGTTCAACCAGCAGCACGGCTTCGAACGCGGTGACGAGCTGCTCACCACGCTCGCGGCGCGGCTGCGCGACGGCATGAGCGACGACCGCACGGTCGCCCGCTACGGCGGCGACGAGTTCGCGGTGATCGCCGAGCACCCCAGCGGCACCGGCGAGGAGATCGCCGAGCAGATCCGCCAGACCGCCGGGTGGCCGATGCGGATCGGGCGCCGGCGCGTGCGCCCGGGCCTGCGCGTGTCGTGGGTCACCACCGACGGCCACGCCTCCGTGCACTCCGTGCTCGCCCGAGCCGAACAGCAGTTGCAGCGCTGAGCGCCGCTGAGCCCACGAACAGCGAAGACCGCCGGAGGCACGCCTCCGGCGGTCTTCGCGTGACGGGCCGGTTCCCGCGCGGGGTTCAGTTCTCGCGCTTGCCGTCGATGAAGTCCTCGACGGCCTGGTAGGCCGCGGAGTCGGAGTACTGCTCCGGCGGCGACTTCATGAAGTAGGAGGAGGCCGACAGGACCGGGCCGCCGATGCCGCGGTCCTTGGCGATCTTCGCGGCGCGGATGGCGTCGATGATGATGCCCGCCGAGTTCGGCGAGTCCCAGACCTCGAGCTTGTACTCCAGGTTCAGCGGCACGTCGCCGAAGGCGCGGCCCTCCAGCCGGATGTAGGCCCACTTGCGGTCGTCGAGCCACGGCACGTAGTCCGACGGGCCGATGTGCACGTTGCGCTTGCCGAGGTCGCGCTGGACCTGGGAGGTGACCGACTGGGTCTTGGAGGTCTTCTTCGACTCCAGCCGCTCCAGCTCCTTCATGTTGAGGAAGTCCATGTTGCCGCCGACGTTGAGCTGCATCGTGCGGTCCAGGTGCACGCCGCGGTCCTCGAACAGCTTGGTCAGCACCCGGTGCGTGATGGTGGCCCCGACCTGCGACTTGATGTCGTCGCCGACGATCGGCACCCCGGCGTCGGCGAACTTCTTCGCCCACTCCGGGTCGGAGGCGATGAACACCGGCAGCGCGTTGACGAAGGCCACGCCGGCGTCGAGGGCGGCCTGGGCGTAGAACTTGTCGGCCTCGTCCGAGCCGACCGGCAGGTAGGACACCAGCACGTCGACCTCGGCCTCGCGCAGCGCGCGGACGATGTCGGCCGGCTCCTCGTCGGACTCCTCGATCGTCTCGCGGTAGAAGCGGCCGAGACCGTCGTAGGTGTGCCCGCGCTGCACGGTCACGCCCAGCGGCGGCACGTCGGCGATCTTGATGGTGTTGTTCTCGCTGGCGACGATGGCCTCGGAGAGGTCGCGGCCGACCTTCTTGGCGTCGACGTCGAACGCGGCGACGAACTGCACGTCACGCACGTGGTAGTCGCCGAACTGCACGTGCATCAGGCCCGGGACCCGGGTGTCCGGATCGGCGTCGGCGTAGTAGTGGACACCCTGCACGAGCGACGCCGCGCAGTTGCCGACCCCGACGATCGCCACCCGCACCGCTCCTGCACCGCGGCGGTCTGCGCCCATGGCAGGGCCCTCCTTCTTGGTCATCTGTCGTGTCCTCGCGATTCCCGCCGGCCTCCCACTGGCCCGCCGGCGTCCGAGCCCGCCCGTTCGTGCTCGATGATCTCGTTGAGCCAGCGAACCTCGTGCTCGCTGTGTTCCAGGCCGAGCTCGTGCAGCGCGGTGGCGTAGTGGTCCAGCCCACCACCGGTCAGCACCGAGCGCAGCCCCTCCCGGCGCTCCTCCACCCGCCGCCTGCGCGCCTCCAGGATCCGCATCCTGACCTCGGCAGGCGTCCGCGAGAAGAACGCCACGTGCACCCCGAAGGCGTCGTCGTCGCAGGCCTGCGGACCGCAGTCCCCGACCAGGTCGGCGAACCGCTGTCCACCCGCGGCGGTGAGCCGGTACACCCTCCTGGCGCGCCTTCCCAGGCCGTTGCCCGGCCCGGACGCCTCCTCCTCGATCAGCCCGGCCCGCAGCAGCCTGCGCAACGTCGGGTACAACGTTCCGCAGGAGAAGGCGCGGAACGCTCCGAGCAGGCTGTTCAGCCGCTTCCGCAACTCGTAACCGTGCATCGGGGCGTCATGCAGCAGACCCAGCACGGCCAGCTCGAGCATGCGCACCTCCTCATGGCCGGACGATCGGCTCGCCAACGGGGCATCATATCGCGCCGATATATCGGGTGACTAATTCGGCGGTCGGGATGTGCTGTTCCCGACACACCTGGTCAGCGCGGTCGCGGTGGCTGCCCTGAACGGCGCATGGAGCGTTCGCCTCCGGCACGTACCCTGTGGTCGTGCGGACCCAACGGCAGGTGGTGGATTACGCGTTGCAGCGCAGGTCGCTGCTCGCGCAGGTCCACTCTGGCCGGGTCGGGGTGATGGAGGTCTGCGACGCCGGCCCGTACCTGCTGCGTGCCGCGAAGTTCCATGGTGAGCCCAGCGACGTGACCTGCCCGGTGTGCCGCAAGGAGCCGCTGACGTTGGTCTCGTGGGTCTTCGGCGACGAGCTCAAGCACGCTTCGGGGTCGGCGCGGGCCCCGGAGGAACTCGCCCGGATGGCGACCATGTTCGAAGAGTTCAACGTCTATGTCGTAGAGGTATGCCGCACATGTAGCTGGAACCACCTGGTGCAGTCGTACGTCCTGGGGACGGGCGGGTTGAACAACCGCCGGTCCCGGCGCAAGACTGCGGCAGAGTGAACGGGCCGTGTCCCCCGGCGCGGCCATCCGCACCCGGTGCGGCGGACCCCCGACGTGAACGCATCGCCCGGCGTCCCATGACGCCTGTCCTGGAGGCCAACTCGTGAACGACGAGCGTGACGACCGCGACCGCGGCCGCCACTCGCGGCAGCCCAACGACGGTCGAGACTTCGGCAGACCCGACGACCGAAGCGCGCCACCGGCTCCGCAACGCCCGGGACCGCCGCAGCGGCCCGGCGACCAGGCTCGCCCGCCGCAGGGTCCGCCGCAACCGCCGCGCGGGCAGGGGCGTCCCGGCGGACCGCCGGGCGCGCCCCCGGGCAGGCCGCCTGCCGGAGGGCCGCAGTGGCCTGGCGAGCCGCCCGCGGGTGGCCGCGGCGGCCCGGACCAGGGCACCCGGCAGCAGCGTCCGGCGCCGCCGCCCGGCGGTCCGGCCTGGCCGGAGGCGGAGCCCCCGCAGGAGCGGACCGGTGCCTGGGCGCCGTCGTTCGACGACGATGACGACCCCTCCTCGCTCGGTGACCGCCTGAGCGGCCGCGACCAGGGCGCGGGCCGCGGTGGCGGCAGCGGCGGCGGGGGCAATCTCGACCTGCCGACCACGTACTCGCAGCAGCCTCCGCCTCCTCCGGCGGCGGGCCGCCAGGGGCCGCCGCCACCTCCGCCCGGCGGGCAGCGCCCCGGCCAGCGGCCTCCGGCCGGCGGCCCGCAGGGCCCGGGTGGTCCCCAGGGCCCCGGCGCGCAGCAGGGTCCCGGCGGCCCGGGTCCGGAGGGGCAGGGCCCCGCGGGTCAGGGCACGCGGCGTGTACCGCCGCCACCCGGACGTCCGCCCCAGGCCCCGCCCGGCGAGCAGCCGACCGAGAACATCCCGCAGCATCCGGGCAACCGCGGTGACGCGACCCGGCGTGGTGGCGCCGCAGCGGCGGGCGCCGCGGGCGCTGCTGCCCTGGGAGCGGCGGCCGCGGGCGCCGGTGCGGCGGGAGCCGCGGGTAGCGGCGCGGCCGGTGCTGCGGGAAGCGGTGCCGCCGGTGCGGCCGGTGCAGCGGGGCAGGCGGCCGGAGGGTCGGCGCCGGAGCCCAAGCTGCTCACGCACCAGGAGTCCAGCGGCGGCTACAACTACTACGCCGACGATGTCCCCCCCGGCGACGACGTCTACGACTACGACGACCCGTACACCGCGGACGCGCACGACGACGGCTACGACGACTACCGGGACGGCGACCATGCCGACGAGGACCCCGACGGCGACTTCGACGACCCGGACGACGAGCTGATGGCCAGGAAGGCGCGCAAGCGCAAGATATGGCGGCGCATCCGGCGGTCCTGCTACGTCGCGGCCGCACTGATGATCCTGGTGCCGACTGCCGTCTTCGCCTACGGCTACTTCGCCTGGCCGGTGCCGAACCCGGAGGCGACCGCCGCGAAGACGGACCAGACGATCACGCTGAACTACGCCAACGGCGAGGTCATGACGCGGTACACGCCGAACGACGGCAAGCCGCGCAAGATGATCCGTGACCTGCGCCAAGAGGTCTCCGAGCCGATGCGCAACGCGACGCTCGCGGCCGAGGACGCCACGTTCTACCAGAACCCCGGCTTCGACATCATGGGAATCGCGCGCTCGGCCTACTTCATGGTGAGCGGCGGCGGTGTCGGCGGCGGTTCCACGCTGACCCAGCAGTACATCAAGCTGGACCAGGACCTCACCAGCAAGGAGTCGCCGTACGTCCGCAAGGTGAAGGAGGTCGTGCTCGCCCTGAAGATGACCAGGGAGCGGCCCAAGGACGAGATCCTGATGGCCTACCTCAACACGGCCTACTACGGCCGCGGCGCCTACGGCATCGACTCGGCCGCCAACGCCTACTTCGGCAAGTCACCGAAGGATCTCAACGCCGCCGAGTCCGCGGTTCTGGCGGGCATGGTGCAGCGCCCGACCGAGAACGACCCGCGCTACGACCCGGTGCAGGGCCAGGAGCGCTGGGAGTACGTGATCGGCCAGATGGTGAAGAACAACTTCGTCAGCAAGGCCGAGCGCGCCGGCATGACGCTTCCGATGACGCTGGAGCGCGACGAGTGGCGCAGCACCGGTTCGATGTCGCCCAACCAGCGCCACGTCCTCAAGCAGGCGCTGGCTGAGCTGGACAAGGCGGGCTACAACGAGAGCACGCTGTCCCGCGGGGCGTTCACGATCAACACGACCATAGATCCGGCCGCCCAGAAGGCCGCCGAGGACGCCGTCGCCGAGGGCACCAAGGGCCAGCGTCCCGAGCTGAAGCCCGCGCTGGTCGCGGTGGACCCCAAGACCGGCGCCATCAAGGCGTACCACGGCGGCACCGAGGCAGGCGGCTTCGACTACGCCGACGCGATGCAGGAGCCGGGCTCGTCGTTCAAGCCGTTCGTCGTGACGGCCGGCCTCGAGCAGGGCAAGGGCATCGGCGAGGTCTACGACGGCTCGTCACCGCGGACGATCCTCGGCACCCCGTTCGCCAACGCCCGCGGCATCAAGTGCGACGTCCCGACGTCGTGCGGTGTGCGCGAGGCCATGACCAAGTCGGTCAACACGGTGTTCGTCGACATGGCGGCCAAGTTCGGCACGCCTGAGGTCGCCAAGGCGGCCCAGCAGGCGGGGATCCCCGACAAGTACAACGGCAAGCCGAGCCTGCGCAGCTCCAACGGCGGTGTCGACGCCGGTATCGCGCTGGGCATGTACCCGGTGCGGACCATAGACATGGCCAGCGCCTACGGCACGTTCGCCAACGACGGCATGCGGGTCAAGCCTCGGTTCGTGCAGAGCATCACCAGCTCCTCGGGCGCAATCGAGCTGCACCAGGACTGGAAGCCCGAGTCGGCGTTCTCCGACGACGAGGACGAGAGCAAGAACATCGCGGCCAACGTCACCGAGACGCTGCTCAACGTGGCCAAGGAAGCCGACCTCGGGCTGAAGGGCAACCGCCCGGTCGCGTCCAAGACCGGCACCCACCAGTACCTGGACACCGAGAACAACTCGAAGGCGTGGATGGTCGGCTACACGCCGCAGATCTCCGCGGCGGTGTCGCTCGGCGCCAACGACGCCGAGCACCCGGTCCTGCCGATCAAGGAACCCAGCGGCAAGGCGATCTACGGCTCCGGTGTGCCCGGCGACATCTGGCAGCTGTTCATGAACGCCTACCTCGAGGGCAAGCCGGTGGAGAAGTTCGACAAGGCCGTCCCGATCGGCCAGTACGACACCCTGCCGCCACCGCCGCCGCCGACCTCGGCCCCGCCGACGACCTCGGCGCCGCCCACGACCTCGGCCCCGCCGACGTCGGAGACCAGCGGTTCGGAGGAGCCGTCGGAGACCCAGACCTCCGGCGAGCGGCCGTGCTCCCCGTGGTTCGGCTGCGACGACGAGGAGAACGGCGGAGGCGACCCCAACAACGGCGGACCGGGCAACGCGGTACCGCCGACGCGGGGCCGCGAGGGCGGCGGCTGACCCCGCGCGACCGGCGCGGCTGAGCAGGACGACCCCTGGGCCGAGGTGGCGTGATCCACCCGCCCAGGGGTCGTCGGCGTTCCAACGCCGTAGCATCCCGGGGCGTGTCCACCTCGCCCGAGAACGCCCGCACCGAGACGTCCGAGCCCGTGAGCGCGGCTGTGGACGGCGACTCGCTCGGTCCGGCGGACCGGGTGGCCCCGACCTGGACCGAGTCGGTCGCCATGCGCCTGAGCAGGCCGTTCGGCGGGCCGCTCGGCAGGCACGCCCAGGTCGGCAGGCAGTGGTTCTGGACACCGCTGCGGGTGGTGCTGCTGCTCGCGACGCTCACCCTCGCCGCGGGCTTCCTGTTCAAGGCGCCGTGCCTGCAGACCTACGACACCAAGAACGGCCCGCAGCTCGACTGGCGCAACAGCCGCCAGTACACGGCGATGTGCTACACCGACATCATCCCGCGCTACGGCATGGGCGACCTCGCGCCGGACGGCGTCTTCCCGTACAAGACGGCATGGCTGGAGAAGACGGGCACCCCGCAGGAGAAGGTCCGGTACATGGAGTACCCGGTGCTCACCGGGCTGTTCCAGTGGGTCAACGCCAAGATCGCCGACGGCTGGTCGACGCTGGCGAGCATGGGCTGGCTGCCGGCCATGATGATCACCGTCCTGTACTTCAACGTCAGCGTCTTCTGGCTGACCGCGGCGTGGCTGACGACGGTGTGGGCCCTGGTCGCGCTGTGCCGCAGACGGGTGTGGGACGCCGCGCTGGCCGCGGTCAGCCCGCTGGCGTTCGTGCACGTCTTCACCAACTTCGACGCCCTGGCGACCGCGTTCGGCACCGCCGGGCTGCTGGCGTGGTCGCGGCGCAGACCGGTGCTGGCGGGCGTGCTGATCGGTCTGGGCGGGGCGGCGAAGCTCTACCCGCTGTTCTTCCTCGGCCCGCTGCTGGTGCTGTGCCTGCGTTCCGGGCGGCTGCGCGAAGGGATGCGCACGCTGCTCGCGGCCGCGGTGAGCTGGCTGGCGGTGAACCTGCCGATCCTGCTGCTCTACCCGGCCGGATGGCGGGAGTTCTTCCACCTCAACGCCGAACGCCCGGCCGACCCGGACTCCCTCTACAACGCGGTGTCCTACTTCACCGGCTGGCCCGGCTTCGACGGGCCGCTGGCTTCCGGCCAGACGCCGGTCGTGCTCAACCTCGTCAGCGGGGCGCTGTTCGTGCTGGCCTGCGCCGGCATCGCCTGGCTGGCGCTGGCCGCCCCGGTGCGCCCGCGGCTCGCGCAGCTCTGCTTCCTGGTGGTCGCGGTGTTCCTGCTGACCAACAAGGTGTGGAGCCCGCAGTACTCGCTGTGGCTGGTGCCGCTGGCGGTGCTGGCGATCCCGCGCTGGCGGCTGATGCTGTCGTGGATGCTCCTCGACGCGCTGGTGTGGGCGCCGCGCATGTACTACTACCTCGGCACCGGCAACAAGGGCCTGCCCGAGGGCTGGTTCCTCGGCGCGGTGGTCCTGCGGGACGCGGTGGTCGTCGCCCTGTGCGTGCTCGTCGTCCGCGAGGTCCTCGACCCCGCCCGCGACCGCGTCCGCACCGCGCTGGCGTTGCGCGGAGGCCGCACCGCGTCCGTCGTCGACGATCCGTGCGGCGGGTTCCTTGACGGCGCGCGGGACCGCTTCACCCTGCCCGGCCTGCGCCACCGCGACGGCGCCGACCGGGTCCCGGCAGGGCAACCGTCCTAGCCGCCAGGCCGTCCACGGCCGCCGGACCTCGGCGCTCGTCGTCGTCGACCGGGCTGCGCGCCGCCAGGAACGCCGCGAACAGCCCGACCAGCAGCGCGGCGCGGCCCCAGATGCCGATCATCAGCGCCTGCGCGGTGAAGCCGTCGTGGATACCGCTGGGCTCGCCCTCCATGGCCAGGTACAGCCAGCGGAAGATGCTGATCCCCATCGCCGCGTCCGCCAGCAGGTAAGCCGCGATCCACTCCCACCGCACCGACACCAGCACGAAGAACGGCAGCAGCCACAGCGTGTACTGCGGCGAGTGCACCTTGTGCAGCAACAGGAACCCGCAGAGCATCGCCGCCGACACCTGGATCCACGGATATCGGCCGGTGCGGACGTATCCGCGCCAGCCGAGCCAGCACGCCAGCGCGAACGACAGCAGCATCAGCACGGGCGAGACCACACCCATGACCGCCTGGAACTCGTCGCTGCCGGTGTAGGCGCGAAAGCCCCAGTACCAGATCGAGTTCGTGCTGAGGTCGATCTGGCGGTCGGACTGGAACTGGAACGACGCCAGCCAGCCCCGGAACCCGGCCAGCGCGAACGGCAGGTTCGCGGCGACGACGGTGGCCGCCGCGACCCCCACGACCTGCAACGCGCCCTTGACGTCGAACCGCCTGGAACCGCTGGTGAGCACGTGCAGCGCCAATGGGAGCACGAACAGCCCCGGATAGATCTTGAACGCGAACCCCGCCCCCAGCAGCACGGCGCCGAGCATCGCCCGCCTGCGCAACGGCACCGACGTCCACCGGTGCACCACGAACACCGCCGCCACCGAACAGGCCACCGCGGGCAGGTCCCAGTTGTGGAACGCGTAGAGCACCAGCGGCGGGCCCAGCGCCCACAGCAGCGCCCGCCAGCCGCTCAACCGGCCCAGCCACCACGCGACTGCCAGCCCGAAGGGCGCCATGAGCAGCGCGGACGCCGCCAGGAACCCGGCGTCGGTATCCACGAGCAGCGCCCCGAGCCAGATCACCAGGCCCGACAGCACCGGGTACTCGACGACACCGCCGTAGAGCGAACCGTCCTCGTCGATCCCGCCGTGGACGTAGGGGAAGGTGTGCCGGTCGATGTCCCGCCCGATCCAGAGGTTCTGGATGTCGGAGTAGCAGACCTCGCCGTAGGAGCGCTCCTGGTAGGCGGGCCCGGACCGGCCCCACTCGTTGAACTCCGGCCCCGTGCAGCGCTCCTTGTTGGCGTACCCGAGGAACATGGTCGCGGCCGTGAGCAGGCACAACGCGACCAGGCCCGCCATCGTCAGCCGTCGACCGGCACCCGCAGTGCTGATGGCGACCTCCTGGGTGTGTCCGGTGCGGGGCCTCCGCGCGGTGCGGCGCGAGGCGTCACGACGGGCAGCGCTCGCGCAGGTACGCGATGTCGTCGGCCTGGCCCTCGCCCGGCGTCTCCACGACGACCGGGGCTCCGGCGCTGGAGCAGACCGCCACCAGCAGCTCCGGGTCGATCTTCCCGGCGCCGATGTTGGCGTGGCGGTCCCGCGACGAGCCGAAGCCGTCCCTGGAGTCGTTGAGGTGCACCAGGTCGATCCGGCCGGTGATCGCCTTGACCCGGTCGACGATGTCGAGCAGCTCCTCGCCCGCGGCGTGCGCGTGGCAGGTGTCCAGGCAGAACCCCGCGCCGAACTCGCCGACCGCGTCCCACAGCCGGGCCAGCGCGTCGAACTGGCGGGCCATCGCGTTGGCCCCGCCCGCGGTGTTCTCGATCAGCACCGGCACCTCGAAGCCGCCCTCGTCGGCCTGGCGCTCGAACATCTTGCGCCAGTTGGCCACGCCCTCGGCCGGGTCGTCGTCCTTGGTCACGTGCCCGCCGTGCACCACCAGGCCCTGCGCGCCGACCGTCGCCGCGGCCTTCGCCTGCTGGGTGACCAGCTTGCGGGACGGGATGCGGATCCGGTTGTTCAGCGACGCCACGTTGATCACGTACGGGGAGTGGATGAACACCGTCAGGTCGCTCTCGCGCAGCTGGTCGGCCTGCGGGTGCGGTTTCGGGGCCTTCCAGCCCTGGGGGTCGGACAGGAAGAACTGAACGACCTCGGCGCCGCGCTCGGCGGCGGCGGACAGCGGATCGTCGTCGCGGACGTGGGCACCGATGCGCATGGCTCCAGCTTAGATCGTGGGATTTCCGCCGAATTCGGCCCTGACGCATCACCTCGAGGCTGTTGCGCAGTTGATCCCTCTGAGAAGGTGAACGATGTTCGTGCGCCGGGAGTTGCAGGGGAGGTCTCGCCATGGGTGACGGATCGGCACCGGACGCGCGGGTGCGCGATGAGGGGGTCAACCCGCTGGTGCGGCGGGCGAGGCGCGGCGTCGCCGCCGGGCTGGTCGGGCTGGCGATCACCGCGAGCACGTTCCTCGGCGCGGGCAGCGCCGCCGCCGACACGCTGGTCGTCGACCGCTCGCTGGCGATCGTCGACGCCGTTGTCGGCCAGCCGATCGCGCTGTCGCCGTCGGCGATGGACTTCAAGGTCCGCGAGGCGGTGCTGCTGGCGATGCCGCTGAACTTCAGCGCTGCCGCCGACGCCACCGAGCGCTTCCGGGCGCTGCCGCCGATCCCGCTCGGCACCGCCGAGGAGGGCCGCAACTTCTACTCCGGTGGGGACATCGCCCGTGCCGCCAAGCCCCGCATCGCCCAGCTCGGCCTGCCCGAGGACAAGGTCGATGCGGTGACCTGGCACTTCGGCAACCTGGTGAGCATCGGCAACGCGGTCACCGTCAACGCGGAGGCCCCAGAGGAACCGCCTCCACCGCCGCCGCCCGCGCCCGCCCCGGATCCGCAGCCGGCGCCGCCTCCGCCGCAGCCCGCGCCGCCCGAGACGCCGACCAGCGACGATGTGCAGGCCCCTCCTCCCGGCGCGCCGCTGCCGCCCGAGGCATACGCCACGCAGGGTGCCGCCGCGCCTTACCGGGCGGTGCCCGGCAACTACTCCTACGTGCCCGGCTCGCTGCCGCCGTGGGCGCGATACGGCCAGGTGCCCGGCTTCACACCCGACGTCGGCACCCTCACCAAGCCGTGGGCCGAGCAGCAGCAGAAGCAGCGCGAGCAGGAGCAGGTCCGCGCCGTCGGCAACGCCGAGGCCCTGCCCGCCACCGGCGGCGACCGCGTGGCCCTGCCGGTGCTGCTGGCGGCCGTCTCGATCGCCGGGCTGACCGCCGCGCTCGTGCGCACGTGGGTCCTGCGGAGGCAGTGACCAGGCTCCGCCGGTACGGCCTCGGACCGGGCGTGACCTGCGGCGTGAGGCCCCCGGTGAGGTCCGCCGGGCGCGCTTGCTACCTTTGAACGGTTCGTCGACGCGACGACCCTCCTGCCACGGAAAGCCCGTGGCCGTGAGTCCACAGGAGGTGAGTGGTCTTCATGCGTCATTACGAGCTCATGGTCATCCTCGACCCGAGCCTGGACGAGCGCACTGTCGCTCCGTCACTGGAAAACTTCCTCAACGTCATCCGCAACGACGGTGGCAGCGTCGAGAAGGTCGACGTCTGGGGCCGCCGCCGGCTCGCCTACGAGATCGACAAGCAGGCCGAGGGCATCTACGTGGTCCTCGACCTCAACAGCGAGCCGGCCTCCGTCAAGGAGCTGGACCGCCAGCTGAACCTCAACGAGACGGTGCTGCGGACCAAGGTCCTGCGCCGGGTTGTCGAGCCGCGCAAGGCGGCCCGCGTGGCCCGCGCCGCGGCCAAGGCGGCCAAGCCCCGCACCGAGGCGCCCGCCTGACCGGCGGACAGCGCAGCAGGCGAACCCGCATCTAGGAGACTGGAGTCCCCAGGCGATGGCTGGTGAAACGGTAATCACGGTGGTCGGCAACCTGACCGCCGACCCGGAACTGCGCTTCACCCCGTCCGGCGCCGCGGTGGCGAACTTCACGGTCGCCTCCACGCCCCGGACGTTCGACCGCCAGAGCGGCGAGTGGAAGGACGGCGAGGCGCTGTTCCTGCGCTGCAACATCTGGCGGCAGGCGGCGGAGAACGTCGCGGAGTCGCTCACCCGCGGCATGCGGGTGGTCGTGCAGGGCCGGCTGCGCCAGCGTTCCTTCGAGACGAAGGAAGGCGAGAAGCGCACCGTCGTCGAGCTGGAGGTCGACGAGATCGGCCCCTCGCTGCGCTACGCGACCGCGAAGGTCAACAAGGTCAGCCGCAGCGGTGGCGGGTTCGGCGGCCCCAGTGGGGGCGCCCCGCCCGCGGACGACCCGTGGGGTTCGGCCCCGCCTGCCGGTTCCGGCGGCGGGTTCAGCGACGAGCCGCCGTTCTAACGGCGCCACCCCGCACCAAAGACAGAAGTTTTCGCTCAGGAGGAAGACCGATGGCCAAGGCGCCCGTGCGCAAGCCGAAGAAGAAGGTCTGCGTGTTCTGCAAGGACAAGGCCGCGCAGAGCATCGACTACAAGGACACGACGCTGCTGCGGAAGTACATCTCCGACCGCGGCAAGATCCGTGCCCGTCGCGTGACCGGCAACTGCAGCCAGCACCAGCGCGACGTCGCCATCGCGGTGAAGAACGCCCGCGAGATGGCGCTGCTGCCCTACACCTCGACCGCTCGCTGATCGCTGGAAGGAGACACGTCGTGAAGATCATCCTCACCGCTGACGTGACCGGCCTCGGCGAGTCCGGCGACATCGTCGAGGTCAAGGACGGCTACGCCCGCAACCTGCTCCTGCCCCGCGGCCTGGCGATCGTGGCCACCAAGGGCGCGCAGAAGCAGGTCGAGACGATCCGCCGCACCCAGGAGGCCAAGCGGGTCCGCAACCTGGAGCACGCCCAGGAGCTCAAGCAGCAGCTGCAGGGCCTGGGCCTGGTCAACCTGACCGCCAAGGTCTCCAAGCAGGGCAAGCTGTTCGGTTCGATCACCGCCGCCGACATCGTCTCCGCGGTGCGCAAGGCCGGTGGCCCGAACATCGACAAGCGCTCGGTCGACACCCGCGGGCACATCAAGTCCCTGGGCAAGCACGCCGTCGACGTGCGACTGCACCCCGACGTCAAGGCGTCGGTCAGCGTTCAGATCTCCGCCGCGAGCTGAACGGACGCCGCCGGCAACCGCTGGCGGCGATCGAGCGGATGATGCCGGTCCCTCGGGCTCCGACCGGACCGGCATCCCGTGGCTTTTCGCGGATGGCGCCCCCGTTCTGGTCCTTCTTGATCCATCCGGGGGCGTCGTCACCCTGATGACGTAGTCGTGGTCACTCCCGACCTGGTAGACGAATCGCGTTCCGACACGCCGAAGAACCAACTCGCCCGCGACACGCCGAGAGTTTTCCCCGGATTTCTTCCACAGCTTGCAC
Source organism: Saccharopolyspora erythraea (assembly GCF_018141105.1). Classification (NCBI taxonomy): domain Bacteria; kingdom Bacillati; phylum Actinomycetota; class Actinomycetes; order Pseudonocardiales; family Pseudonocardiaceae; genus Saccharopolyspora; species Saccharopolyspora erythraea. Next base: position 8,187,285 of record NZ_CP054839.1, on the reverse strand, counting down.
ACAGCCGATGAGCTGGGGGTTCTGGTCGATCTTGACCGGTTGTCCCCAGGTTGTCCCCAGCGGTGCGGCGGCCTGGGGGACAGTTGTCCCCAGGCTTCCACAAGCTGTCCACAGGTTGTCCCGGGGTTTGTCCACAGCTCGGCTTGCCTGCTCCAAGCGGGCGATCTAGCTTCTCCGCGCGTGTGGTGACGCAACTGCGAGTGATCTTGAGCGCTCGCGCGCCAGACTGCGTCCGACGGCTGCACGGGTCGGCATGGGCGTCGTGCCCGGGCACATGACCTGTCGTGCGCACAGGTCGCCTCATCGCGTCGCGCCCGGCGCGGTGGTCCTCGAGGAGGTGTCAGGTACCGGTGACGTTGGCCGACGAACGAGGAGCCGAACCTTCCCCCGGCGGCGGCGGATCCGCGAACTACGACGGGTCGTTCGAACGGCAGCCCCCGCAGGACATCGCCGCCGAGCAGTCCGTCCTCGGCGGCATGATGCTGAGCAAGGACGCCATCGCCGACGTCGTGGAAGTGCTGCGGCCCAACGACTTCTACCGCCCGGCCCACCAGGCCATCTACGACTGCGTCCTCGACCTGTACGGGCGCGGTGAGCCCGCCGACGCGATCACCGTGTCCGCCGAGCTCGACCGCAGGCAGGAACTGCTGCGCGTCGGCGGCGCCCCGTACATGCACACCCTCATCGCGACGGTGCCGACCGCCGCGAACGCCGGCTACTACGCCGAGATCGTCGCCGAGAAGGCGCTGCTGCGGCGGCTGGTCGAGGCAGGCACGCGCATCGTGCAGCTCGGCTACCACGGCTCGGAGGGCTCACCGATCGAGGAGGTCGTCGACCGCGCGCAGGCCGCGATCTACGACGTCACCGAGCGCAGGACCAGCGAGGACTACGCCGCCCTCGAGGACCTCCTGCAGCCCACGATGGACGAGATCGACGCCATCGCCTCCCGCGGCGGCGAGTCCCTGGGCATCCCGACCGGCTTCAGCGACCTCGACGCAGTCACCAACGGCCTGCACCCCGGACAGATGATCATCGTCGCGGCCAGGCCCGGTGTCGGCAAGGCTTTGGCATTGGACACGCCGCTGCCTACGCCATACGGCTGGACGACGATGGGCGGGGTCCAGGTCGGTGACGAGTTGCTGGGTTCAGACGGGACCCCCACCACCGTTGTCGCCGCTACCGAGGTCATGGACGACCGACCGTGCTATGAAGTCGAGTTCTCCGATGGCTCTGTGATCGTCGCCGACGCCGAACACCAGTGGAAGGTCACCACCCGAGCCCGCCGCCGCCAGATCACCGAGAACAAGACGTCCCTGTACTGGGAGCAATCGGCCATCGCGCGAGTCCAGGCCGTCTATGAGCAATCCTTGGCCGAGCAGGACCAGCTCATCAGCTCCAGGGAAGCCCTTGCGCTGATTGGCGAGGAGTTCCGGAACACGCTCCACCGCATCGTTACCAAGGTGTGGCGCGGAACCAAGGAGCTTCGCCCCTTCTCTGGCCAGATGCGTAGTGGAACCGTTCCCACCCCGGTGTTCTCCAGGCAGGAGTTCCTGGGCGAGCTGTACGACTGGATCACTCGCCCGATGAACGCCTCCACCAAGGCGACGCACAGCGAGATCGCCACGACCAAGGACATCTTCGATCAACTGCGATGCTCGGACGGCCGGCTGAACTTCGCCGTGCCCACCACTGCTCCCCTGTCGCTGCCGGACAGTGAAGTGCTCGTTCCGCCCTACACGCTGGGCGCCTGGCTCGGTGACGGTCACTCGCGGGGTGCTCGGATCACGACAGAAGACCCGCAGATCCTCGTCAACATCGAAGATGAAGGGCTCATCGTCAAGCAGCAGGGAGAGACCGTCACCTACGGGCTCAGCCTCCCGGAAGTGCCGGGCACGCGGGAGTGCATTGTCTGCGGTGCGACCTTCCACCCGAGTTACCGGAGCGTGCGGGCTTGCTCCTACGCGTGCGCCGGGAAGGGGCGCTCTCTGGGGGTTCAGCCGGAACCGTTGACGTGCATCGATTGCGACAACCCGCGGAGGGGTTCGGGTGCGCGATGCAACGAGTGCCACGCCCACCACGGAACGGCCGTTGGCGCCCTGCGTTCGCTGGGCGTGCTGGGGAACAAGCACATCCCGGCTGAATACCTCCGGGCTTCTGAGCGACAGCGCCGGGCTTTGCTGGCTGGACTGCTGGATACGGACGGCACCGTAGGGGCCGGGGGATCAGTTCAGTTCGGGGTCGTGGATGAGCGGCTCGCACGGGACGTGCAAGAGCTCATCGCCAGCTTGGGCTACCGGTGTTCGTTGAGCACCAAGCAGGTGAAGGGGCGAACCGAGGATTCGTCGACCTTCTACCAACTGACCTTCACGACCGAGGACGAGGTGTTCCGACTCGAGCGCAAGAACTTGCTGCACAAGCAGCGGAGGAACGCGACGAACACGCGGCGCTCCGAGTCTCGTTACATCACGGATGTGCGGCCAGTCCCGAGTGTGCCGGTCAGGTGCGTGCAGGTAGACGCGCACGACCACCTTTACCTCGCGAGCCGGTCGATGATCCCGACGCACAACTCCACCCTCGGGCTGGACTTCGCCCGGTCGGTGTCGATCAAGCACGGCATGGCCAGCGTCATCTTCTCCCTGGAGATGGGCAAGACCGAGATCGTGATGCGCATGCTCTCCGCCGAGGCCCGCATCCGGCTCGGCGACATGCGCGGCGGCCGGATGACCGACGACGACTGGACGCGGCTGGCGCGGCGGATGAGCGAGATCAGCGAGGCGCCGCTGTTCGTCGACGACTCACCGAACCTGACCATGATGGAGATCCGCGCGAAGGCCCGAAGGCTCAAGCAGCGCAACGACATCCAGCTCGTCGTGGTCGACTACATGCAGCTGATGACCTCGGGCAAGCGCGTCGAGTCGCGTCAGCAGGAGGTCTCGGAGTTCTCCCGGAACCTCAAGCTGCTGGCCAAGGAGCTTGAGGTTCCGGTGGTGGCGATCTCGCAGCTCAACCGAGGTCCCGAACAGCGCACGGACAAGAGGCCGCAGCTGTCGGACCTGCGCGAGTCGGGTTCGCTGGAGCAGGATGCCGACATGGTCATCCTCATCCACCGCCCCGACGCCTTCGAACGCGACGACCCGCGCATGGGCGAGGCGGACCTGATCCTGGCCAAGCACCGCGCCGGCCCGACCTCCACCATCACCGTGGCCCACCAGCTGCACTACAGCCGTTTCGTGGACATGGCCCAGGAATAGCGGCGCAGTTGTAGGGGTGCCGTTATGCCGAGGTCGAGTCCGCGTGATGTGGCACGCGTTGGGTGAGCACCTGGGGGCCGTCTTCTGTGATCGCGACCGTGTGCTCGGAGTGGGCGGTGCGCGAGCCATCGGCCGAGCGGATGGTCCAGCCATCGGGGTCGAAGACGATCCGGTCGGTGGTGCGGGCGAACCAGGGTTCGAGTGCCAGGGTCATGCCCGCTCGGAGCTTGAGGCCGCGGCCCGCGCGGCCCTTGTTGGGGACATGGGGGTCCTCGTGCATGGTCCGTCCGAGCCCGTGGCCGCCGAACTCGGTGTTGATCGGGTAGCCATAGCCGGTGGCGACCGCCCCGATCGCCGCTGAGACATCGCCCAGCCGGTTGCCTGGTCTCGCGGCCTCGATGCCGGCACTGAGCGCTTCCTCGGTCGCGCGGAGGAGTCGCAGGTCGTCGTCGGCTGGGGTGCCCACGATGATGGTTCGGGCGGAGTCGGCGACCCAGCCGTCGATCCCGACCGCGAGGTCCATGGTGAGGACGTCGCCGTCGCGCAGCGCGTAGTCGTGGGGCAGTCCGTGCAGCACCGCGTCGTTGACCGACAGGCAGATGACGTTGCGGAACGGGCCTTTGCCGAATGACGGGGCGTAGTCCCAGTAGCAGGATTGCGCCCCGCGTTGGCGGATCAGGCTGCGCGCGTGGTGTTCCAGGTCGAGGAGGTTGACGCCCACGTCGGCGAGTTCGCCGAGCTCGGACAGGATCTGGGCGACGAACTGCCCAGTGGTGCGCATCCGCTCGATCTCTGCGGGCGACTTCAACTCGATCACGGGTAACCTCACTACGTCGGTATTTTAATACCAACGTAGCGCTCGCGGTATTAAAATACCAGTCGTACTCTGGTGCCGTGGTTCGCAATCCGCTCACGCCCGAACAGATCGAGGCCGGCAGGCGTCTGGGGATACTGCTGCGTGAAGCGCGAGCAAACCGGGATCTCGGCGACGTGGCGCACGCGGCCGGCATGTCGCCGGAGACGTTGCGCAAGATCGAGACCGGCCGGCTCCCGACCCCCGCGTTCGGCACGATCGCCTGCCTCAGCGAGGTACTCGACCTGCCGATACAAGACCTGGCCGCCGCGTGGCGCAATGGCGCGCGGCTTGAAGTGGCGTCGTGACGACTGCCCCAGGCCAGGTGGGACCCTGCGAACGCCGCAGGGTCCCGGCATCCTCGGTCCGTGATGCGACGGCCTGAATCTCAGTCGAGCACGGCGAACGCCTCGACCTCGACGAGCACGTCGGGCTCGAAAAGGTAGTCGACGCCGATCGCCGACACGGGTGGCAACGGCCGCGGTATCCCGAGCTCGTCCGCGACGCGCTCGATGCCCGCGATGAAGTCGTCGTACTTGTCCGGGCTCCAGTGCGTGACGAAGAACCGGAGGCGTACGACGTCGCCGAAGCTCGCTCCGGCCCCGGCCAGGCCGCGTGCCGTGTTGCGCAGCGCGTGCGCGACCTGCCCGGCGAGGTCGCCTGTCGCGACGGGATTGCCCTCGGCGTCGCGCGCGATCTGGCCGGCCACGTGCACCTGGCGAGTACCCGTGTTGATCGAGACGTGGTGATACGGAACGGGAGCGAACATGCCTTCCGGGGTCAGCAGCTGCACGGCCATGAGGTGGGTGTCCCCTTCGCTCTCGGAGTAGGTATCCGATGTCTACCTGGTATTACAAGGGAACTTCAACGAGACTAGGTGTCATGCCGGAAACCGCCCCACCGCATTCGGAAAGCCCTCAGCTCACCGAGCAACACCGCGAGCTGCTCGACCAGGTCCTCGACAAGTGGTCACTGCAGGTCCTCGACGCACTGTGCGAGGGGCCGTTGCGCTTCAACGGGCTCCGTCGGGCAATCCCGGTCGTGACGCAGAAGTCGCTCACGGCCGCGCTTCGGCGCCTGGAGCGCAACGGGATGGTCGAGCGCATCGTCACGAACACGCGTCCCGTCGCCGTCGAGTACCGCATCACGCCGCTCGGAAGGTCTTTGCAGGACCTCATCGACGCACTCCTGCACTGGACCACCGTCACGTTGCCGGACGTCGAACTCGCCCGAGCGCGCTTCGACGCCCAGGCCCGAGCCGAAGAACAGCCATCACTGTGAGGCTGCGGGCAGTGGCGGCGTGAGATCAGTAGAGGGGAAAGGCCCAGCCGCCTGGGTAGAACGGTTCTCGGACGCCGCGGAAGGCGGCTGATGCCTGAGCCAGCGCGCCCGGCCGCAGTTCCCGGACCAGGCCCGCGGCTGCGAGCGACGTCAGCGTCGTGCCGCCCAGGAATGCCGCGCCCAGCTCGGCCACGCCGAGCTGCAGGTCAGCGGACGCCTTGGTGCGCTCGCAACTGACGGCGTCGCCGTCCGCTCGTAGGTGGTGGCGACCGGCGTTCCACGGGCAGAAGGCGTCGTCGACGTCCAGCACGATGTCGAGTGGAGCCGAGTACCGGCGTGCCGGCAGCGCGCGGTCGACGTCGGCCAGCCGCACCCAAAGCCGGTCGACCGCGGACGAGCGCACCGAGCGCGGGTCCGTCAGCATGTGCGGCAACGGCTCGTCCACGGCGCCCTCGTACTCGATCCACCGCACCAGGTCGATTCCGGCGAGGAAACGCCACAGCGCGGCGTAGGCGGAACGCGAGACCGCTGCCAGCTCGTCGACCAGCACCGCGCTGGTGTCGTTGCCCAGAGCGTCCAGTCCGCCCTTGTGTCGGTAGCAGACATAGCCGGTGGCCTGACCGTCCGGCTCCCGGTGCAGGGCGAATCGCTGCAAGGTCGCGCCGCCGCGCGCGTGTGGCTCGTCGGAGAGACGAACGTTCCAATGACAGTCGGCTCGGTCCGGCCAACCGACCGAGGCTGCCCCGACCTCGTCGTAGATCTTCTCGATCAAGGGTCGTGCCTGAGCACGATCGACGAGCCGGACGGACCCGTCGCCGAAGTCCGTTCCGGGGCGGAAGGACATGGAGCGCTTCTCGCACCGGATTCGGTTCCCCCGGGTGGCGGGGCCGTAGCCGTATCGGCCGTAGATCGCGGCTTCGGACGGACGTAGCACGGCAATCGGTTCGCGCCCCTGCTCGTGCAGGTCGGCGAGCTGCCGACGCATCATCGCGGTGAGGATTCCACGACGCCGATGCGTCGGCGCGACGCCGACCGAAGCGACACCCGCGACGGGCACGTGTGCGCCGGGGACGGTCAGGGTCCGGGGGTAGAGGGAAACGCCTCCAACGGGGACCTCCTGGTCGAAAGCGGCGATGGTGCGACTCAGATCGGTGGCGGCGCGCTGGTTGGCGATCTCCTCGCCGGAGCGGTCCATGCCGTAGGTGTCGGCGATCATCCGAGCCCAGGCTTCGAACTCGTCGTCGGTGATGGGACGAAGCGGGTGATGATCGACCATCCGCCCTGTGTAGTACGCACCGAACGCCGATGCGAGCGATTTTGCCCTCGCGGATGCCCCGGCCATGAAGCCGATGCGTCGGTCAGGCTCGTCGGTGGCGGGCTCTGATGTGGAAGCGTTCGCCCTGCGGGCCGAGGATGCTCAGGTACTCGACCGGCCGGGTGTCGGCGTTGCCGAACCAGTGCGGGAGGTGGGTGTCGAACTCGGCCACCTCACCGGCGGTGAGCACGAGGTCCTGATCGCCGAGAACCAGGCGCAGCCGCCCGTTGAGGGCGTAAAGCCAGTGGTAACCCTCGTGCGAGCGGGGATCGGGTTCGGCGTCGGTGGGTCCGGCCGGGAGGATCTGCTTGAACGCCTGCAACCCGCCGGGTTTGCGGTGCCCGGACTCCAGCCGCGAAAGCGTGCTGACCGGAATGCCGGTGGTCTCCGACAGGGCGGTCAGGGTCGCTCCGCGGCGGCGGCGCAGCGCACGGAGTCGCGGGCCGACGGCGCTGAGCACGGCGTCGAACTCGTCGCTCATGCCTCCACCGTGCCCGCGTTTTGCAATTTCAGCAAAGAACTTTGCCGGGCCGCCACCGGCGGGGGCATGTTGTTGCCGGAGGCGGTCGCGATGGCCCAGGAGGCCCGGAACAGCAGATATGGCGCGGTGATCGTCGGCGCCGACCTCATCGCCGAGGACACCCGCCGCGCAGTTCGGGCCCGGCGCGATCTTTTCTCTCCGGAATCGGAAGCGCGCATCTGCGCACAGGTCGTCGGCGAACGGCGGCACGGCGTGCTCGACAACCACTGACCAGCGAGGCGAGGAAAAATGGACGCACAGTTCTGGGACGACCTGTATCGCGGCCGCGACCAGCTCTTCAGCGGCAACCCCAACGGAGTGCTCGTCACCGAGATCGCGGGCACAACACCGGGACAGGCACTCGACGTGGGCTGCGGTGAAGGCGCCGACGCGCTATGGCTGGCCCGCCGCGGCTGGCAGGTCACCGCGGTCGACGTCTCCCGCGTCGCCCTGCAACGCGCTGCCGCGGCCGGCGCGGACGTCACCGGGCGTGTGGCGTGGACGCATGGCGACCTGACCACCACGCCGCCCCCGACCGGCGCGTTCGACCTGGTCTCCGTCCAGTACTTCCCGCTCCGGCACCAACCGGACCACACCGCGCTCCGCGGCCTGCTGGCCTCGGTCGCCCCCGGCGGCACCCTGATCTTCGCTAGCCACGACCCCGCCGACGTGCCCCCGGACAACGAGCACGGCTTCGACCCCGGCGACTACTACCAGCCCGACGAGATCGTCAAGATCCTCGACTACGGCTGGAGCGTGCTGGTCAACGAAACCCGTCCACGAACCGCCTCGGCACCCGCGGGCACGCAGCACACCAACGACGTCGTCCTGCGAGCACGTCGCCTGCGGTAAACGCTCCTGCGATGTGTGGATGATCGAGTACCAGGCGACGGTGCCGCCGGCCACCGTTGGCCAGCTCCAGCTCGGTCATCGACCCCGCGTCGAACCGCAGGTCTGGGTGCAGCCGCCGTGCGTTCTCGACGTCTTCGGCGACAGGTCCACGCCGAAGACGTCGAGCGAGTTCAGGCCGCCCTGGTGATGCTCACGGGCGACAACGCTATTCGTCGTCGCGGACCACGAGTACCAGTTTCCCGGTCGTGCGGCCGGTTTCTCCCGCCTCGTGCGCCTTGCGGATCTCCGGCATGGTGAACGTCGCCTCGACCCTCGGGCGCAGCGCGCCCTGCTCGACCAGGTCGGCGATCGCGTTCATACCGGCGTGGTCGGCCTCGACGAGCAGCAGTTCCGCGCGGACCCCGAGCCGTTCCGCTTCGGCGTCCAGTTCCTCCTTCCCGTACGGAAGGATGGACACCAGCAGGCCGCCGGGACGCAGGGTGCGCAGCGACCGGGTGCGGGTGTCGCCCGCGATGGTGTCGAGCACGACGTCGACGTCCCGGACGACGTCGGCGAAGTCGACTTCGCGGTAGTCGACCAGCTCGTCGGCGCCGAGGGCGCGCAGGAACTCGTGCTTACCCTCGCTGGCCGTGCCGATGACGTAGGCCCCGCGGGCCTTGGCGATCTGCACCGCCATGTGCCCGACACCGCCCGCGGCGGCGTGGACGAGGACCCGCTGCCCGGGCTGCACCTGCGCGGTGTCGACGAGGGCCTGCCAGGCGGTCAGCGCCGCGAGCGGCACCGCCGCCGCCTGCACGTGGTCGAGCTGCGAGGGCTTGCGCGTGAACGCGCGAGCCGGCCCGGTGACGTACTCGGCGTGGGAGCCGACGCCGTGCGGGTAGGGCAGCATGCCGAACACCTCGTCGCCCGGCTTGAACAGCGTGACCCCGGTGCCGGTCTCCTCGACCACGCCGGAGACGTCCCAGCCGAGGACGAACGGCGGCGGCCCGAGGAACAGCTTGTGGCCGCGGTGCTTCCAGTCGGTCGGGTTCAGGCCCGCCGCGTGCACCCGCACCAGCACCTCGCTGGGCCCCGGTTCGGGCCGCGGGAGCTCCACTTCCTTCAGGACCTCGGGACCGCCGAGGGTGTCCTGGCTGATCGCCCGCATCGTTGTGCTCATGGCCCCAGACTGCCCGGCTACCGGTAGGTGCGAAAACTGGCAGGAAGGTCATTGATCGATAGGATCGTGCCATGCATCGCGTCGTCGTCCTCGCACTGGAGGGCGTGTACCCGTTCGAGCTCGGCATCCCCAAGCGGATCTTCGGGGCCGCCGACGGCCGCTACGAGGTGCTCACCTGCACCGTCGACGGGCGGCCGGTGCGCAGCGACGCGGACTTCGACATCGCGGTCCGGCACGGCCCCGAGGTCCTGAGCACGGCCGGCACCGTCGTGATCCCGCCGTTCGACACGGCGTTGGCCAACGGGGAGCTGAGCGCTGCGCTGGCCGGCGCGCTCGCTCTTGTCCGCCCCGGCACCCGCATCGTCTCGATCTGCACCGGCGCGTTCGTCCTCGCCGCGGCCGGGCTGCTCGACGGCCGTCCGGCGACGACGCACTGGGCGCTGGCCGAGCGCTTCCGGAGCCTGTTCCCGCAGGTAGCGCTCGACCCGGACGTGCTGTTCATCGACGACGGCGACGTGCTGACCTCCGCGGGCGCCGCCTCCGGTGTGGACGTCTGCCTGCACGTCCTGCGCAGCGACCACGGCAGCGAGGTGGCCAACTGGGTCGCGCGGGTCTGCGTGGTGCCGCCGTGGCGTGACGGCGGTCAGGCGCAGTACATCGAGCAACCGGTGCCCGAGCCTTCCGGCACCGGCACGGCGGCGACCCGGCAGTGGGCGCTGGAACACCTGCACTCGCCGCTGGTGCTGGCCGACCTCGCCGCGCACGCGCGGATGAGCATGCGCACGTTCGCCCGCCGCTTCCGCCACGAGGTCGGCGTCAGCCCCGGCCGGTGGCTGATCCAGCAGCGCGTCGCCAAGGCCCGCCACCTGCTCGAGTCCAGCGACCTCGGGATCGACCAGGTCGCCGAGCAGGTCGGCTTCGCCACCGCCACCTCGCTGCGCCAGCACATGCACGCCGCCATCGGAGTCTCGCCGCTGGCCTACCGCCGGACCTTCCGCGCCACCCGGTAGCGCTTGCCGATGTAGGACCGTTCCCGGCCCAGATGCCTGGCATGCTCGTCGGCATGACCGACACGCCCGGACGTCTCCTGAGTCTGCTGTCCCTCCTGCAGACCCCGCGCGAGTGGCCGGGCAGCGAGCTCGCCGAGCGCCTCGGCGTCAGCCCGCGCACGATCCGCCGCGACGTCGACCGGCTGCGCGACCTCGGCTACCCGGTGGAGGCGACGATGGGTGCGGCAGGCGGATACCGCCTGGTCGCGGGGTCGGCGATGCCGCCGCTGCTGCTCGACGACGAGGAGGCGGTGGCCATCGCGGTCGGGCTGCGCACCGCGGCCGGGCAGGCCGTCGCCGGGATCGAGGAGGCGTCCGTGCGGGCGCTGGCCAAGCTGGAGCAGGTGCTGCCGTCGCGGCTGCGCTACCGCGTGAGCGCGTTGAACAAGGCGACGCTGCGGGTGCCGGGGTACGGGCCGACCGTCGAGCCGGGCGGCCTGGCGGTGCTCGCGGCGACGATCGCCAACCGGGAGAAGCTGCGATTCGCCTACCGGACCGGTGACGGCACCGAGAGCAACCGCCTGGTGGAGCCGCACCGCCTGGTGTCCTACGGCCACCGCTGGTACCTGGTCGCCTACGACAACGGCCGCGACGACTGGCGGATCTTCCGCGTCGACCGCGTCGAACGGCCGGTGGCGACCGGCGCCCGGACCGCCCCGCGCGAACTGCCCGCCGACGACGCCGCCACGTACGTTAAGAACAAGCTGCGCAGACTCGCGGAGACCTACCACGCCGTGGTGACGCTGCACGCGCCCGCCGAGCAGCTCGGCGGCTACTTCGGCGACGTGACCGCGATCGACGAGAACTCCTGTCTGCTGCGCAGCAACGCCGACACCCTGGAGTGGCTGGCGTTCCGGCTGACGATGCTCGGCTGCGAGTTCGAGGTGCACGAACCGCCGGAGCTGGTCGAGTACCTGCGCGCGATGGCCGACCGGGTCCACCGGGCCACGGGCGCGTAATTCGGTTTCCACGCGGCTGATCGCGCGACTAAGCTCGCGGCTCATGACTGCTCCGCGCCACGCCTCGGTGGTGTTCTAGCGGCATTCCGCTCCGCTTTCCGCGCGTGCGCACCAAAGCTCACGCGCTGCCCACTCACGCCCGGAAAACCCGGGCGTTCGAGAAGGAACGGACTTGATGAGCAGTCACCACCGCGACGTCCTGCGCTGGAGCGAGGACGGCGAACCACGTTGCGCCCGTTGGGTTTCCGAGAGCGGCGCGGCCGCGCCCCGGCGCGTGGTCGTGGCCGACGACCGCATGCCGGCGTCCACCGCGCACCGCCACGCCCGTGCCGGCACGGCGATCCTCTGGCGAGGGGACTACCACAACGCCCGCAACCTCATGCACGCCTTGCGAAGGCGCGCAGACGCTCGTCGGCCGGAGGACTTTTCCTTCCAGGAGCACCGGAAACGGCAGGCCGTGCGGGCCCGCCTGCTGGGAATGCTGCTGGTGCCGGTCGACGCCGGCCACGTCGTCCCGCTTCGGCGAGCACCGGACGTGCGGGCGGCGTGCCTGGACGTCCACGGCCCGGCGCCGGAACCGTACGTGATGTCGTTGCGGGAGCTCCTCGGCGTCATCGGTGCGCGCGAATGGCGGCGAAAGGGCGTCGAGGTCCCGGCGCTGGGAGCGAGAATCCACCCGCACTACGGGGTGTTCGCGCCGGTGCGCGGCGAGTACGTCGACCTGGTCGCCGCCGCCGCGCTGCCCACCGGCGACGTCGCCTTCGACATCGGCACCGGAACCGGTGTCCTGGCGGCGGTTCTGGCGCACCGCGGTGTGGCTCGGGTCGTCGCGACCGACCAGGACCCGCGCGCGTTGGCGTGCGCGCGGGAGAACATCGCGCGCCTGGGCTTCGCGGACCGCGTCTCGGTCGAAGCAGCCGACCTCTTCCCCGCCGGACGTGCCGCGCTCGTCGTCTGCAACCCGCCGTGGATCCCGGCTGAGCCGACCACGCCGATCGAGAACGCGGTGTACGACCCGGGCAGCCGCATGCTGCGAGGTTTCCTCGCGGGCCTGGCCGGCCACCTGGAACCGGGCGGCGAAGGCTGGCTCGTGCTGTCGGACCTGGCCGAACACCTCGGCCTGCGTTCGCGGGCTCGGTTGTCGGCCTGGATCCGGGAGTCGGGCCTCGAAGTCGCCGGTCGGCTCGAGGTACCCGCCAGGCACCGGAGGGCCGGGGACTCCGGCGATCCGCTGCACGCGGCGCGCTCCGCCGAGGTGACCTCGCTCTGGCGCCTGAGACCTGCCTGACCCGGCAGTCGCGTCCGGGCCGCCAGTACTCGCGTCAGGCCGACTTCTCGTGGCGGCCGCGAACGGGCTGGTGGTCGCGAGGCACCAGCGTCGGGTTGACGTGGTCGAGGACGAACTCGCGGTCCACCACCACCTCGGTCACGTCATCCCGGCTGGGCACCTCGTACATCAGGTCCAGCAGGACCTCCTCCAGGATCGCCCTGGTCGCCCTGGCGCCGGTGCCGCGCAGCATCGCCTGTTCGGCGATCGCCTCCACGGCGTCGTCGGTGAAGCTCAGCTCGACGTCGTCCATCCGGAAAAGCTTCTGGTACTGCTTGACCAGCGCGTTGCGCGGTTCGGTGAGGATGCGGACGAGTGTGTCGCGGTCCAGCGGCTGCAACGTCGAGATGACCGGCACCCGGCCGACGAGCTCCGGGATCAGCCCGAACTTCACCAGGTCGTCGGGCCGGGCGTCGGTCAGGGCGGCCTCGGACTGGCGCTGCTGGCGGCTGCGCACCTCGGCGCCGAAGCCGATGCCGCTGCGTCCGGTGCGCTGCTCGACGATCTTCTCCAGCCCGGCGAACGCGCCGCCGAGGACGAACAGCACGTTGGTGGTGTCGATCTGGATGAATTCCTGGTGCGGGTGCTTGCGCCCGCCCTGCGGCGGCACCGAGACGGTCGTGCCCTCCAGGATCTTCAGCAGGGCCTGCTGCACGCCCTCGCCGGAGACGTCGCGGGTGATCGAGGGGTTGTCGCTCTTGCGGGAGACCTTGTCGACCTCGTCGATGTAGAGGATGCCGGTCTGCGCCCGGGCGATGTCGTAGTCGGCGGCCTGGATCAGCTTGAGCAGGATGTTCTCGACGTCCTCGCCGACGTAGCCCGCCTCGGTCAGCGCCGTCGCGTCGGCGATGGCGAAGGGCACGTCCAGCATCCTGGCCAGGGTCTGGGCCAGGTGCGTCTTGCCGCAGCCGGTGGGGCCGATCAGCAGGATGTTGGACTTGCCGAGCTCGACCGGTTCCTCCTTGGTCGCGTGCCGTCCGCGCCCTGTCGTCTCCGGCTGGATCCGCTTGTAGTGGTTGTAGACCGCGACCGAGAGGGCCTGCTTGGCGGCCTGCTGCCCCACCACGTACTGGTCGAGGAAGGCGTCGATCTCGCGCGGCTTGGGCAGCTCGCGCGGCGCCTCGGCGGCGGCCTGCTGGGCCAGCTCCTCCTCGACGAGCTCGTTGCACAGCTCGACGCACTCGTCGCAGATGTAGACTCCCGCCGGGCCCGCGATGACCTTGCGGACCTGCTGCTGGGTCTTACCGCAGAACGAGCAGCGAACCCGGTCGCCGCGCTCGCCGAAGTGTGCCACTCGGGGATCTCCTCAAGGGGGCCTGGACGGCTCGGACGCGTCGCTAGCATTGCGTCGGCCACGGATTCCTCCGCGATGTTAGCAACATCCCGATGATGCGAACATCCAGATGCGCGGGGTATTCTGCGCCGCGGGGGAGCCGGAGGCCGCGGCGAGGAGAGTGATGGGTCGGCTGACCAGGGCGGAGACGCAGGAGCGAAACCGGGCGAAGGTGCTCGCCGCGGCGCGGGACGAGTTCGCCGAACGCGGTTTCCGCGACGCCAAGGTCGACGACATCGCTGATCGCGCCGAGCTGACGCGGGGTGCGGTCTACTCCAACTTCCCCGGCAAGCGCGCCCTGTACCTGGCCGTGCTGGCCCACCTCGCCGAGACCGAACCGGCGCCGTCGCACCCGGAGCTGGGGCGCACCGCGCGCGAGGCGCTGGGCGCACTGGCCCGCGCCTGGGTGGCGCGGCTGCCTCCGGGCGGGGTCGAGTCGCCCCGCATCGGCGCCGCGCTGGTGCCCGAGATCCTCGCCGACGACCGGATCCGGCAGCCCTTCGCGCAGCTCATGAAGCTCAACGCGCTCCTGGTCGGGCTGGCCCTGGAGCGGCTGCGACCGCTGGACTCACCTGCGGCGGCGCCCCCGCGACGCTCGGTGCGGCTCGCCGAGACGGTGCTCACCACGCTGCACGGCGCCACCCAGATGACGGCCGCGGCACCCGGTTTCGTCGAGCCCTTCGACATCGTCAGCGCCTGCGAGCAGCTCGCCGAGCTCGAACTGGGCGACTGGTGGGCACCACCGCCGGCGCACCCCCCGGTGCGGCGGTCCGACCAGCCGTGGGATCCGCCGTCGGCGACCGACGTGGTGCGCGGCGAGCACGCCTCGCTGGCCGACGACGGCGTGGTGGCGGTGCTCGGGCTGCACCGCGTCGCGGCCGTGGAGGAAGCGGTGCGGGCGGCTCCCGCGGGCACCGAGATCACCGCCGTCCTGGTGACCGGTGACCCGGGTGAGCTCGTCCCGCTGGCGCGGCTGGCCGTCGCCGAGGTGTGCGGTTGCCTGCGCCAGGCCTTCCCGCCGCCGACGTGGCCGGGCGTGCGGGTCGTGTGCGACGAGTCCGGCGATCTCGCGGCGGCGGTCGGCGCCCCGGTCGTCGACGACACGACCGAGACCGCCGTCCACGTCCGGTCCGGCCGGATCACCGCCCGCGCGGACGGCCCCGGCGCTTGCCACGCGGTAGCGCTCGCCGAGACCGCGCAGCCCGCGTAGCCGGTTCCGCGCCGAACCTGGTCGAACGACCAGTACGCACCCCTCCTGACCAGCGATTTCTGACCTACACTGGCCTTTCCGGTGATGTGCGGAGAACGCGGTGGGCCGCCGTGAAGACCAAGCGTGTGGGGAGACTGCCCGACGACCTGACCAGCTTCGTCGGTCGTCGCGGTGCGAGCGCGCAGATAAAGAAACTATTCACGACGTCACGGCTGGTCACGCTCACCGGCGTCGGCGGGGTCGGCAAGTCGCGGCTGGCCATCCACGTCGCACGCGGTCTGCGCCGGGCGTTCCCCGACGGCGTTTGGCTGGTGGAGCTGGGCCGCGTCACCGAACCCGGGCTGCTCGACCGCGCGGTCGTGGCCGACCTCGGCCTCGGCGACCCGCCCGCCAGCCTCGAAACGCTGGTGACACGGCTCGCCGACCGGCGCATGCTGATCGTGCTCGACGGCTGCGAGCACCTGCTCGACGAGTGCGGACCGCTGGTCGGCGCGATCCTCTCCGGCGCACCCGAGGTGCGGCTGCTGGTCACCAGCCGCTCACCGCTGGGCGTGGCCGGTGAACGCGTCTGGCCGGTGCCGCCGATGACGGTGTCGGCGCGGGGGTCGCGCGAGTCCGACGCCGTCGTGCTCTTCGAGGACCGCGCGTCGGCGGTGCTGCCCGGTTTCGCCGTCGGGCCGGAGAACCAGGCATCGGTGGCCACCCTCTGCGTCCAGCTCGACGGACTGCCGCTGGCGATCGAGCTGGCCGCGGTGTGGATGCGCTCGCTGTCGGTCGACGAGATCCTCACCCGCGTCACCGACCACTACCAGCTGCTCAACGGCGGCGACCGCAGCGCCGTGCCGCACCACCGCTCGCTGCGGGCGACGATCGCGTGGAGCTTCGACCTGTGCACCCCGGTCGAGCGGACCCTGTGGTCGCGGCTGTCGGTGTTCGCGGGTGGTTTCGAGCTGGAGTCCGCCGAGGAGGTCTGCGCGGGCGACGGTCTGAGCGCCGACGACCTGCTGTGCGGCATCGCCGGGCTGGTGGAGCGTTCGGTGCTGTGCCGCGAGGACACCGGCGACTCACGCGCGCGGTACCGGCTGCTGAAGACGATTCGGGAGTACGGGCGGCAGCGCCTCGGCCACCAGCAGGAGGTCGTGCTGCGCAGGCGGCACCGCGACCACTTCCTGCTGATGGCCGAGTACGCCGACGCCGAGTGGCTCGGGCCCGAGCAGACCGAGTGGCTGGTCAGGCTGCTGCGGGAACGCGAGAACCTGTGGGCCGCGCTGGAGTTCTGCCTGTCCGAGCCCGGTGAGGCATCCGAAGGGCTGCGCATGGCCGCGGCCCTCCGCTTCTTCTGGCTGGCCGGCGGTGCGCTGCGCGACGGCCGCGAATGGCTCGACGAGGCGCTGACCGTCACCACCGAACCGACTCCGGTGCGCGGCAAGGCGCTGGCGATCAACGGGCTGCTCACCGCGATGCTGGGCGGCGTCGACGAAGGGCTGGAACTGCTCGCCGAAGCGCGCGGACTCGGAGATCCGTCCGTCCCGCACCTGGTCGGCGTCGTCGAGCTGCTGCGCAACGACCACACCGCCGCGGACGAGGCGTTCCAGGAAGCGCTGCGGCGCCCGGACCTGCTGCGCCACGACGGTCTGGCCGTGATGACGCTGCCGAACCGGGCGCTGGCGTCGGTCTTCCTCGGCGACGCCGCGCAGGCCATCGCGCACTGCGAGGAATGCCTGGAGATCTGCGACGAACACGGCGAGCAGTGGGCGCGTTCCTGGGCGGAGCTCGTGCTCGGTCTCGCCCACTGGTGCGAGGGCGACGCGCAGGAGGGCGCGGCGCACCTGCGGGCGGCGCTGCGGCTCAAGAGCCGGTTCAACGACGTGGCCGGGGTCGTGGTGTGCCTGGAGATGCTGGCGTGGACCGAGGTCGCGCGCGGTAGGGCGGACCTGGCGGTCAGGCTGTTCGCCGCGGTGGTCGCGCTGTGGCAGCCGCTGGGCACCTACCTGTTCGGCATCCGGCGCTACCTGGACTGGCACGCTGCGGCCCTGGCCAGGGCACGCGGCATGCTGCGGGCGGCCGAGCTGCGGTCGGCCGAGCGCGAGGGCGCCTCGTTCACCCTCGCCGAGGCGGTGGCCGACGCGCTCGGGGAGCGCGAGGTCGTCTCGGCCGCCGACGTGCCCGCGCAGCTGACCAGGCGGGAGCGCGAGGTGGCCGATCTCGTGGCACGCGGGCTGTCCAACCGGCAGATCGCCGAGCAGCTCGTGATCGCCAAGCGGACCTCGGACAGCCACATCGAGCACATCCTGACCAAGCTCGGGTTCAGCTCCCGAGCGCAGATCGCGGCGTGGGTCGCCGAGCAGGCAGGCAAGCCGTGACCGGAGCTCGGCCCACTACACCACGGCGAACTGCGGCGTCTCGATCGCGCGGCGGGTCGCGGAGACGACCGTCTGCCAGGCGGGTGGCTGCGAGAGCCCGCCGACCCAGCGGGCGTCGCCGGCCGGCGGCAGCGGCAGCCGCTGACCGCTTCGGGCCGCCACGACCGGACCGAGGGAGAGGTCTCCGGTCCGGTCGTGGCCGCCGGGCCCGGTGAGCACGGCCCAACGATCCGGGTAGGCGATCGCCGGACCGGCGAGCATGTGGATCGAGAGCACCTGCTGGACCCTGGCGCCGAGTTCGGCGGGCATCAGAAGCGCGCCCACCTGGTCGCCGATCACCAGGCCCTCGGCGTCGACTGGCCATCCGAGGGCCTGGTGATCGGAGGGTTCGGGTTCTCGCTCGGCGGGCTCGTAGCCGGAACCGGTTGGAGGGGGAGCGTGTTGCGCGGCGGGTTGTGCGTTGTGTGCCGGTAGTGGTGCGTGCTGGAGCATGGTGGTCCTGGATCGGGGCGAGGTGGGCGTGCCGGCCGCCGGCACGCCCACCTCGTCTGGGGACGGGCAGCGGGTCGCCGGGGCGCAAGGCCCGCTGTCCAGGTACTACGACCTCCTCCCTCATCGCCCGTTACCCCTGGAAACGACGGATTCGGTCGGGTGCGAAGCCGGATGTGGCGTGTCGGCCGCCGTCATTCCCGGTTCGTCCTGTTCGCGCGTCCCAACGGGGACGTACCAGCAACTGTGGACCTAAGACCCTGGTGCCCGTAGCGGGACAAGTACCGAAACCCATACCTAAAAGCACCCGGAAGGGTTGCCCGACACACGGTGCGAACCCGCCCTTCGCTGGACGGCGGCCGGAGATCGGCTCCCTACCCTCGACGTGTTCCGATCAAGCCCCCACACGGAGGAGACACCCATGCGCACCGCTTTCCTGCACGCCGAAACCACCCGCTACGAGCGGTCGAAGACCGCGCTGATCGACCGGTTCGCGACCTGGTGCGTCGAACACGGTGGTCGGGAGCGCGCCCCGGTCGAGCTCGCCGGTTTCCTGCTCGACGAGAAGCGCGGCGTGGACGGCCTGCTGACCAGGTGGACCGAGGACGACGTGACGCACTTCCTCGGCCACTCATGCCCGCGCAGGCTGGTGCTCGACGAGAACTGGCCGGCCGCGCCGGAGTGCCTGGCGCTGTGGATCGCCTACCTCGACGACGTCGGGCTGCTCGTCTCCGACGTACCGGCGGCGGAGCTGCGCGCGGCCGTGGAGCGGGCCTCCCCCGGCTACCTCGCGGCCATGGCGGACCCGGGCGAGTGGGGCGCGGAGAAGTTCTGGTCGGTGGTGATGCGCGAGCACGGACTCGACGCCGATGACGAGGCCGCGGTCGAGGGCTTCTTCGACGCGGTGGACGCGGGCGAGGTCGACGTGGACCGGTCGCTGGCCGACTCGGTCGAGGACCGCGACGCCGCCGAGCCGGGGCCCGAGCCCGCGTTCTGGCTGCCGCCTGCCGACGTCGAGGACGTCCGCTACGCCGAGGACGCCGTGGTGCCGCACCGGATGCGCGCCCTCCACTCGTGGCTGGGCACCGGGCGCGAGCGCGTCGACACCGGCGAGCTCGCGGCAGCGCTCGACGTCGACGCGGCGGAGGCCGCGCTGCTGCTGGAGTGGGCGAGGCAGACGGGCCTGGTTCGCGAGGTGGGCGACGGGCTGGTCCCCACCCAGGCCAGCCTGCCGGTGCTGACCGAGCCCGCGCTGCTGTGGACCCGGCTGTGGCAGTGCTTCGTGCTGCTCGACGGGGTCTTCGGTACGGACGAGGGAGAGCTCGACGTGCTCGCGGGCGGTACCGACGCCTTCCCCGACCTGGTGCAGGCGGCGCTGTGCTGCCTGTACTCGGCCGGCGACGCCGTGCCGCTCGAACTGGTCGTGAACGCGATCGCCGACGACCTGGCAGCCGACGATGTGGCGGCCGACGACGACCGGGCCGCCGATGACCCGGCCGGCGTACCGGACGACAGGCGGGCGGCCCTGCGCCGGACGCTGGTGAAGGTCCTCGACCAGTGGGAGGCGATGGGTGCCGTCCGCAGGCAGGTCGCCACCGACGCCGAGCAGGTGGCGGTGATCGACTCGCTCGTGCCGGAGGGGACGACCGCCGATCACACCACGGTCGAGCTGACCCCGGCCGGGCTTTGGGCGGCCCGCGGTTCTCTCCAGGCGTTCGGCTTCATCGCGCCGACGGTGGCGGAGATCGCCGACTACCCGGCGGAGGTCCTGGTCCGCGTTCTTCGCGACAGCTCTCCCGAGGTGGTCGAAGCCCTGGCGGCGGGCTGGATCGGCCGCCGCGGTGAGCGTGCCGCCGGCGCGGAGCTGGTGGAGCTGCTGCGCAGGCTCGACGAACCGCCGGTCCGGCTCACCGCGCTGTGGCTGCTGGAACGCACCGGGGATGAGGGTGTCGCGGCGGTGCTCGGCCTGCGGGAGGACGTGATCGCCGGTCCCGCCGCCCGGATGTGGCTGCAGGCCAGGCCCACCCCCGTGGCCGCCGCACCGGGCGAGGAGTTCGTGCGGACGGGCGACGAGCTGCTGTTCGAGCTCGACGCCATGGCGGTGACCGCCGCCGACGACGCGGAGCGCTTCCTCACCGAGTTCCGCAGTCGCCCCACCCCGGACCAGCTGGCGCTGATCGACCAGATCCCCCGCACCAGCCACGTCGCCGCCGACACCGTGCTGGAGACCATCGCCCTCCAGCACCCCGACCAGCAGATCGCCGGCGCCGCCCGCCGCGGTCTGGGAAGGGTGGCCACCACGGCCTGACCTCACGGCCCGTTCCGCACCCTGCCCCAGCCGGCTGTGGCCCGGCCGCACTGGCTGGGGCAGGGCCGGAAGGCCGGTCCGGCCGGGAGCGGCGCGGCCGGGTTCAGCCCGGGCGAGGTGTGATCGGTCGTCCGAGATCGGGCAAGTAGAGCGGCTGCGGCAGCCACGCGGGTAGCGACGCGTCGGTCGGAACAGCGGCTATGGCGACCACGCGGGTAGCGACGCGTCGGTCGGAGCGGCGGCTGCGGCGTCACTCGGAGCCACGGCCGTAGCGGCGGCGTTCCGGTGATGGCGTGGCGGCGGCGATGCATGGGCAGCGGCGCACGCGCTCAGGGCGCGGCGGCAGCGAACCGAAACAACGACGGACACGTACCAGTGGCCACGCACCGGCAGTAATAACAGCAGCGCGCAGTGGGCGGGGCAGCCGGGCACCCGCCGACGGCGGGAGGGCGGACCGGAACAGCGGCACAGTGACGCAGCCTGCCGACGTCCCGTGCCGGTGGGCAGACGGACACGGCGGCACGGCCGCCGGTCTTCAGCGCGTCCACCGGGCGCGTACCGGCTCGACGGCACATCCGCCGGCCAGCTCACCGACACAACGTGCCCGGTGAACAGGCACGACAACAGCGGCACACCGCCGAGCGGCTGCCGACGGGGCTTGCCGGTAGGCGACCGGAACACCAGCGGCACGGTCAACGCGCTTGCCGCACCGCGTGCCGGTTGGCGGCGGTATTCCGGCGGTCCGGCACGGCTGCCGACAGATGCGACGAGCCGGGTGTGACCAGACCGGGTGTAGCCAGACCGGGTGTAGCCGATCCTGGCGCGGCCGGGCAGTGGCTGCTGCCGCCGCGCTTCTCCCGCGCCTCGCTCTGGGTGTTTGCGCAGGTGATCCGCATGTTCCGTGATTGGTGCCATGTTCGGGTTGGTTCGGTCCATCCCAATTGTTAGCATTGCAAACGAACTATTCGTCGAGGGGAAAGCTGGGAGTGGCGGCCGATGAGCGGCGCACACGACGTCCGGTTGCTGGATGTGTTCAAGGGTCAGCCGAAAGCCGTCTGGATCACGGCCTTCGCCGCCGTGATCGCCTTCATGGGCATCGGCCTGGTCGACCCGATCCTGCTGTCCATCGCCGAGGCGCTCAACGCCGGACCGGAGCAGGTCACCCTGCTGTTCTCCTCCTACCTCGGCGTCCAGGTCGTCGCGATGCTGATCACCGGTGCGTTCAGCGCCCGCTTCGGCGCGAAGCGCACCGTCGTGACCGGACTCGTGCTGATCGTGCTGGCCACCCTCGCGTGCGCGCTCGCCGGCTCGATCGGCCAGCTCGTCGCGCTGCGCGCGGTCTGGGGCCTGGGCAACGCGTTCTTCATCGCCACCGCGCTCTCGGTGATCGTCGGTGCGGCCAGCGGCGGACAGCAGGCGGCGATCCTGCTCTACGAGGCCGCACTCGGCATCGGTCTGTCGACCGGGCCGCTGCTCGGCGCGCTGCTCGGCAACATCTCGTGGCGCGGGCCCTTCGCGGGCACCGCGGTCCTGATGGCCATCGCCCTGATCCTCTCCGCGGGTTTCCTGCCCAAGGACGGTGACCGCAGCGAGCGCCAGCCCGTGCGGTTGCTCGACCCGATCCGGGCCCTGCGGCACGGTGGTCTCCTGCGCACCGCGCTCGGATCGGCCCTCTACACGGCGGCGTTCTTCACCGTGCTGGCCTGGTCCCCGTTCGTCCTCGAGTTCGGCGCGATCGCGGTCGGCCTGGTGTTCTTCGGCTGGGGACTGTGCGTCGCGGTCGCCGGCGTCACCCTCGCGCCCAAGCTGGCGGCGCGCTTCGGCGAGGCGGGCGGCACCGTGCTCGCCGTGCTGATCTACGCGGCCCTGCTCGCGGTGATGGCTGTCGGTTCGAAGCCCGTCGTGGTCGTCGCGGTCATCCTCAGCGGCCTGGCGTCCGGGCTGCTCAACACCCTGTTCACCGGCACCGCGATGAGCATCAGCTCGGCACCGCGCCCGGTCGCCAGCGCCGGCTACAACTTCTGCCGCTGGTTCGGCGGTGCGCTCGCGGCGACCCTCGTCGGCCACATCGCCGAATGGACCGGCGCCCCGCAGGCCCCCTTCGTCGTCGGCGCCGCGGCCTGCGTCCTGGCGGCCGGTCTGCTGGTGGTCGACCTCCGGACCAAGGCCGACCCGCACCAGGTCCCGGCCGAAGCAGCCCTGGTCGGCGAGGAGTTCTGACCGGGCGGAGGAAGCGACTCCGACCCGCAACAAGCGGCGAACGAGGAATCGGCAAGAAACATAGGTGGCGGCACCCGAACCAGGGGCCGCCACTTTTCGTATATTTGCCCAGTCGGGCGGGTGGCGACGGTGCAGTGGCCTCGCGGGCACAGGACATTCCGTGCGCAGGCCAAGACATCCCGTACGAGGGCGGAGGCAATGCCACCTCCGGCACCACTCACGCTGAGATGGAGTTGCTGGGCTCCGTGCCGCACGAACGCCGGCCGCGCCGGCAGGCGGCAGCCGCCTTGCCGGGGTGCCGTGCCGACCGTGCCGTGCCGCCACGCCGACCGTGCCGCCATGCCGACAGTGCTCGCGCCCCAACCTTGCTACCAGGGAAAACGTACTGTCGGTCAGCCATGCCGTGTGCCGACGACCGTGTCGCCATGCCGACGGTGCTGGCACGCCAACCGTGCTAGCGGGCCAATCGTTCCAGTGGGTCGTGCCGTCACGCCAACCACGCCGCGCGCTGACCGTGCTGGCAGGCAGACGGTGTCGCCGGGCCACCCATGCCGCGTGCCGCCCGCGCGAGCCGCCGATTCCGGAGCCCGCGCCAACAGCGGCACCGGTGCCGCCGGGACGCCTGGCTGCTACGTGCCCAGCAGCGGCCTTCGGCACCTGGTGGGCACCCGCCGGCCGTCGACCGACGACGGCACCAACCGCCGCCGCTTACCCGCGCCATCCGCCCGCCGTCAGCCGCCACATGACGTCACCCGGCCGACATCACCCATCGCCGCAAGCCGTTTCCGCACCCCGCGCTGTCCGGGCCCCATTCGCCGCGAGCAGTTCTAATAGGACGAAACGCGACTCGCCCACTTCCTCCCAGCGACCAGAATTCGCCGAATTTTCCGCGATCGTTCTCTCTCTCGCGGTTGTGACATACCCTCCATCCGTTCTCGGACTGCACCGTCATTGGAGGTTGGCGTGCCACCACACCCCGATCGCGGCCGACGCCTGCTGCCGCTGCTCACCGGCGGCCGGGCGCGGGTCACCTGTCGATACCGCTGCGGCGATCAGTGCTCGCAGCACCCGCCGAACACCTCCGACAACCCGTACTTCGGCGACCTGGTCCAGCGCATGCTGGACCGTCGCGGCCTGTTCCGAGCCGGCGCCGTCGTCGCCGTCTCCACGGCCGCCGCCTCGTCGGCTCTGGCCTCCGCCGCCGCTGCCGCGCCGCCGTCGGCCGCCGCCCCGCGGCGGGGCCTGGACTTCGTACCCGTCAAGCCGAACCTGGAGGACGCCGTCGTCGTCCCCGAAGGCTTCCAGCAGGGCATCGTCATCCGCTGGGGCGACCCGATCCTGCCCGGTGCGCCGGAGTTCGACTTCGAGGCCCAGACGCCGGAGGCGCAGGAGCGGCAGTTCGGCTTCAACAACGACTTTTGCGCCCTGCTGCCGTTGCGCGGCGACCTGCGGCTCATGGTCAACAACCACGAGTACACCAGCGAGGAGTTCATCTTCCGCGGGTACGACCCCGAGAACCCGACCGAGCAGCAGGTGCGCATCGCGTGGGCAGCGCACGGGCTGTCGGTCGTCGTGCTGGAGACCGGCGACGGCGCGCCGGAGGTCCGGATGCACCGGCTCAACCGCCGCATCACGCTCAACACCGAGTTCGAGGTGCGCGGTCCGGCCGCCGGCAGCGACCTGCTCAAGACCTCCGCCGACCCGACCGGAACCAAGGTCTTCGGCACCATGAACAACTGCTCCGGCGGCGTGACGCCGTGGGGGACGGTCCTGTCCGGCGAGGAGAACATCCACTTCTACTTCGCCAACGCCGACCAGGTGACCGACCCGGCGACCAAGGCGCGTCTCACCCGCTACGGCATGCAGGGCACCGCGACCGAGCGCAAGTGGGAGCGCTACGACTCCCGATGGGACCTCGCGCGCCAGCCCAACGAGGCCAACCGCTTCGGCTGGATCGTCGAGCTCGACCCGTACGACCCGGAGTCCAGACCGGTCAAGCACACCGCGCTCGGCCGCTTCAAGCACGAGGGCGCCAACGTCCACGTGCTCGACGACGGCCGCGTCGCCGCCTACCTGGGCGACGACGAGAAGTTCGAGTACATGTACAAGTTCGTCTCCGACAAGAAGATGAAGCGGGGCGACAGCCGGCACGCGCGGCGGCACAACATGTCGCTGCTGGACTCCGGCACGCTCTACGTGGCCAGGTTCAGCGGCGACAGTCCCGCGGAGGAGATCGACGGCACCGGAAAGCTGCCGTCGGACGGCCGCTTCGACGGCACCGGCGAGTGGATCGCGCTCGCGCACAACGACGAGAGCTTCGTGCCGGGGATGACAGCCGAGGAGGTCTACGTCTTCGCGCGCCTGGCCGCCGACGCGGTGGGCGCGACCAAGATGGACCGCCCCGAGGACGTGCAGCCGCACCCGAAGACCGGGCGCGTCTACGCGGCGCTCACCAACAACAGCGACCGGGGTACCGACGGCAAGGCAGGCGCGGACGAGACGAACCCGCGCAACAGCAACAAGCACGGCCAGGTGCTCGAGCTGGCCGAGACCGGCCGGACCACGTTCACCTGGAACCTGCTGCTGGTGTGCGGGGACCCGAACGACCCCGCCACCTACTACGGCGGTTTCGACAAGTCGCAGGTCAGTCCGATCACCTGCCCGGACAACGTCGCCTTCGACTCCGGCGGCGACCTGTGGATCACCACGGACTCGTCGGAGGCGCTGGCCGCCAACGACGGGCTGTACCGGGTGCCGCTGGAGGGCGAGGAACGCGGCCACGTCATGCAGTTCCTCAGCGTTCCGCGCGGCGCGGAAGCGTGCGGTCCGGTGATCGAGGACGACCTGGTGCTCGTTTCGGCGCAGCATCCGGGAGAGCTCGACGGAGCCAGCGCCGACAACCCCGTGTCGCACTGGCCCGACGGCGGGGACTCGCAGCCCAGGCCGTCGGTCGTGGCCGTCTGGCGCTGAAGGACGTTTCGCGGCAGGGTGGAGCCTTCCGGAATGCGCACGACCTCGGAAGGCTCCGCTGCCATGGACGGCGTGAACGCACCGGAAAGCTGTCCAGCCCGATCAACGGTCAGCCGGTGAAACGGCGGTCCGCAGAGGCGCGCGTGGCCGATTCACGCCCGGAACAGGGGCACCAGCACCTCGTCGACGATCTCGACGATCACCTTGTCGGGGATCGGCACGCCCTGGAACAGGAAGTGCTGGCGCAGCATCGCGTGCGCTACCTCGGTGCGGCGCGGCGTAACCGCCTCGGCGGGGATCTCCCCGCGTTCGACCGCGCGGCGGGCGACCTCGGCCACCGCCCTGCGGCCCGCGCCGTGCGAGTGCTGCCGCAGCTCCGCGGTCCGGGAGGGGTCGGTGAGCACGTCGCTGAGCAGCCCGCGCAGCGCCTCACCCGCCGGTCCGGCCAGCGTCTCGGCGCTGTGGCGCAGCAGCGCGAGCAGATCGCCGCGCAGGGTGCCGGTGTCCGGCGGCGACGACGGGTCCGGCAGCACGTGGTAGACGGCGTCGAGGGCCAGCTCCATCCGGCTCGGCCAGCGCCGGTAAACCGACGCCTTGCCGGTCCGCGCCCGTTCGGCGACGCGTTCCATGGTCAGCCCGGCGTAGCCGACCTCGCTCAGTTCGTCCAGGGTGGCCTGCAGGATCGCGGCGTTGAGGGCTTCGCCGCGACGCCGGGGAAGCTTGCGGTGGTCGGTGACCATGGCGCCGATCCTACGAATCCGCCGCCGTCACCCGGCCCGCGTCGCCGTCGACCGCGACGAGGGCGCCGTCGGTGAGCACATTCGTCGCGAACGCGGTTCCCATGACCGCGGGGATGCCGTACTCGCGGGCGACGATCGCGGCGTGCGAGGCGGGGCCGCCGGAGTCGGCCACGACCGCGGCGGCCCGCTGGAACAGCGGCGTCCACGCCGGGTTGGTGTACGGGCAGACGAGGACGTCACCGGCGGCGAGCGAGCCGAACTCGGCCGGGTCGCGCACGACGCGCACCGGACCGGTGGCGGTGCCGCCGGAGGCTGGCGTGCCGGACACCAGCGCGTCACCGGTGGGCCGGTCCGGGAAGACCGAGCGCGGGTTGAGCATCCGCACGCCCGCGAGCTCGGCCCGCCTGGCCGCTCTCGCCGACGCCGTGGCGCGCAGCCCACCGGCAGCGGACGGGTCACCGACGCCCTCCAGCTCCTCCAGCCGCAGGTGGAAGACCTCCTCGGCCGAGTCCAGCACCCCGGCGTCGCGCAGCCTCCCGCCGATCTCCAGCAGCGAGCGGCGCAGCACCGGCAGCGGCATGGTGAAGTAGAAGTGGCTGTCCTCGCGGAAGGCGATACCGGCACGTGCCGCCGAAACCCAGCGCCGGACGTGGGCGCGCCGCTTCGGCGGGCGCAGCAGCAGGTGGGCGAGGAGTTCGGCCATCGCCCGCTCGCCGACGCCGGTGCCCGCCAGCGGCTCGGCGGCGAGCACCCTGACCAGGCCGAGCACGGTTTCCGGGGCATCCGACCAGGTCGGCGTGGTGACCAGGACCGGGCTGGTGGTCTCGCGATGTCCGTACTCGGCGAGGAATGCCTCGAACCGCTCGCGGAAGTCGTCGAAACCCACCAGCCGCTGCGGGTCGAGGCTTTCGACGGCGGCGCGCAGCCGCGGATCGGACCGCGCCCGCGCGGCGAGCGCCTCCAGCTGCCGGTTGGCTTCGGCGGTTCGCGTCGGCGCACCGTTGATCAGGTCCATCAGCAGCGACGACCGGCCGAGCACCTTCAACATGAGCAGCAGCCGCAACAACGACAGCCAGGTGCGCGGCAGGTAGTCGATGCGCAGGTCCGCCATCGGGCGGGCGGCGTCCAGAGCCTCGCGCGGTACGCGCAACAGCCGTGGCCACGGCATCGCCGTGAGATCCAGCGCCGCCAGCTCGCGCACGCGTTCCAGGTAGCGGACGAACCGGGGGTCCTCGGTCCACCGGGCGGGGTCGTGCCGCCGAGCCAGCGCCGCGATGCGGAACGGCATGCCGAGCAGCCGCCGCGACGGCTTCACCGCGGGCGGGACGATCCGGTCGGCGACCCCGTCCGCCTCCGTCACGAACCCGTCGAGGACACCGGGAAGACCGAAGTAGGCCAGCACCTCACCCATCAGACCGGCGGGGCCGTGCGGTAGCCACGTCGACATGTCGAGCGGGTACGGCCGGACGGGCAGGTACTCGAGCATGATCGAAGCCAACCGGCGCTGGATCGCGTTCAGCTCCAGCGGCGGTGCAGGCAGCGCGGTCATCGGACGCGCCTGGAGCAGGCTGACCCGGCCGTCGGCGCAGCAGGCCCACTCGACGTCCTGCGGACGCCCGAAGAGGCGCTCGGCCTCGCGGCCCAGACGGGCCAACTCCCGCAGCACCTCGTCCGGCAGGCGGCCGGGGTCCCGGGCCTTCGCCACGAGCGTGCCGCGTGGGCCGACCGCCGTGCCGCCCGGTCCGGCACCAGCACCACCCCGGCGGACCAGCGTGGCGCCGCGGCCACCTGGTGTGCCGCCGCGAGTGACTCCTGCGCCACCGCGGCCGGGCACCGTGCCGCCGCGACCAGCTCCGTTGCCGTTCCTGCCGTCCTCCGTGCCGCCCCTGCCGGACGTCGTGCCGCTGTGCCGCCCCGGAGTCCAGGCGCGCAGGCCACCGTGCCGGTCGAGCACGTAGTGGTCCGGTGTGATCAGCCCGGAGACAACGGCTTCTCCGAGGCCCCGGCCCGCGTCGACCACGATCCGCTCGCGGTCCCCGCTCACCGGGTCGGCGGTGAACAGCACGCCCGCCGTCTCGGCCGGGACCATCTCCTGCACGACGACCGCGATGCGGACCTGCCCGGAGTCGACGCCGCGAGCCTGCCGGTACGCCACCGCGCGGTCGTTCCACAGCGATCCCCAGCAGCGCCGCACCGCGTCCACGACCGCGTCCGCACCGACCACGTCCAGGTAGGTGTCCTGCTGCCCGGCGAACGCCGCGCCCGGCAGGTCCTCGGCGGTGGCGCTCGACCGCACCGCGACCGGCCCGCCGCCGAGATCGGCGTACGCGGTGACGATCGCCGCTCGAAGCGGTTGCGGCAGCACCGCCGACTCGAGCGCGGCACGGAACGCGCGGATGTCGGCTCCCGGCTCGCCGGCCACGGCGGCGTAGGCGTCGGTGGTGACGACGAATCCGCCGGGCACCGGGAACCCGGCGCGGACCAGCGCCGCCAGGTTCGCGCCTTTGCCGCCCGCCGAAGCGGGTTCCGCGCCGGAGAGGTCCCGCAGCGGTACTACGAGTGCCATCGTGCCTCCCATGAAAGCCGGTCAGGCCGTCCCCCGCACGTGGGCGGTGGTGCGCAGCGGACGTGCCGGAAGAGCGAGTGCGAGCAGGAACGCCACCCCGAGCAGCGGCGTCATGACGGCGAACGCCGTCCGCAGGGACCCGCCGAACGCGGCAGGGTCGTGGGCGCCGCCCGAGGTGACGAGCGCGCCGGTGACGGCGACCCCCGCCGACGCGCCGATCTGCCGGAAGAAGGTGACCGACGAGGTCGCCGTGCCCAGGTCGCGGTAGTCGACCGCGTTCTGCGTCGCCAGCACCATGACCTGCATGACAAGCCCGACGCCGAGCCCGGTCAGCAGCATGACGGCGCCGATGGCGGTCGGCCCCGCGATCGGCGCCAGCAGAGCGAGCAACGCCAGCCCGCACGCGGCCACCGCCGTGCCGACGACCGGGAACACCTTGTAGCGCCCGGTGCGCGTGATGAGCCGGCCGGAAACCACCGAGCTGGTCAGCACGCCGAGCATCAGCGTGGTCACGACTAGCCCGGCCTGCGTGGCCGTCGCGCCGGAGGCGATCTGCAGGAAGGCCGGCATGTAGGTGAGGGTGCCGAACAGCGCGAAACCGATCAGGACGCTGATTCCCACCGGAACGGCGAACGCCATTTCGCCGAACAGGCGCAACGGCAGGATCGGGTCCGCGGCGTACCTGGTGGTCAGCAGCCACACCGCCGTTCCGGCGAGTGCGCAGACCAGCCAGCCGGGGTTACCGGTTTGCCCGAGTAGCACAACGCCGACGACCGCAGTGGCCAGCGCCAGCGCCCCCGCGCAGTCGACCGGCGGCCGGGCGGCGGGCGCGGGCAGCCGCAGCGACCAGGCCAGCACGGCGAAGGCCAGCAGGCCAAGCGGCGGGTAGATCGCGAAGATCCACCGCCAGCTGAGCTGGTCGACGAAGAAGCCGCCCACCAGCGGGCCGCCGACGATCGCTACCACGTACGCGGCACCGAAGAGACCGAGGTAGCGACCGCGCTCGCGCGGGCTGACCAGTTCACCGATGACGGCCTGCGCCCCGATGATCAGCCCGCCGCCGCCGGCGCCCTGGACCACGCGGAAGGCGATGAGCTGCGGCATCGAGGTGGCCAGCCCGCACAGCGCGGCACCGGTCACGAACACCGCGATCGCCGCGAGCATGGCCGGTTTGCGGCCGAATCGGTCCCCGAGCTTGCCGTGCACGGGCATGACGACCGTCGCCGCGACCAGGTAGGCGGTGATGACGGCGGGCATCTGGTCGAGTCCGCCGAGGTCGCCGGCGACCGACGGTAACGCGGGCGTCATGACCGTCTGGTCGAGGGCGGCGAGCAGCATCGCGAGCAGCAGTCCCGGCAGAACCAGCCCGATCGAACCCGGCCGCAACGCCATCCCCTCCTAGAGCACGGTGCGTTCTCTGAAGGCTACGACCTCCGAGTTGGATACGCAACGTTCACTAAGGGACCGGGCAGTGATCAGTGCGTCCCGTTGGGTGATCTCATGTCAGGTAAGTGGCAACTCTGCGTCATGTGTTTGATGTTCGTTCACCTTCCGGTCCGGGAGTCCTCGCCTGATCTGCATAGCGTGCTGATCGTTCCCGACTGCACCACTGGAGGTCCGCTTGTCTTCCCGACCGGACAGCGGGCGGGTCGTCCCGCTCCCGCTTCTGTCCAACCACTCGGCCAGCCGTTCCTCGGTGACCTGCCGGTTCCGCTGCGGAAACGCCTGCGCCCACGAAGCTCCCAACACCTCTGACAACGCCTACTTCGGTGACATCGTCGCGAGCGTGCTGAGCCGCCGCGGCGCACTGAAGGCCAGCGGCGTGCTCGCGCTGTCGGTCGGCGCGGCGTCCGCGCTCGGCAGCACCGCCGCCGCGCAGCCCGGCGCCCCCGTGCAGCAGGGACGCCCCGGCCGCGGCCCCGTGCCCGGCACCGACTTCGCGCCCGTCGCGCCGAACACCCAGGACGCCGTGGTCATCCCCGAGGGCTACGAGCAGGGGATCGTCATCCGCTGGGGCGACCCGGTGCTGGAGGGCGCGCCGGAGTTCGACTTCAACCGGCAGACGGCCGCCGCGCAGGAGAAGCAGTTCGGCTACAACAACGACTTCGCGGGCCTGATCCCGCTGGACGGCCGCGGCCGCGAGAACCTGATGGTGGTGAACCACGAGTACACCACCGAGACGCACATGTTCCCCGCCTACGACGAGAACAACCCGACCGAGGAGCAGGTGCGCATCGCGTGGGCCGCGCACGGCCTGTCGGTGGTGGCCGTCGAGCGGGAGCGCGGCGGGGGCTTCCGGCCCAAGCCGAGCCGCTACAACCGCCGAATCACGCTGAACACCGAGTTCGAGGTGCGCGGTCCGGCCGCGGGCAGCGACCTGCTCAAGACCTCCGCCGACCCGGCCGGGACGAAGGTCTTCGGCACCCAGAACAACTGCTCCGGCAGCGTGACGCCGTGGGGCACCGTGCTCTCCGGCGAGGAGAACTTCAACCAGTACTTCGCCAACGCCGACAGCGTCACCGACCCGGTGTCCAAGGAGCGGCTCGCGCGCTACGGCCTCAAGGGTGCCGAGAGCGACCGCAAGTGGGAGCGTTTCGACAAGCGCTGGGACATCGCCCGCGAGCCCAACGAGCCGAACCGCTTCGGCTGGATCGTCGAGATCGACCCGCACGACCCGAGGTCCAAGCCGGTCAAGCACACCGCGCTGGGCCGGTTCAAGCACGAGACCGCGTCCATCAAGGTCGCGCGGGACGGCCGGGTCGTCGCCTACTCCGGCGACGACGAGCGCTTCGACTACATCTACAAGTTCGTCTCCAATGGCCGGATCAAGCGGGGCGCCAGCGCCCACGCCCGCCGCCACAACATGTCGCTGCTGGACGACGGCACCCTCTACGTCGCCAAGTTCACCGGCAACAGCCCGGCGGGCGAGATCGACGGCTCCGGCAAGCTGCCCGCCGACGGCCACTTCGACGGCGCGGGCGAGTGGCTGCCGCTGGCCAGCGGCAAGAAGTCGTTCGTGCCCGGCTTCACCGCCGAGGAGGTCTACGTCTTCACCCGCATGGCCGCCGACGCGGTCGGCGCGACCAAGATGGACCGGCCCGAGGACATCGAGCCCAACCCGGTCAACGGCCGCATCTACTGCGCGCTGACCAACAACACCAACCGCGGCTCGGCGGGCAACGCCGGCGCCGACGAGCCCAACCCGCGGGTCGGCAACAAGCACGGCCACGTGCTGGAGCTCGACGACGACACCACCGGTACGAAGTTCCGCTGGAACCTGCTGCTGGTCTGCGGCGACCCCAACGACCCCGGCACCTACTTCGGCGGCTTCGACAAGTCGCAGGTCAGCCCGATCTCGTGCCCGGACAACGTCGCCTTCGACCGGCACGGCAACCTGTGGATCTCCACCGACGGCAACGAGCTGGACTCCAACGACGGGCTGTTCGCGGTGCCGGTCGACGGCCCCGAGCGCGGCAAGGTCAAGCAGTTCCTGACGGTGCCGGTCGGCGCCGAGACCTGCGGGCCGGTCGTGACCGACGAGGTCGTCACGGTCTGCGTCCAGCATCCGGGCGAGGACGCCGAAGACCCGCAGAACCCCACCTCGCACTGGCCGGACGGCGGCAACTCGCGTCCGCGTCCGTCCGTGGTCGCGGTGTGGCGCGCGGGCGGCGGCGAGATCGGCCGCCGCTGATCAGACCACCCTCCCAGCCCGGCGCGGCACGGCCTCACGGTCGTGCCGCGCCGGTGTATCCGGACCCTGTTCGGTCGCTGTCCGCAGGCTGAGGGGGCGACGCTCGGAGCCGGGCATGTGGAGAAGCCGGGCGAGAAGCGCACGTTCAGCCACGGCATCGAGCGCCCGGACACGACCGGCCTGGAAACACCGAGGCCCCCTCGCGAACGAGGGGGCCTCGACGGGTTCCGTCAGCGCGGCGGCGGAGCCGCTGCCGCACCGGGCGGCGGCGGTCCGCAATGGACGATCGGCTGCGGTTCGTAGACCGTCTTCTTCGGCCGCTCGGTCCGCACCTCGCCGGTGTGGACGTCGCGCAGCGTGCGGGTGTCGGTGACGGTGAAGCCCCCGGTGCCCTTGCTCGGGCTGCACGGCTGCCCCGGCGGTACGACGACCTCGTGCGGCGGGGTCGGGCTCGTGCGCTCACCGGTCTGCGAGGTCACGTCCCACTGCTTGGTGCCCCAGAACTTCACCGTGATCGACGACGGCGTCCACTGCGTGGTGATCATGATGCCGCTCTTGCTGGTGTTCTTGAACTTCACGTCGATGACGCTGCTGCCGTCGGGGCTCTGGAACACCGTCGCCTCGCGCCCGGCGGGGTAGCGGCTGATGTAGTAGCTGTGCGCCTTGTGCTCGACGTCCTGCATGCCCGCGAAGTACGAGGCGTTGTAGATCGTCGTGGCGAACTGCGAGATGCCGCCGCCGACGGCCTTGCCGGGACGGCCGTCCTGGATGATGCCCGACTCGACGTAGCCCTGCGCGGCACCGCGCGGACCGGTGTGCCCGTTGAGGCTGAACGTCTCGCCCGGCTTGACCAGCGCGCCGTTGACCTGCTCGGCGGTGCGCCGGATGTTCACACCCGACGCCGGCTCGAAGCCGCTGGTGCTGAACTCGCCGACCACCTCGCGGACGCCGAGCTGGTTGGCCTGGTCGGTGGTGAACCGGGCGGGCTGGTGCACGTAGAGCGCCTGCACGCTGCGGTTGCCGGGCTGCCTGAGGATTTCCGGCAGCCGCTCGAAGCTCTTGTTCCAGTCGATGCCGATGCCGTCGGTCGACGGCTTGACCACCGGTGCCCCGCCTTCCAGGACGATCTGCGCGTCCTTGCCGGGCACGATCGTGCTCGCCAGCTGCGGCTCGACACCGGCGACCGCGGCGCGCATGTCCACCATCGGCTTCAGCCCGCCGTTGCCGTCGGGCTCGAAGCGCAGCGACTTGGCGATCGCCTCCGGCGCGAACGTGGCGTCCTTGCCCTGGCCGCGCACCGTCACCGGCGCCGAAACGGCGGGCTTGGCCACCTCGTTGAGCGCCCGCTGCACGCCCTCGCGGGTGGTGGTCACGGGCTGCTCGGTGAACGGCACCGCGACCGGGTCCGGTTCGGCCCAGCCCGCGAGCACGGCGTCGGTGGCGCCCTGGAGGTCGACCTGGCGGCCGGTCACCGGGTCGCTGGCGACCGGCTTCGCGCCCTCGAAGGTGATGTTTCCCTCGGCGGGTGCGCGGTCGAGCTGCGGCTTGACCTGCTCCAACGCCTGGGTGAGCTGGGTCCGGTCGCCGTGGCTGACCGGGTGCACCTCGCGGGTGGTGAACAGCGACGACACGCGGGTGAAGGGGTTCAGCGGCTGGGTGCCCGCCTGCTCGACGGTCTCGGCCCAGTCCATCTCCAGCCCGGCGGCCGCCGGGTCGATCGTCGCGGTCTGGTCGCCGGCCCGCAGCTCGACCGGCTCGCCCAGGCCCGGCCCGAGCCGCTCGCGCAGCTCGGTCTCGGCCGACGCCTTGTCGAGCCCGCCGATCGCGACATCGGCGACGACCGTGCCGCGCGGAACCTTGCCGCTGCTGAACACGAGGTCGCCGACGTAGAGCAGGGCGAGCGCACCGACGACGGCACCCGCCGCGATTCCGGCGCGCATCAGGCCCCGCCGCTTGTCCGCACCGCCGTCACCGGAGGCCGCCGCGTGCGGCGGCGGCACGGGTGGCGTCGTCGGCGGCTGGTTGTGCGGCGTTTCGGACCAGACCGGGATCGACTGGGTCTGGCTCGCCGAGAAGTCGGGGAAGTCCGACGGGACCGCAGTGAGGTTCTGCGTCCGCTCGTTGTCGGACTCGGGGACGACCTGGGTCCGGGTGCCCGTCGCGGGGCGGGTCCGCTCGGTCGCCTCGTCGGTGACCGCCGAGATCCTCGTGGTCTTCTCGGCGTCGCTCTCCGGTCGGCTCGGCGTGGGCCGGTCGACCGGCATCCGCTCGGTGGCGTCTGCGGCCTTGGGGTGTTCGTGGTTATCCGGCACCGCTTCCCCTTCTCGATCGGTCGTGCGGTGGGGGTCGACAGCGAACTGCGAACGTGGTCGGCGAACGGCGGCCACGGTAGTAGATCCGGTTGCGGCGCTGATCGGGCGATGGGCCGTCTACGCCGCGCGTGCACCGCCGGTCACAGGTACAGGCCGGTGCCCTGCTCGGTCTGCTCGGTTGCGACGGCGTGCAGGTCGCGTTCCCGCATCACCAGGTAGGGCTGGCCCTGGACCTCGACCTCGAACTGCTCCTCGGGGTTGAACAGCACCTGGTCACCGACCTTGACGGCGCGTACGTGGCTGCCCACCCCGAAGACCTCGCCCCAGAGCAGCCGCTTGGCCACCTGGGCGGTCGCCGGAATCACGATGCCGCCACTGCTGCGACGTTCCCCGGATTCCTGAGAGATCCGCACCATGACCCGGTCATGCAGCATCTGGATCTCGAGCTTGGCATCGGTCACCCGAAAAGTTTACTTGCCGCCCTCACAGGGCTGACACCCCGGCGGGGCCATCACGCCTCGTCGTCGAGACCGCCCATCACCAGCGGCAGCCGGTTCGGGCCGCCCGCGGCGACCCGGATCGGGACGCCCCAGTCCTGCCTGGTCAGCCGGCAGGCGGGGTGCTCGACCGACGGGTCGTCGTCGCAGCTGGCCGCCTGCGCCACGACGTGCAGCACGCCGTGCTCGATGCCGTCGGCCAGCACGAGCCCGCGGTTCAGGTCGGTGCCGGCCCCGGCACCCTCCAGCAGCAGTCCCTCGGGCGAGGAGCTGACCTCCAGCCGCGTCGACGGTCCGTAGCGGTCGTCGAGCTTGGTTCCCGGCGGCGGGGTGAACACCACCGCCAGCTCCAGCTCGCCCGGCCCGACCTCCGTGTCCGGCCTCTTGACCTGCTGCGACGTGCCGCGCACGAGCTTGGCGGCGAGGCCGGGCGGCACCGGCCGCTCCAGGCGGTGCGAGGCCGAGGCGACTACCACTAGCTCCCCGTCGACGACCGCGGCGCCGGAGGGCTCGGCGATCTTGTCGGCCAGCGTCGAGACCTCGTCGCTCGCCGGGTCGTAGCGCCGGATCGCGCTGTTGTAGGTGTCGCACACAGCGACCGAGCCGTCCGGCAGCACCGCCACCCCGAGCGGGTGCTGGAACAGCGCCTGGCCGGAGGAGCCGTCGGCGTGGCCGAAGTCGAACAGCCCCGCCCCGACGGCGGTGCGCACGGCGAACCCGTCGCCGCTGGCTTCCACCCAGCGCAGCGCCGACGTCTCGGAGTCGGCCAGCCACAGCCGGTCACCGCCGTCGGCGAGCCCGGAAGTCTGGGCGAAGAACGCCTCGGACGCGTCGCCGTCGCGCAGGCCCTCGACGGTGGTGCCCGCGAACCGCCGCACCTGCCCGGTGCGCGGATCGAACAGTCCCAGCGTGTGGTTGCCCGCCATCGCGATGACGACACCGCCCGCGGGCTCCCACCACGCCACGTCCCACGGGCTGGTCAGCGGCGTCTGCAACGCGGGCCCGCCGTCGGCGCCGTCGCGCCACTGCTCACCTGTGCCCGCGACCGTGACGACCTCGCCGTCGGCGAGCCGGACACCGCGCAGCAGGTGGTTCACCGTGTCGGCGACCACGACGTCGTAGCCGGCCTCGGCCGCGACGTCCTCGGGCAGCAGCGCCAGCCCGGCGGGTTCGGCGAAGCTCGCCTCGCCGGCGGCGCCGTCGGCGCGCCCGCGCTCACCGGAGCCGATGCGGCGCACCGGGGTCTCCCCGTCGGCGGTGAACTCGACGAGGCTGTGGTGCGCGGAGTCGGAAACCAGGAGCGTGCCGCCGTCGAGCGGGAGGACCTTGGCGGGGAAGCGCAGCGTGGTGTTCTCGGTCTCCGGCGGAACGTAGGGGCCGTCGCCGCGGTGCAGCGTGCCCTTGGCGTCGTGTTCGGCGACCAGCTCGGCCACGACACCGCGCAGCGTCTCGACGTGGCCCTCACCCGCGGCGACATGCACCACGTAGCCCTCGGGGTCGACCACCACCAGCGTCGGCCACGCCTTGACGGCGTAGTGCTGCCAGGTCGTGAGCTCGGGGTCGTCGAGCACCGGGTGGTGCACGGCGTAGCGCTGCACGGCGGCGGCGACCGCGTCCGGGTCGGCCTCGTGCTCGAACTTCGGCGAGTGCACGCCGACCACGACCACCTCGTCGGCGAACTCCTCCTCCAGCGGACGCAGCTCGTCGAGCACGTGCAGGCAGTTGATGCAGCAGAACGTCCAGAAGTCCAGGACCAGGACCTTTCCGCGGAAGTCCTGGAGGCTCATCTCGCGGCCACCGGTGTTCAACCACCGGCGTCCCACCAGCTCGGGGGCGCGGACACGGGCACGGCGCTTCTGCTGCTCGGCACTCACGCCCGGAGTCAACAACACCGCATCGGGTGGTGTTCCACGGGGTGAGGGCTCGCGAGTCGATCGTCACGGTCGGCAGCGGGGCCGTTCAGACGTGCGGCATGCGGTTCGTCTTGCGCGGGGCGTCAGCGACCCGTAACGTACAACCACGTGGTTGTAGATCAGATGACTGCGGACGAGGTGGACCGCATCTTCCACGGCCTCGCCGACGCGACCCGGCGCGACATCATCGCGCAGGTGCTGCGGCAGGAGCAGTCGATCTCCGCGCTGGCGAACCGGTACGACATGAGCTTCGCGGCGGTGCAGAAGCACGTCGCGGTGCTCGAGCGGGCCTCGCTCGTCACCAAGCAGCGGCGCGGACGGGAGCAGCTCGTCCGCGGCAACCCCGATGTCCTGCACAGGACCGCGCGTCTGCTCGACGCGTACGAGCAGATCTGGCGCCACCGCGCCCGGGGCATCGAAGAACTCCTGGCCGAAGACCGAGAGACGAGGGCCGAGCAATGACCGTGACCAGCATCCACAAGGACGTGGACGCGCTGACCCTGACGTTCGTCGCGGAGTTCGACGCGCAGGTCGAACGCGTCTGGCAGGTGTGGGAGGACCCGCGCCGGCTCGAGCGCTGGTGGGGCCCGCCCACGTGGCCCGCGACCTTCGAGCGGCACGACTTCACCGTCGGCGGTTCCTCGCTGTACTTCATGACCGGCCCGAACGGCGAGAAGGCGTACGGCTGGTGGCGGATCACCGCGATCGACGCGCCGCACCGCCTGGAGTTCGACGACGGCTTCGCCGACGAGAACGGCGAACCCGACACCACGATGGGGTCCACGCACGCCGTGGTGACGCTCGAACCCGCCGGGACGGGAACCCGCATGGTCACCGTCAGCACCTTCGCCAGCTCCGAACAGCTCGAACAGCTGATCACGATGGGCATGGAGGAAGGCATGCGGCAGTCCATGGGGCAGATCGACGCGCTGCTCGCCGAAGGCGAAGCCTGAGCTGCGACGGCCCCGTCGGGCCACGATGCGTGGTGCCGGAGGTGGTGGGCCCTGCACGGAGGGCCCGGGTCTCGACGAGGACGGGAGTGACCCGCGACTCCCACGATTCCTGCGCGCGCGGTGTCGAACCGCGGCGAGCCCGTTCGTACAGGGGGTGAAGTGGAACCGATCGGAGGGATACCGATGAAGCAGTACCTGCTCAGCATCTACCAGCCCGACGGCGAACCGCCCGCCCGGAAGTGCTCGACCCGATCATGCGCGACGTCGAGGCCGTGAACCAGGAGATGCGCGACGCCGGCGCATGGGTCTTCGCCGCCGGGCTGCACCCGCCGGACACCGCGGTGGTCGCGCGTGGCCGAGGAGCCGAGGCGCTCACCACCGACGGCCCGTACATGGAGGGCAAGGAGCACATCGGCGGATTCACCGTCATCCAGGCCCACGACTTCGACGCGGCGCTCGAATGGGGCCGAAAGCTGGCCGCGGCGACCACGCTCCCCGTCGAGGTGCGGCCGATGCAGGGCGGAAGCTGCGGCTGAACACCTTCGAGTGATCTACCCGGCATCGCGGCCGACCCGGGCGGCGGGACCGTCACCGCGAGAGCGTGTCGGGCCGGGTGGGCAACGCCAAGCAGGCTGTGTGAAGGACGACCAGGGCGGGCGTGGCGGTGGAGGCGCGGGGCGAGCGCGGCCCGCGAGCTTGACGGCTCGCGGGCCGTGTCGCCATGGACCGGATCAGCTGGCGCGCTCGGCTGGGCGGATCCATTGCAGGGCCGCGATCAGGCCGAAGGGCAGCGTCGCGGCCAGGGGCAGCCACTGCGACAGCAGGTCCGACGGGCCCAGGACGTCCAGTGCCATCCCGGTGATCACGGCCGTGACGACCCCCGCCGATGCCGCCGACCGCGGCGCCCCGGCGCCGCGACCCCGAGGCGCCGCCGGTGCCGGGACCCGCGCCGCGGTCCAGCAGGGTCGCGGCGGTGACCGTCGCCAGGACGTACGCGGCGCACAGAACGATGCCCCCGGCGATTCCGCCGAGGATCGAGAACACCGCGGCGCACATCGCGCCAACCGACGTGGCGATGCCCCCGAGCAGGCCCGCGCCGGCGACGTGCACCCACGGTCGGCCAACCGGGAGGTCCGGTGTGTCCGGAGCCTCACGGCGCAGGAGGCGGTGGCACAGCAGCGCGGCACCGGCCAGGGCGAGCAGCACGAGAACGACGGCGACCAGCGTCAGCACCGTGGTCTTCGCGGGCGAGATGTAGTCGTGGACGAGCGGCGCCGAGCCGTCGTCGAAGGTGATGACGCACCGCGCGCTCGGCGGGAACTCCGTCTTCACGACCCGCAGCGAAGCGTTCTCCGGCTCCGGGCACGAGTCGCCGGGGTCGAACCACGACGGCATCGCGGCCTGCACCGCGAACGACCACACCATGCCGCCGACCAGGCCGGTGCCCAGCATTGCCCAGCCCACGCCCGCCCCGGCCGAACCTCCCCCAGAACTCACGATCACATCGTTCCAGGGAAGCGGTGGTGCGAAGCGGAGAACGCAGACTCAGGCCACAAGTCCGGCCAGGGCCCGCGCGGCGACGCGGCTTGCCGCTCCTCCTCGCCTGCGCGGCAAGCCCGGCTTGTCAGTCCTGGTCGCTGGAGCGGTGACCAGTCACGTAGTAGACGCTGGCCGCGAGGGTCGGCACCAGCGCGCTGATGACCATGATGACGGCTTCCACGAGTGCCTCCTTCGAAGCCGAAGCGATTCGCCAATGCGAATCGTGGTGTGCGGGAATATGCCTGGGAGTGGCCGGTTGTAGAGGATGTCGCGAGGTCCCCGGTGGCGCGGGAGCCGACCAGGTGAGACCGGAGGAGACCCGGGAGAAAGCCCCGGAAATTGGAAGGCCCCGCGGTGCTGCCAGGTCGGGGGTCCGACAGCATCGCGGGGTCATCCGGAATATCGGCGCGCGACGGCGTCTCGTTACACCCGTGACGGGATGTGACGGGCGTCACAGGAAAGTCCACCCGATCGAGTCGCTGACCTGCACTGACCGAGTTGCTCGGTCATCCCGTTTCGGCTGAGCCGGCTAGTCCTGCGTGAGCAGGTAGCGGCCGAAATGCGGCACGGTGAACGCGATCCGGCCCCGCTCGGCCGAGTAGACCAGCCCCTTCTTGATGAGGCTGTCCCGCGCCGGCGACAGCGACGACGGCCTGCGCTCCAGGAACTCCGCGACCGACGACGTGCCAGCCGCCTCGTCGCGGCCCTCGACGACCTCGGCCATCGCGCGCAGGTACTCGCGCTCGGCCGGGGTAGCACGCTCGTAGCGCGAGCCGAAGAAGCCGACCGCCAGCTCCCCCTCGGCCTCCGGTGCCGCCAGCCGCACGTCGTCGCTGCCGATCGGTGCCCTCGGCGCCGCGTCCCACGCCGCCTTCCCGTAGGCCTGGACGAAGTACGGGTAGCCGCCGGAGACCGAGAACAGCGCGTCGAGCGCTTCCGAGGTGATCTCGGCTTCCTCCCGCTCGATGGGCGCGACCACCGCGCGGTCGGCATCGGAGCGGACGAGCCGGTCGATCCGCACGTACCGGAAGAGCCGCTCGGAGTACGACTTGCTGGCCGACAGCACGGCCGGCAGGTGCGGCAGCCCTGCGCCGACCACGACCAGCGGGGCACCCGACTGCGACAGTTCGTGGCAGGCCGCGCACAGCGCGGACACGTCCTCCGGTCGCAGGTCTTGCATCTCGTCGATCAGCAGCGCGACGCCGGTGCCGACGTCCGCGGCCAGCTCGGCGACCTCGGTGAACAGCTCGACGAGGTCGATCTCGACGTCACCGGAGTCGGCGCGGCCCTGCGCGGCGGGCACGTCGATGCCGGGCTGCCAGCGGTCGCGCAGCTTGGCGTCGGCCGGGTTCGCCTTGAGCGCGAACGCCTTCAGCACGCCGAGCACCTCGTCGACGCGGTCGGGGGCGCGGTGGCGCACCGCGAGGTCGCGGATGGCGCGGTGCAGCGCGGCCGACAGCGGGCGGCGCAGGCCCGCCTCCGGACGGGCCTCGACCTTTCCCGCGCCCCAGCCGCGCCGGATCGCCATCGACCGCAGCTCGCCCAGCAGCACGGTCTTGCCGACTCCGCGCAGGCCGCTGAGCACCAGGCTCCGCTCGGGACGGCCGCGCGCGACCCGTTCGAGGACGACCTCGAAGGCGTCGGCCTCGCGGTCCCGCCCGGCGAGCTCGGGCGGGCGCTGACCGGCGCCGGGGGCGAAGGGGTTGCGCACCGGGTCCATTCCTCGGACTGTATCCAGCCGTATAGGGCTGAACCGATACTCCGCGAGAAACCGCCATCGGCGTGTCGGCCGCCGGTTCCGCTCGGTCGGCACGGCGAGGACCCGTTCTCTCGGCGAGGGTCCGTTCGCCCGGCGAGGGTCCGTTCGTTCAAGGGGCGAGCCGGCCGGCTCGCCCAGCGAGCCGTCAGCTGGGCGAGCCGGTGACGTGCTCGATGAGGATGTCCAGCGCCTCGGCCCAGCCGTCGTGGACGTTGCCGTCGCCGGGGTGGCCCGCGATGCCGCGCAGGTGGAACGTCATCGCCGTGCGCTCTTCCCGTTCCTGCAAGGTCACGGTGACGACCGGGGCCGACTCGGCGGGGTCCTCCGGGTCTCCCCAGGTGAACACCAGGCGCTCGGGCTCGGCGATCTCCAGGTACGTGCCGCCGGTGGAATACTGCTCGCCGGTCGCCTCGTCGACCATGGTGTACCGGTAGGTCCCGCCCTCGCGCAGGTCGACGCTGATGCTCTCGGGCGGTGTGGTGAATCCCCGCGGGTGGTACCAGTGGGTCATCTCGGCCGGGTCGGTCCACGCCCGCCAGACGGCCTCGCGGGGCGCGTCGAACTCCCGGGTGATCGTGAACTCGGCTGCGGTGGTGCTGGGTGTCTCAGTCATCGCGGTCGTCCTCCTTCGTGCGCCGGAGCCGCTCGTCGAGCAGGTCGAAGCGCTCGTTCCACTCCTGCCGGTGCTTCTCGACCCATTGCGCCACCTCGTCGAGAGGTTCCGTGCGCAGCGACACCGTGCGCCATTGCGCCCGCGCGGTGCGCTCCACGAGGCCCGCGCGTTCGAGCACCTTGAGGTGCTGCGAGACGGCGGGGGCGCTGATCGCGAACGGCGTTGCCAGGTCCCCGACGGTGGTGGCGCCCCGGGAGAGCCGGGTCAGGATCGCCCGGCGCGTCGGGTCGGCCAGGGCCGAGAACACGAGGCTCAACGGATCGGCGGCAGTCAATTAGCCAACTCCTTAATTAAGGAAGTGCTTCAACAGTAAGCCTGGGAT
The DNA here is from genome assembly GCF_018141105.1 of Saccharopolyspora erythraea. Classification (NCBI taxonomy): domain Bacteria; kingdom Bacillati; phylum Actinomycetota; class Actinomycetes; order Pseudonocardiales; family Pseudonocardiaceae; genus Saccharopolyspora; species Saccharopolyspora erythraea. Next base: position 8,144,861 of record NZ_CP054839.1, on the reverse strand, counting down.
GGTGGCCCGTCAACGGTGACCTGCTTGTAGTTCTTTATATCCGTCTATATAAGAGATCCGATATTGATCAATACGGCGCCATGAAGCCGCCGGGGTGCTTGAGTGGCGGGCATGGCCGAAGTCGTGACCAACGGAAACGGGCAGGTGCTGCGCACCGCGGACCGCGCGACGCTGACCGTCGCCTTCAGCGCGTCGGCGCCGGAGCGCGCGCAGGCGGTCGACGTGCTCGCCGACCGCGTCAGCGGCATCGAGGAGCTGCTGTCGACGGTCGAGGTGCGCAGCCGGAACCTCACCGTGCACCCCACCTACGAGGACGGACACCAGGTCGGCTGCCAGGCACGGCAGCACTACACCCTGCGCGTCGGCGGGCGGGAGGAGCTGGAGCGACTGGCGGGAGCGCTGCTGGAGGCGGAGCCGGAACGGCTCGACGGCCCGCGCTGGGAGCTGAGCGACCAGGCCGAGGCGGCGGCCGAGGCGCAGCGGCGGGCCGTGGCCGACGCCCGCCGGCGCGCGGAGGCGTACGCCGACGCGCTGGGGCGGGCGCTCGGACCGCTGGTGCGCCTGGTCGACGGCGGCGCGGAGCGCCGCGGGCCGTCGGCGCCCGCGCTCGGCGGAGCCGCCGCGCCGGGTGCGCGGAGCGCGGCCGAAAGCGTGCGGGCGCTCGACCTCGCGCCGGGGCACGTGAGCGTCACGGCCTCGTGCACCGTGACCTGGGCGCTGGATTGACTTCTCGGGCCGCTGGGTGACCGCTTGGGCGCTGGACTGATGCAGGGCGCGGCTCGCGGGTGGCGGCCACCCGCGAGCCGCGCCCGGTCAGCGTTCGACGATCGCGGTGACGCCCTGGCCGCCCGCGGCGCAGATGGAGATCAGGCCCCGGCCGGAGCCGCGCTCGGCGAGCAGCTTCGCCAGCGTGGCCACGATCCGGCCGCCGGTGGCGGCGAACGGGTGGCCCGCGGCGAGCGAGGAGCCGTTGACGTTCAGCTTCTCCGGGTCGACCGAGCCCAGCGGAGCGTCCAGGCCGAGCCGGTTCTTGCAGAAGTCCGGGTCCTCCCACGCCTTCAGCGTCGCCAGCACCTGGGAGGCGAAGGCCTCGTGGACCTCGTAGAAGTCGAAGTCGCCCAATCCCAGCCCGGCGCGGGCCAGCAGCCTGGGCACCGCGTAGGCGGGTGCCATCAGCAGTCCCTCGTCGCCGCTGACGTGGTCGACCGCGGCCGGGACGAAGTCGTTCAGGTAGGCCAGCACCGGCAGCCTGCGTTCCTGCGCCCACTCCTCGCTCGCCAGCAGCACCGTCGACGCGCCGTCGGACAGCGGCGTGGAGTTGCCCGCCGTCATCGTCGCGTCCTCGCCGCCGCCGAAGACCGGCTTGAGCTTGGCGAGCTTCTCGGCCGTGCTGTCCGGCCGCAGGTTCTGGTCCTGGGCGAGGCCCTGGAACGAGGTGACCAGGTCGTCGAAGAATCCGCGCTCGTAGGCCGCGGCGAGCCGCTGGTGGCTGCGGGCCGCGAGCTCGTCCTGCGCCTCGCGCCCGATCTGCCAGGCCAGCGCGGTCCTGGCCGCGTGCTCGCCCATGGAGAGCCCGGTGCGCGGCTCGGAGTTGCGCGGGAGCTCGGGCACGACGTGCTGGGGCCGGATTCCGGCCAGCGCCTTGAGCCGCGCGGCCGGGGTCTTGGCGTGGTTGGCCGCGAGCAGCACCCGCCGCAGGTCCTCGTTGACGCCGATGGGGGCGTCGCTGGCGGTGTCCACGCCACCGGCGATGCCGCTGTCGAGCTGGCCGAGCGCGATCTTGTTGGCCACCGAGATCACCGACTCGAGCCCGGTCGCGCAGGCCATCTGCACGTCGTGCGCCGGTGTGCGCGGGTCGAGCCTGGAGCCCAGTACCGTCTCGCGCGCCAGGTTGAAGTCCCGGCTGTGCTTGAGCACGGCTCCGGCGACGAACTCGCCGACCCGCTCGCCCTGCAGGCCGAAGCGGGCGATCAGCCCGTCGAGCGCCGCGGTGAGCATGTCCTGGTTGGAGGCGCGGGCGTAGGGACCGCCGGAGCGCGCGAACGGGATCCGGTTGCCGCCAACTACCGCGACCCGGCGAACGGAGGACATACCTGACTCCCTCACTGGTGCTGACTCTCTGGGCAATCTAACCTACCGATGAGTAGCTTATGCGTCGAGCCGTCAGTCCGCAGGAGTGTCGAATGTCCGACCGGTACCAACAGTTCACCTCGTCCCCGCTGGGACGGCAGATCAGCAAGCGCCTCGGTCTCCCGCAGCCGACCCCGTTGCGGCGCCACCACCCGGGCGACCCGGTCGTCTCCGGCCCGGTGCTCACCGGCGCCGCCGTCGGCTCGCGCCTCGGCGCCTCGGTGGCCGCCACACTCAAGGACGTCCACGCCCAGGTCCACGACGTGCGCACCGACGGTGCCCGCTACGCCGCGCTGGTTTTCGACGCCAGCGGCGTGCGCTCCAGCACCGATCTGCGGCAGGTCTACGAGTTCTTCGCCTCGACGATCCGGCAGGTCGACCGCTGCGGCCGGGTGGTCGTGCTCGCCGCGCCGCCCGAGGAGGCCGCCGACCCGCGCGAGCAGGTCGCCCGCCGCGCGCTGGAGGGCTTCACCCGCAGCGTCGGCAAGGAGCTCAAGCGCGGGGCGACCGTGCAACTGGTCTACGTGTCGGAAGGCGCCGAAGGGGCTCTCGACTCGACGCTGCGCTTCCTGCTCTCGGCCAAGTCCGCCTACGTGTCCGGGCAGGTCGTGCGGGTCGGAGCGGCCGAGGTCCCCGAGGTGGACCAGGCGAAGCCGCTGCGCGACAAGGTCGCGCTGGTCACCGGCGCGTCCCGGGGCATCGGCGAGGCGATCGCCGAGACCCTGGCCAGGGACGGCGCGCACGTGGTCTGCCTCGACGTGCCCGCCCAGGGCGGTGACCTGGCCCGGGTCGCCAACCGCATCGGCGGCTCGACGCTCCAGCTCGACATCACCGCCCAGGACGCGCCGCAGCGCGTCCTCGAGCACTTCACCGAGCGCCACGGCGGCATCGACATCGTCGTGCACAACGCCGGAATCACCCGTGACAAGACGCTGGGCCGGATGACCGAGCAGCAGTGGGACGCGGTGATCGCGGTCAACCTCACCTCGCAGGAGCGCATCAACGAGGCGCTGCTCGCGGAGGGCTCGCCGCTGCGGCCGGGCGGGCGGATCATCGGGGTCGCCTCGATCAGCGGCATCGCGGGCAACGTCGGCCAGGCCAACTACGCCACGTCCAAGGCGGGCGTGATCGGCGTGGTCCAGGGCACCGCCCCGATCGCCGCAGGCCGGGGAGCCACCGTCAACGCGGTGGCGCCCGGGTTCATCGAGACCAAGATGACCGCCGCGGTGCCGCTGTTCGTGCGGGAGGCTGGCAGGCGGATGAACAGCATGTCCCAGGGCGGCCGGCCGGTGGACGTCGCCGAGACGATCGCCTGGTTCGCCAGCCCCGCATCCGCCGGGGTCAACGGCAACGTGGTCCGGGTCTGCGGCCAGAGCCTGCTGGGAGCCTGACATGCCGGAGCTGACCAGCGCACCGAACCTGTCCTCCCTGTACATCAGGGCGGTCGCCTCCGGCCCGGCGCGGCGGGGCTCCAGCCTGCCCGGCACCGAGTACGTCCGGCACGGCATCACCGTCGACCGCGAGCACCTCGCCGACTACAACCGGGTGTGCGGTTTCGGGCTGCGCGACGAGCTGCCGCTGACCTACCCGCACGTGCTGTCCTTCGGCATGGCGGTGCGGCTGATGACCGACCCGGGATTCCCGTTTCCACTGGTCGGGCTGGTGCACGTGGCCAACTCGATCCGGCAGGACCGGCCGCTGCTGGTGACCGACGAGCTGAGCCAGCGGGTGCGGGTGGAAAACCTGCGTCCGCACCCGAAGGGCAGGCAGTTCGACGTCATCACCGAGACCAGCACCGGCGGCGAGGTGGTCTGGCGGGAGGTCACCACCTACCTGCGCCGCGGGAAGCCGGAAGAGAGCGCCGAAGCCGCGCGGCCGGAGCGGACGGGCATCGAGGCGGGCGAGGCCACCGCGCGGTGGCGGCTGCCCGGCGACCTCGGCCGCCGCTACGCCGCGGTGTCGGGCGACCGCAACCCGATCCACATGCACCCGCTGACCGCGAAGGCGTTCGGATTCCCGCGCGCCATCGCGCACGGCATGTGGTCGAAGGCGCGCTGCGTGGCCGCTTTCGAGGGCAGGCTGCCCGAGGCGTGCACCGTGGAGGTCGAGTTCCGCAAGCCGGTGCTGCTGCCATCGTCGGTGGAGTTCACCGAGCGCGGCCAGGAGTTCGCCCTGCACTCCAGGTCGGGCAAGCCGCACCTGTTCGCCACGATCACCCGCTGAGGCTCGGCCGGGTGCCGGTTCCACGGGGGCGGCACCCGGTCGGCCGGGTCACTCCGGTTTCCAGTCGCGGCCCTCGACCAGGTCGCCGAAGCCCATCCAGACCATGTTCATCAGGCGCATCGCCATCCCGTCGGCGGTGTGGTCGGGGTTGTCCAGCCACCAGTCGACCAGCGACTCGCCCGCGCCGACCAGCGCCGCGGCGAACGGCTGCATCTGCTCGGGCTGCATCTGCTGCTCGGCCGACTCGGTCGCCCGGGCCAGCAGCATCGCGATGACGTCGCGGGTGCGGCTGCGCCACTGCGCGAGCTCGATGGAGAACGGTTCGCCCTGGGCGTTGGCCTGCCGGTGCAGCACCGCCCAGCTCGACCGGTACTGCTGGGTGTACTCGAAGAACGACCGCAGCCCGCGCCAGAGCTGCTGGTCGGGCCGCAGGCCGGTGTCGACCGCGCCGCGGATGGCGTCGAGCAGCCTGGCCGCCTCCCGCTGGATGCAGGCGACGAACAGCTCCTCCTTCGACCCCAGGTAGGCGTAGATCATCGGCTTGGAGATGCCCGCGACCTCGGAGATCTCGTCCATCGACGCCTGGTGGAAGCCGTGCGCGGCGAAGACGTCCACCGCCGCGTCCAGGATCTGCCGTTCCCGCACCGAGCGGGGCAGCCGCTTGGTGCGCGGGCGGGGGCGATCCGGGTGCTCCACGTCGGCCTTCATCTCACCTCTCACCACCGGCGGCCTGCCGGCCGCGCCTCACCCAGGGTGCTTCCCCTCAGGCTAGAACAGCCGCGATCACGCCGGGGCGTCGTCCAGTGAACCTACTCGTTCGTAGGTTCACGGCGAGTAGTCGCGCTGAAGCCGGTTGGCGCCGTCCGAGCCCGGTGGCTCCTGCGTCCGTTCCGCCGCCGCGCACGACTCCGCGCGGCGGGCTCCTTTCCCTCATTCGGCCGCGTTGCGGAAGGCGGGAGTGGCGCTCGCCACGGTGCGGAATTGCACAAAGCCCGAGCGGGTTTGACCGAGAACAGGCAGGATTTCGTGGGCGCCATGCCCGCGCGGGTGGGCAGAAGCACTATCTGCCTCACCCGAACAGGTGAAAATGGGCGGCTGACGCGACACTGGCTCGGTCAGCGCGCGTCCCAACGGCGCGATCGGCCACGCGTGGAGCCGAACGCGCCCGGTGGGCCCATCGGGGAGGGACCACACCAAGCGCGACCGGGACCGGCGAGGGCTCGCGAGCCCCGGCCGGGACCGGGCACGGCTTCGAGAGCGAAACGGGAGGGCGAAGCGGTGAACACCACCCACGACCCGAAGACTCCGATCTTCGGAGAACTGAACAAGGAACTCGGCGAGCTGCCCGAGATCGACGTGCACGACTTCGACATGCACGCGTTCGACTTCATCCGCGAGGCGGAGGCCGAGAGCGCCAAGCGCCACGAGCAGGCGCAGGTCGCCGACTCCGAGAGCGCGACCGCGTCCGCGACCGCGGGCAAGAAGGGCGGCAGGCGCCGCAAGCAGGACTGATCGCGTCGCGCCCGCCGGGCGCGACGAACGGGCTTCACCGGTTCGCGCCGGTCTGTCGGTGATCGGTGCGAACCTGGTGCCCGTGGTCAGCTGGAAGCAGTTCTCCGCCGAGGAGCCGCGGATCGCCGCGGACGTGCGGCGGCGGTTTGGGGCGAGCAGGCACCACGTGCTCGCCACCCTGCGGCGGGACGGCTCGCCGCGACTCAGCGCCATCGAGGTCCACTGGCGCGACGACGTGCTGGAGCTGTGGTCGATGCCCGGCTCGCACAAGGCGCTCGACCTGCTGCGCGACCCCCGCATGTCGGTGCACGCCCAGCCCGGTGAGGCGAGCCTGGGCGAGCCCGACGTCAAGCTCTCCGGCAGGGCTCTCGAGGTCGCAGACCCCTCCGAGCGCCGTGCCTGGATCGAACGCGCGAAGCCCGCGAGCGAGGATTCCCACCTGTTCCGCGTGGAGATCACCGAGGTCGTCACCACGGGTGTGGACGAGGCCGCGGGTCACTTGCTGATCAAGCTGTGGCGGCCGTCGCGTGGCGTGGTGGTCTTCCGGCGCCACTGATCGGCGTCCGCACCATCCCGATTGCGCCGTCCGGGCGCTCCCGCCGTTGCTTGTCGTCGGAAAGCATGACGTTGTTCGTCAGAAGATCACGAGCAACGGAGACCAGCATGCGCCGACTCCTGGTCGTGGCCGCCACCGCGGTGCTGGCCGGGGCGCCCGCCCTGCCCGCCGCCACAGCCGCCCCCGAGGCACCCGCCCAGGTGCGGGTCGCGGCCGCGAAGTCCCTCGACGTCGACTACCAGGTGCAGGAGACCGGCTACTGGTGCGGCCCCGCCGCCACCCGCATCGCGCTGTCGGCCCGCACCGGCGACCTGCCCAGCCAGGAGACCCTCGCCGCCGAGCTCGGCACCACCGAGAACGGCACCGACCACATCTCGCAGGTGACCGGCGTGCTCAACAACCGGCTCTCCGGAACCGGCAGCGAGTACTCCACGGTCGAGATGCCCGACGATCCGCCGACCCAGGAGCAGAAGGACAAGCTCTGGAGCGACATCGTCGCCGACATCGACTCCGGGCACGCGATCGTGGCCAACATCGTCGCGCCGCCCGGCAACCAGCCGCCCGGCTACCCGCCCGGGCAGACGATCTACCACTACTTCACGGTCATCGGCTACGACAGCGAGAACATGACCGTGCACATCGCCGACCCGGCGTCGTTCTCCGGCAACCAGCTCTACTGGCTCAGCTTCGACCAGCTCTCGACGCTGATCCCGCCGAAGGGCTACAGCGCCTGACGCCTCACGCGCGAAAGGGCCCCTCGTCCAAAGCGGAACGAGGGGCCCTTTTCGCGTGCGTCAGTAGGTGATCGCCATGCTCGGGTCCGACAGCAGCGCCCCGACGTCGGCGAGGAACTGCGAGCCCTGCTGGCCGTCGACCACGCGGTGGTCGAAGCTCAGCGCGAGCTGGCAGACCTTGCGCGGCACGACCTGGCCGTCGACCACCCACGGCATGTCCCGGACCGCCCCGAACGCCAGGATCGCCGACTCCCCGGGGTTGAGGATCGGGGTCCCGGTGTCGACGCCGAACACGCCGACGTTGGTGATCGTGATCGTCCCGCCGACCATGTCGCCCGGAGGCGTCCTTCCCTCGCGGGCGGTCGTGGTCAGCGAGTCCAGCGCCTCGGCCAGCTCCCGCAGCGACATGCCGTCGGCGTCCCGGATCTTCGGGACGACCAGACCGCGCGGTGTCGCCGCCGCGATGCCCAGGTGCACGTAGTCCTTGTAGACGATCTCGCCCGCCGCTTCGTCCCACGCGGCGTTCACATCCGGCGTGCGGCGCGCGGCGAGGCACAGCGCCTTCGCCGCGAACGCCAGCGGCGTGACCTTGACCCCGCGGAACTCGGGGTGGGACTTCAGCCGCTCGCGAAGCTCCATCATCGGCGTGACGTCGACGGTGAGGAACTCGGTGACGTGCGGTGCGGTGAAGGCGCTGCTGACCATCGCCTGCGCGGTGGCCTTGCGGACCCCCTTGATCGGCACGCGCCGCTCGCGGGCGCCCGGTGCCGCCGCCGGGGCGGCGGCCGGAGCCGCGGCGGAACGCACGTCGTCGCGGGTGATCACGCCGCCCTCGCCGGAGCCGGTGACCCCGTGCAGGTCGACCCCGAGGTCCTTGGCGAGCTTGCGCACCGGCGGCTTGGCCAGCGGCACGTACCCGCCGTTGCGCGCGGGCGCCGACGGCTGGGCGGGCACGTGGACCTCGGTGGCGGCGGGCGGCTCGGCGGTAGCCGGCGGCTCGGCCGTGACCGGCGGCTCGACGGGTGCGGCGGAAGCGGCGGGCGCGGACGCACCCTTGCGAGGACGGCGCTTCGCCGAGCTGGTCCGCGGCCCGTAGCCGACCAGCGTGGCGATCCGCCCGTTGGACTCCTCGCCGATCTTGCCCTCACCCTCGGCGGGGGCGGCCTCCTGCGGCGCCGCGGCGCCGGACGGGTCCAGGTCGATCGTGATGATCGGGGTGCCGACCTCCACCGTCTGACCGGTGTCGGCGAGCAGCTCGCTGACCTGGCCCGCGAACGGGCTCGGCAGCTCGACGGACGCCTTGGCCGTCTCGATCTCGACGATGATCTGGTTCACGGTGACCGCGTCGCCCGGCTTGACCTTCCAGTCCAGGATCTCGGCCTCGGTCAGCCCCTCGCCGACGTCGGGCAGCGGGAAGTGCTTGAGCTGTGGCATCGATGACTCCCTCAGAAGGCCAGCGAGCGGTCGACGGCGTCGAGTACCCGGTCGAGGTCGGGCAGGAAGCCCTCCTCCAGCTTGCTCGGCGGGTACGGGGTGTCGAAGCCGGTCGTCCGCAGCACCGGCGCCTCCAGCGAGTAGAAGCACTCCTGCTGCACCCGGGTCGCGATCTCGGAGGTGATCGACGCCTCCGGTGGCGCCTCGCTGACCACCACCAGCCTGCCGGTGCGCCGCACCGACTCGTAGACCGGGCCGAGGTCCAGCGGCGACAGCGTGCGCAGGTCGACGACCTCCAGGTCGTGGCCGTCCTCCTCGGCGGCGTTGGCCGCCTCCAGGCAGGTGCGCACCATCGGACCGTAGGTGGCCAGCGTCAGCGACGACCCCTGCCGCAGCACCCGCGAGGAGAACAGCGGTGCGGGCTCGGCGGCCGGGTCCAGCTCGGCCTTCTCGTAGTAGCGGCGCTTCGGCTCGAAGAACAGCACCGGGTCGTCGCACTCGATGGCCTGCTGGAGCATCCAGTAGGCGTCCACGGCGTTGGAGCAGGAGACCACCTTCAGCCCGCCGATGTGGGCGAACAGCGACTCCGGGGACTCCGAGTGGTGCTCCACGGCGCCGATGCCGCCGCCGAAGGGCACCCGCACGACCACCGGCATCTTCAGCCTGCCCTGGCTGCGGAAGTGCAGCTTGGCCAGCTGGGAGACGATCTGGTCGAAGCCGGGGAAGATGAACCCGTCGAACTGGATCTCGCACACCGGCCGGTAGCCGCGGATGGCCAGCCCGATCGCGGTGCCGATGATGCCGGACTCGGCCAGCGGCGTGTCCAGCACGCGGTGCTCGCCGAAGTCCTTCTGCAGGCCGTCGGTGACCCGGAACACGCCACCGAGCTTGCCCACGTCCTCGCCCATCACCAGGACCTTGGGGTCGCGTTCCATCGCGGCCCGCAGCCCGAGGTTGAGGCCCTTGGCGATGGTGACCGTCTGGGTGCCGGCGGGCGCTGTGGGGCGTTCCAGTGCAGGTGCGGCCATCAGTGCACACCTCCCGCGAGCGATTCGTCGGCGAAGCTGTCGAGGTAGCGCAGGTACTCCCGCTCCTGTTCGGCCAGCTGCGGGGTCTGCTCGGCGTAGACCTGGGAGAACATCCGCTGCGGCGGCGGGTCGGTCAGGTTGAAGCAGTAGTCGCGGAAGCGGGCGGCCAGCTCGTCGGACTCGGCCTCCACCGAGTCGAAGAAGTCCTGGCCCGCGATCTGCTCGCGCACCAGGTGCACCCGCAGCCGCTCGATCGGGTCCTTGAGCTTCCACGCCTCCAGCTCGTCGGCCAGCCGGTAGCGGGTGGCGTCGTCGGAGGTGGTGTGCGCGTCCATCCGGTAGGTGAACGCCTCCACCAGCACCGGGCCGTTGCCGTGGCGGCACTCGTCCAGCGCCCACTTCGAGACGGCCAGGCTGGCCAGCACGTCGTTGCCGTCCACCCGGATGCCGGGGAAGCCGTAGCCGGAGGCCCGCTGGTACAGCGGCACCCGGCTCTGGCGCTCGGTCGGCTCGGAGATCGCCCACTGGTTGTTCTGGCAGAAGAACACCAGCGGCGCGTCGTAGACCGCGGCCCACACCATCGCCTCGTGCACGTCGCCCTGGCTGGTGGCGCCGTCGCCGAAGAAGACCATCGTGGCCTCGCCGTCGTCGTCGCCGACCCGGCCGTCGAAGCGCTGGCCCATCGCGTAGCCGGCCGCGTTGAGGCACTGGTTGCCGATGACGATGGTGTAGAGGTGGAAGCCGGTGGCCATCGGGTCCCAGCTGCCGTGGTCGGTGCCCCGGAAGATGCCCAGCACCTCGGTCGGGTCCAGGCCGCGGCACCAGGCGACGCCGTGCTCGCGGTAGCTGGGGAATGCCATGTCCTGCGGCTTCAGCGCGCGTCCCGCGCCGATCTGGGCGGCTTCCTGGCCCAGCAGCGGGACCCAGATCCCGAGCTGGCCCTGCCGCTGGAGCGCGTTGCCCTCCCGGTCGGTGCGCCGCACCAGCACCATGTCCCGGTAGAGGTCGCGCAGCTGCGCGTCGGTGACGTCGATGTCGAAGTCCGGGTGCGAGACCCGCTCGCCCTCTGGGGTGAGGAGCTGCACCAGGTCAGCTCCGCCTTCGCTTGTCGCCCGCAAACCGGCGATCACCTGCTCCCGTGTGGGTTTGGCTGCGGTTGCGGCAGGTGGACCGGTGTCGGTGGCTTCGCCGGAGTGGCCTTCTCGCGTCCATCGTTCCGGGGACATGTGGATCTCCTCGTCTCGCGCCGGACGGCCGCTCGTGACGACCCGCCCGGCAAGCTCCGGCCGCGCTCCGCGGTGGACGTGGGTGGTCGCCCGCGGAACCCGGCCAAGCGTTGGATCGCTCCCCGCCATCCTGGCACGAAAACCGCCGAACCAGTGAGCCCTGCCACAGCGGCCGGCAGCCGGCGCGCACGCCCGCCACCAACCTGCCTACTGCACCGTAAAGTGCCGCCGATCCAGCTGAATTCCCAGGTCATCAAAGCAATGGAGGTCCGACTAACGCGGTTGGGACCATCGCGGTCCCGATACTGTGGGCCCCGGTTCGCACGATCGCCACTCGAGGGCTCCGCCGAGGCTGCACACTTGGGTGCATGAGCGAGCCGACCCTGAACCTCCCGGAGCAGTTCGTGCTGCTGCTCTACAAGTCCAACGGCAGCTACCGCAGCACCTGCGACCACACCGGCGCAGCCGAGCTGGGTGAGATGGTGCTGCGCGGCCGAGTCGAGTTCGAAGGCAAGAAGGTGCGGGTGGCCGACGACTCACCCACGGGGATCGACTGGGTTGACGAGGCCACGTCGTGGCTGGTGGCGAAGTCGGGGCCGAAGCAGAAGCCGGTCGACGCCGCGCGCTTCATCATGAGCCGCAGGTCCGCGCGCAAGACGCACTGCGCCGCGCTGGTGCAGCGGGGCGTGTTCCGCGAGGAGAAGAAGACCTTCCTCGGCTTTCCCGCCGACCGCCACTACCCCGATCAGGCGATGCAGCAGGCGCTGCTCGCGGAGCTGCACCAGGTCGCCTTACAGCAGCGGGACCCCGACGACCGGCTCGCGCTACTCGCCTCCCTGGTCCACGCGACGGGCCTGGCGCACTCGCTGCGCTTCGACCGCCCCGAGCGCAAGCGGCTGAAGGAGATCAGCAAGGGCGAGAACCTCGGCAAGGCGGTACAGGCCGTGATCGCCTCCACCGTGGCCGTGATCGGCGCGGCCACGACCGCGTCCGCGGGCAACGGCGGCGGCGGAGACGGCGGCGGAGGCGGCGGGGCCTGACCCGTGGCCGGGCTCGGCCCGACCGCCCAATCCGGCTTCGCCCACCCGGGGCGAAGCCGGCCGTCGCGGCCGGGGAGCTGGACGAGCTCCTCGGCCGGCTGCTGGCCTACGGGAGCCCGATGCGCCTGGTCCGGTGCGGCATGATCGACCCGCTGGGGCTGGCCATCGCCTGAATCCTCGCCGTGCGGACCGCCCACCGGGCGGGCGCGCGCCGCTCATGGCTCAGCCCGCGTGTCGGCTTCCCGTCGCGGGCGGCCGGACGGGGCCGGAGCGGCATATCATCGCGCCCGTGGATCACGCAGCAGTGAAGCGAACCGTTGAGGACACCTGGGACGCCTCGGTCGTGCCGAGCCTGTCCGAGCTGGTCCGGGTGCCCGCGCTGTCCCCGGCCTTCGACGCGGGGTGGGCCGCCTCCGGGCATCTCGACGCCGCCGTCGCGCACGTGCGGGAGTGGATCGCCGCACGCGGCATCCCGGGCGCGAAGCTCGACGTGGTGCGGTTGCCGGGCCGGACCCCGCTGCTGCTGGTCGACATCCCCGCCACCGGCGGCGGGAGCGACGACGAGACCGCGCTGCTGTACGGCCACCTCGACAAGCAGCCGCCCGTCGGCGGCTGGTCGGAGGGCCTGGGGCCGTGGACGCCGGTGGTGCGCGACGGCCGCCTCTACGGCCGCGGCTCCGCCGACGACGGCTACGCCGGGTACGCCGCCATCACGGCGATCGAGGCGGTCCGGGCGCACAGCGGTGCGCACGCCCGCTGCGTCGTGCTGCTGGAGACCGGCGAGGAGTCCGGCAGCCCCGACCTGCCCGCCTACCTGGAGCACCTCTCCGACCGGCTGGGCCGGGTGTCGCTGGTGGTGTGCCTGGACTCCGGTGGCGGCGACTACGAGCGGCTGTGGCTGACCACGTCGCTGCGCGGCATGGCGGGCATGGACGTCCGGGTCCAGGTGCTCGACCAGGGGCAGCACTCCGGGATCGTCAGCGGCATCGTGCCCAGCAGCTTCCGCGTTCTGCGCCTGCTGCTCGACCGCCTGGAGGACCCGGCGACCGGCGAGGTCCTGGTGCCCGAGCTCAACGCCGAGATCCCGCCGAACCGGGTCGCCGAGACCAAGGCCGCCGTCGAGGCCGTGCCGGGGATGGTGCGCGGCAGCGTGCTGCTGTCCGAGGGCGTCCAGCCGGTGACCGACGACGAGGTCGAGCTGGCCCTCAACAGCACGTGGCGCCCGACGCTCTCGGTGATCGGTGCCGACGGTCTGCCGTTGCCCGCCGACGCGGGCAACGTGCTTCGCCCGTTCACGACGCTCTCGCTCAGCTTCCGGCTGCCTCCCACCGTCGACGCCGACGCGGCACTGCGCGCGGTCGAGCAGCGGCTCACGACCGACGTGCCCTACGGCGCCCGCGTCACCATCGAGCACAGCGAGGCCGGGCCGGGCTGGAACGCCCCGGACACCGCGCCGTGGCTGCGCGCGGCCCTCGACGACGCGAGCGCGGACGTCTTCGGCAGCGGATGGCGCACGATGGGGCTGGGCGGTTCGATCCCGTTCATGGGCCTGCTGCACAGCGTGTACCCGGACGCGCAGTTCGTCGTCACCGGCGCGCTCGGGCCGGACAGCAACGCGCACGTGCCCGACGAGTCGCTGAACCTCGGCTTCGCCGCGAAGGTGACCACCGCGGTCTCCTACGTCCTGGACGCCCACGCCCGGCGCTGAGCAGCCGAACCCGCCCCTCCCTCAAACTTGCCCGGATACGGCCGCGGCGGCGGTTCGCGGACTATGTTTGGCGGCGTGGAGTCCACTTCGCTGCTTCGGCTGCACGGGGTCACGAAGCGCTACGGCTCCGGCGTCCAGGTCCTCCGCGGCGTCGACCTCGTGCTCGAACCCGGGCAGGTGACGGGAATCCTCGGCGCCAACGGCTCCGGCAAGTCGACGCTGCTGCGCATCCTGGCCGGGCTGTCGCGGCCGTCGTCGGGCCGGATCACCGGGCACCCCACCACCTCCTACGTGCCCGACCGGTTCCCCGCGCGCCAGCGCATGAGCGCCCGTGCGTACCTGTGCCACATGGGACGCGTGCGCGGGCTGCGCACCGCAGAGGTCAGGGCGCGCGCCGAGCACTGGCTGGTGCGCTTCGACCTCGCAGGCGGCCCGGCGACGCCGCTGCGCGAGCTGTCCAAGGGCAACGCCCAGAAGGTCGGGCTCGCCCAGGCGCTGCTGGAGCGGCCCGACCTGCTCGTGCTCGACGAGCCCTGGTCGGGACTGGACCTCGCGGCCCGCGAGGTGCTGGCGGAGGTGATCGGCGAGGTGCGGGCCGAGGGGACCGCGGTGGTGTTCACCGACCACCGGCCGGCGTTCGCGCGCACGCCCGCCACCAGCACGCACCGGCTCGTCGGTGGCAGGCTGGTCGCCGTGGCGGGTGCCGAACCGACGGCCCGGGTGCTGCTCTCGGGAGGGCGCCCGGTCGACTGGAAGGCGCAGACCGGTGTGGTCGAGCACCACGGCGACGACCAGGAGGTGACGCTGACCGTGCGGGTCTCCGAGCGCGAGGCGGTGCTGACGACCGCGATCCGCGCGGGTTCGTCGGTGCTCTCGGTGGAGCAGGCTCGTTGATCGCACTGGTCAGGTACCAGCTCGCCGCGCTGGGCCACTCCCAGCGCTACGTCGCGCCCGTGCTGCTCTACATCGGCGTGGTCGGCATGCTCCACCAGGACAACCGGGGCGCGGTGCTGCCGGTGTTCGCGGTGACGGCGGGCGCGCTGCTGGTCGTCGCGGGCTGGCTGACGATCGCGCTCGTCGACGTCGAGGATCCGGTGCAACGCATGGTCACCCAGGCCCACGCCGGGTCGCCGTACCGGCCGACGGTCTCGGCGTCGGCGGCGGTGCTGACGTGCTCGGCGGCTCTCGGCGCGGTGCCGGTGGTGTGGTCGGCGCTGGCGCACGATCCGCGGCCGACCGGTCCGGAGCTGCTGACCGGGGCGCTCGCGCATCTCGCGTGCGCGGCGGTGGGGATCGCGCTGGCGCTGCCGTGCTCGCGGCTGCTGGTGAGCGGGCTCGGCCGCACGCTGGTGCTCTCGGCGGTCCTGTTCTCGACCGTGCTGCTGGCCAGGTGGGTGCCGCTCGTCTTCCCGCTGCTGCACGCGATGAACTCCGGGCTCCCCAGCCCGGCCTTGCTCGGGTGGACGGGGCTCGCCGCGAGCGCGGTGCTCGCGGCGAGCGTCCTGCTGACCGCGAACGTCGCGGCCAGGCGCGTCGGCTAGCGGGCCGTCAGTGGCTCTTGGGGATCAGGATCCAGAGGACGATGTAGACCAGCACCTGCGGGCCGGGCAGCAGGCACGACAGGATGAACAGGAATCGGACCAGGCCCCGCGACATGCCGAAGCGGTCCGCGATGCCGGCGCACACGCCGGCGATCCGCTTGCCGTGCTGGGGGCGGGTGAGCTTCATTTCCGGATGCCTTTCGCCGTTGGTGCTTCAATCGTCGGCCCGGGGAGCCGACCGCACCTCATGGTGGTACCCGGATTTCAGCCTCCGGCAACCCCTAGGTGCGGCCGGCGGCGAGGGGGCGCGGCTCAGGCGAACCCGGAGGGCACGAAGCCGCGCAGCAGGTCGGCGGCGCATGGGACGCCGGTGCGAGCCCAAGGGCGGCTCCCGCGACGTCCGGCGCCCCCGCCGTGGCGGAGGCGCCGAACCGTCAGCGCGCGAGCTCGACGAGGAAACCGGGGTGGTCGGAGCCCTCGATGGGCAGGTTCTCGGTGCGCTCGAAGGCGAACGCGCCGGTGGCGAACACGTGCTGCATGGTGCCGTCGCCCTTGCTGTACCAGCCTTGCGGGACGCAGGAGCGCACGTCGGGGTTGCCGCCCTCGGCGAGGTTCAGGTCCCCGCCCAGCAGCGTCACGGCACCGAGACCGGCAGCGGCCTGGGCGAGCTCCACGCACTGCTGGGCGGCGACGTTGCCGTCCGCGGAGAGCTGTCCCGTGCACGTGGCGAACCTAGAGAACGGCGCGCACAGCAGCACCCGCGCCTCCTCGCCGCCGTCCTGCGCGGCGAACTGCTTCTCGGCCAGACCGTCCACCAGCGCCCCGTGGTCGGGATGGGCCAGCACCGCCACGCCGTAGTCGCCGCGGCCCTCCGAACAGGGCTGGGGCGCCCCGGTGACCTTGTTGCCGACCGGGGTGAACTCCGCGGTGTAGCCGGTCTCGTGCGTGAGGCGCGTGATGTCGGGTGCGCAGACCTCGTTGAGCGTCACCACGTCCGGACGCCGCTGCTTGATCGCGGCGATCGCGGAGTCGACGGACCTGCCCGCCGAGTAGCAGTGTGCGAACCCACCGTTGCAGAGGTTGAGCTGGAGCACGTCGAACGAAGCCGCCTTCGGCGCCTCGGCCTGGGCCGGGGTCGCGAAGGCGGTCGCGATCGCGGCCAGCACGGCCACCAGGACCGCAGCCGACCGCCGCCGTCCCGCTGTGACGGCACGCATCATCCTTACCTCCTCCGTGGTTGTGCGCTTTCGGGCACCGCCCGGTCCGCGGACGGTCCACGAGGAGTGTTGTCAACTCGTGATGTGCGCCTCGACCGCCATCTGGCCTAGCTCGGTGCGCACACCTGTCGGGAAGCACTCGAACGACCGTGATGATCACCTACCGTGACGGTCGATTCTGGCTGCCACGAACGCCCCACCAGCCCCTCGCACCGCTTGAGTAACGCGTTCGACACTGCTGTTGACCGGTGGCATGCGTCACACGAAACTGAAGTCCTCCACCACCGACAACACAACAACCGGCCGGAACGGAAGCGGAAACGCGCAAGAACTGTGTCGTCGGGGTGGTTGGCCCACAGAGTTTCCACTTCGGGCAGCCCGCACGGACCGGGCGGCTGCGAAAACTTGACGGGTTCGCAATACGCAGGACTGGGATTGCGCCCATTCGAGTGGCAATATTCCGGAACTCGCGTTCTCACCTACTAGGAGTGACACCGTGGCGCGTCGGACGATGAAACGAGCGGCAGCCGTGCTGCCCGCCCTGGCACTGGTGTTCGGGCTGGCGGGCTGCGCCCAGCCGACCACCGGCGGCGGCGGTACCGCGGCGGGCGGGGTGCAGCTGATCGAGAGCGGTCACCTGACCACCTGCACGCACATGGACTACAAGCCGTTCCAGTTCCACGACCAGGGCAAGATCGTCGGCTTCGACGTGGACCTGGTCGACCTGATCGCCCGGGACCTCGGAGTGCAGCAGAAGATCGTGGACACCCCGTTCGAGGGCATCCAGTCCGGTGAGGACCTCAACACCCGCCGCTGCGACGTCGCCGCGGCCGCCATGAGCATCACCGACGTCCGGGAGCAGAACTTCGACTTCTCCGACCCGTACTTCGATGCCACGCAGGCGCTGCTGACCAAGAAGGGCTCCGGCCTCAACAGCCTCCAGGCCCTGCGCGGCAAGAAGCTCGGCGTGCAGCTCTCGACGACCGGTGAGACCTACGCCAACGAGAACAAGGCCGCCAACGGCTACGAGGTCGTCCAGTTCGAGGACCTGCCGCTGTCGGTGACCGCCGTGCAGACCGGTCAGATCGACGCGGCCATCAACGACAACAGCGTGCTGGGCGACTTCATCAAGAACAACCCCGAGGTGGAGATCACCACCGAGTTCACCACCGGCGACCAGTACGGGATCGGGGTCGCCACCGGCAACGAGGCGCTACGCAACGCGGTGAACCAGTCGCTGAAGAAGATGAAGGAGAACGGCGAGTACGACGCGATCTACCAGAAGTGGTTCGGCAAGTTGCCGGAGTGACCTCCAGCGCTGCTGGGACCGCGGGGCCGGCGGGTGGAGCCGCCGGCCCCGACCACTGACAGGAGATTCGATGACAACCCAACTCGAGCGGCCGGCCAGGGCGGGCATGGGCCGCAGGCAGCGGGCGCGGCTCAACCGCGGGATCCAGTACGCGGTGCTGGTCGTGGCGGTCGTGCTCGCTGCCGTGCTGGCCGACTGGGGCTCGATCGTCCGCGCGTTCTTCAACGTCGAGGTCGCGATCGCGCAGTTCCCCGCCGTGATCACCACCGCGCTGGTCAACACCGTCGTCTACACCGTGCTCGGCTTCGCTTTCGGTCTCGCGCTGGGCGTCGTGCTGGCGCTGATGAAGCTTTCGCCGGTGGGGCCGTACCGCTGGCTCGCCACCGCCTACATCGAGCTGTTCCGAGGGCTGCCCGCGCTGCTGGTGTTCATCGCGCTGGGCTTCGGTGTGCCGATCGCGTTCCAGATGCGCTTCGACATCTACTCGACCGTGATGCTGGCGCTGGGCCTGGTCGGTGCCGCCTACATGGCCGAGACGATCCGCGCTGGCGTGCAGGCGGTGCCGCGCGGCCAGGTCGAGGCGGCGCGCTCGCTGGGGATGTCGCCGACCCGGACCATGCTGACCGTCGTCATGCCGCAGGCGTTCCGGATCATCCTGCCGCCGCTGACCAACGAGCTGATCCTGCTGACCAAGGACTCGTCGCTGGTCTACCTGCTCGGTCTGGCCAGCAACGAGTACGAGCTGGCCAAGTTCGGCCGCAACGCGCTCAACGAGTACGCCTCGCTGACCCCGCTGCTGGTCGCCGGGCTGTGCTACCTGATCATCACCATTCCGCTGTCCCGGGTGTCCAACGTGCTCGAGCGCAAGTACGGCGGCGGCGTTTCCGCCACCACCCAGTGAGGAGACCGAGCATGAGCGACGTGATGATCGAGATCTCCGGGCTGCGCAAGGCGTTCGGCTCGCTGGAGGTGCTGCAAGGGGTCGACCTGCGGGTCGGCCGCGGCGAGGTGGTCTGCGTGATCGGGCCTTCCGGTTCCGGCAAGTCCACGCTGCTGCGCTGCGTGAACCTGCTGGAGGAGCCGACCGACGGCAAGGTCGTGGTGGACGGTGCCGAGCTCACCGACCCCGACGCCGACCTCGACGCCGCGCGCAGGCACATCGGCATGGTCTTCCAGCAGTTCAACCTCTTCTCGCACCTGACGGTCGGGGAGAACCTGACCGTCGCCCAGCGCAAGGTGCTCCGCCGCGGCAGGACCGAGGCCGAGCGGATCGCCCGCGAGAACCTGGCCCGCGTCGGGCTGTCGGAGAAGGAGCGGTCGATGCCGTCCCAGCTCTCCGGCGGTCAGCAGCAGCGCGTGGCCATCGCGCGGGCACTGGCGATGAACCCGCACGTGATGCTCTTCGACGAGCCGACCTCTGCGCTGGACCCCGAGCTCGTCGGCGATGTGCTCGGGGTGATGCGCCAGCTCGCCAACGACGGGATGACCATGCTGGTCGTCACGCACGAGATGCAGTTCGCGCGCGAGGTCGCCGACCGGGTGCTGTTCATGGACGGGGGCGTGATCGTCGAGCAGGGGCCGCCCGCGGAGGTCATCGGCGCCCCGAAGCAGGAGCGGACGCGCACCTTCCTCGCCCGCGTCCTCGATCCCACCCACACGAGGGCAAGAGCCGAGTGAGCGCACGGCCGTGCCGGGATCTCCACCCGGCACGGCCGTTTCGTTTCACGTGGAACCACACCGCCGCACGGCCCGCCGCGGAAGCGACGATCGGCGGTCGTGGCGAGTTCGATCAAGTTCAACTCGATGTTCCGTTTTCCGGGGCCGGCGAAAGCGCTTTCCGCGATCACGACCCGGGTGTCCAGAGTGGGCGTGACGGCCCGCGCGGCGGCGAATCGACTGGTCGGTGGCCCTTCCTCCGAACGGTTCCACGCCATACCAGGATCTTCGGCCATCTCGGTGCAGTAATCGCCAACCGCAACTGATCGGCCGCGCCACGCGTCATATTGGTAGTGGTGGTTGATCGACTACCGTTCGTGTGAGTCGTCGGTTCGACAGCGATGGAGCATCGAGTGCCGGGCAGGCCGTGGGACAACAACGGGCCGCTGACCGCGGCCGAGCAGCGCTTCGACGAGCTGCTCAGGCAGGGCAGGTCGGAGGTCCGGCGCAGCGACGAGTCCGTCCGCACGCTCGACGTGCACGCGACGAACTTCGCCAGGGAGCGGGAGATCCGCGGCGACTACCTGAGCCGCAGGCTGATCGACTCGCTGGAGGAGGGCGGCTGGCGCCCCTTCAGCAAGCGCAGCGCCCAGCAGCTGGTCATCCCGATCGAGAACGCGGTCATCACCGGCCAGGTCGACCTGCGCGCCGCGGAACTGCCGTACCTGCTGGAGTTCGTGCACTGCCGTTTCGAGCACGCCCCCGACCTGCGGCAGACGCGGCTGGCCGGGCTCGTGCTGTGGCACTGCCGGTTCCCCGGCATCAACGCGCGGAACCTGAGCGTCACCAACGACACGGTTCTGCGCAACTGCAACAGCATCGGCGGGATCGTCGACATCGCCGACGCCGACCTCGGCGGTTCACTGGTGCTCAACGACAGCGAGCTGCGCAACCCCGGCGCGCGTGCGGTCTACGGCGACCGCCTCTCGGTCGGCGGTGCCCTGCTGGGAATCCGCTTGCAGGTCGCGGGCGAGATCCGCATCCCCGGCGCCAAGGTCGGCGGCAACCTGACGCTTTCCGGTGGCGCGCTGCGGAACCGCGGCCGCTACGCGCTCAACGGCACCGGCATCCAGATCGGCGGCTCGCTGCGGCTCGACGTCGACCCGCTGACGCGCAGGCCGTTCACCGTCGCGGGCAAGATCTTCCTGCCCAGCGCGCACATCTCCGGCGACCTGCGGATGCGCGACGCCGTCCTCGAACCCGGCGTCAGCCCGCCGCGCCGCGGCGAGTCCAAGTACGACGACCCGACCAGCACCCTGATCGCCGACCGCAGCGAGGTGCGCGGCGACGTGCAGCTCGACCAGGGCTTCCGCAGCGGCGGCACGATCCGCATGGTCAGCGCGACGGTCGGCGGCGACCTGCGGATGTCGGGCGCGCAGATCGACCTCGGCTGGCTGCGCTCGCCGAGGGCGTCGGTGGAGGAGCCGCTGCGCGCGGTGCACATCGACGGCACCCAGGTACTGGGCAACCTGGAGGCCACCAAGGTCGAGTTCCGCGGCCAGTTCCGGATGACCGACGTCCGGGTCGGCGGCAGCTTCCAGGTCAACAAGGCCAAGCTCGACGGGCCTCGCACCGACGTGCTGCTGGCCAGCAGGGTCGTCGTGGGCAGCAACCTGGACGCCCGCGACGCCGACATCACCGGCTCGATGCAGCTGCAGGGCGCCCAGGTCGGCGCGAACCTCGACCTGCGCTCCGCCTACCTGACCAAGCCCGCCTGGCACCGGCACCGGATGGCCTACAAGGCGTCGCTGGACCTGCGCGCGGCGCGCATCGAGCGCGACCTGGTCTGCGCGGAGGGCAGCAGGAAGTTCCGCGCCGAGGGCACGGTGCAGCTGCGGCGCGCGACGATCGGCAGGCAGCTCAACTTCTGGGGTTGCGTGCTGGGTGACGGCACGTCGACGACCGCCATCAACGCCTTCGGCGTGGTGACCCAGGAACTCACGCTGTTCCCTTCTGAACCGCCGCGCGGCCGGGTCACCCTGCGCCAGGCGCAATGCGAGCTGCTGGCCGACAACGCCGAGCTGTGGGACGCCACCGGCGGCGTCGACGTGGAGGACTTCAGCTACGAGAACTTCACGACGCCGTTCGAGATCGCCGACCACGACCGCGTGGAGGAGCGCCTGGCGTGGCTGCGGGCCACCACCGGCGGCAAGTACCAGCCGGGGCCCTACGACCAGCTTGCGAACGTGTTCCGGGGCAACGGAAACGAGGAGCACGCGGTCACGGTGCTGATCGAGAAGCAGTTGCGCCGCTACCAGGCGATCGCGAAGGCGACCCGGCCGGCGTTCCGCTGGACGGTGCGGTTGTGGAGCCTGCTCCAGCGCATCACGGTCAGCTACGGCTACCGCCCGCTGCGCGCGCTGGCCTGGCTGCTGCTGTTCGGCGTGGTGGGCACGGTGTGGTTCAGCTTCCACGAGCTGGTGCCCATCAACCAGGACGACCACCCGGTGTGGAACCCGCTTCTGTACACAGTGGACCAGCTGGTGCCGATCATCAACCTCGGCCACGACGGCATGTGGCAGGCGCGCGGGCACTCGCAGTGGATCACGGTGCTGCTCATCGCCGCGGGCTGGATCCTGGCGACCACGGTCGCCGCCGGTATAAGCCGGGGACTGCGCCGAGAGCGTTGATGCCACTCGGCGGAAGAGTGAACTTCGCCGAGGTCACCGGGTTTCTGTGCTACTTCCTAATGAGGTTCCGCCCAGCGCAGGAGGTCCTCGTGGGAGACCAGCTCGGCCGTCGCCTCGCCCGCACGGGTGTCGCGGCGGCTTTTTCGTTGACGTGCGTGTTCACCCCCGCGAGTGCGCAGGCGGCCGACGCGCTGGACTACGTCGCGCTGGGCGACTCGGCGGCGGCCGGTCCGCTCATCCCGGGCCGCGACCCGAACCTGGCCTGCCTGCGGTCGGGGTCGAACTACCCCGGTGTCGCCGCCCGCCTGCTCGGTGCGCGGCTGACCGACGTCACCTGTTCCGGTGCCGAGCTCAACGACCTCACCGGCAGGCAGCACGGCTTCGTGCCACCGCAGTTCGACGCGCTCGGGCCGCAGACGGACCTGGTGTCGGTGACCATCGGCGGCAACGACGCCGACCTGGTGCAGGCGGCCATCTCCTGCATCAACCTGCTGCCCGAACCGATCGGCCGGTCCTGCGCGGACGGCTTCACCTCCGGCGGCCGCGACGAGCTGGGCGCCCGCATCGACGCCGTCGCGCCGCGGTTCGGACAGGCCCTCGACGCGATCCGCGACCGCGCGCCGAACGCCGAGGTGGTCGTCGTCGGCTACGGCACCTACATCCGGCCGGGCGGCTGCTACCCGGTCCAGCCGATCTGGGCGCGTGACGCCGACTACGTCCAGGGCAGCGTGGACCGGCTCAGCGCGATGCTGCGAGCGGAGGCGGCCGGGCACGGCGCGAAGTTCGTCGACATCGGCCCGCTGAGCAGGGGCCACGACACCTGCGCCGCCCCGTCGGAGAAGTACTTCGAGGGTGTGATCCCGACCTCGATAGCCGCGCCGCTGCACCCGAACGCCAACGGCATGCGCGCCTTCGGCCAGGCACTGTCCGAGGCGGTGCGCTCGGAGGCACAGCCGGTGAGCTGACCGCGCTCGACGCCCCTGAACGGGCCTGTGACGTCCTCCCCGCACCGGGTCGCGATGCCGGAAGTGTTCGTGCCGGTCGGGGTTCTGGGGCACGCTGGAGGCATGTCCACACCTGCCGCCTCGACGTCATCCGATCCGCTGTCGGCGGTGCTCGGCGCCGTCGCACGCCACGCCGCGACGCAGTTCCGCGACCGCAACCTCGTCGTGCGCAAGCGCGGCACGGTGCACGCGGTCGCCTGGACCCGGTGGATGGGCGGCCACGAGCTGCCCGCACCCGCCTGCCACGTCGGCGTCGCGGGCTGGGCCGTGGAGGACGTCCACCCCACCCGCGACCCGGTGACGTGCAAGCTCTGCCTGCGCCGCACCACCGGCGCACCGCCCGCCACCGACGCGGACACGGCGGGACAGCTCGCGTTGGAGCTGAGCTGACGCCGAGCTACGAGCCGAGCAGCGTGGCCAGGCGCGGTGAGTACGCGTGGTCGAGCACCAGCGACGCCGCCCCGACCGCGCCCGCGTCCTCGCCGATGAGTGCCGTGCGCACGCGCACCGGCCGCACCGCCGGCGCCCACACGTGCGCGGCGAGGGTCTTCTCCACCCGCGACCGGATCAGGTCCTCGACGTGGCGCAACGCAGGCCCGCCGAGCACGACGTGGTCGACGTCGAGCACGCTCACCACCGTCGCCAGCGCCTGCCCCAGCCTGGTCGCGGCCTGCCGCAGCAGGCGGACCGCCGTCGCGTCACCACCGGCCGCCGCACGGCAGATCTCCTCGTAGTCGGCCGAAACCGAAGCGCCCCCGGGGCTCCCGGTGGCCGACACCCACTCCTCGACGATCGCCCGCATCGAGCAGTAGGCCTCCAGGCAGCCGCGTTTTCCGCAGGAGCACGCCCGTCCGGCGCCGCCTCCGTTGACGTGCCCGATCTCGCCCGCGTTGTTGCTGGCGCCGCGGTGCACCTGGTCGCCGAGCACGACCCCGACGCCAACGCCGGCGCCGAGGTACACGTAGACGAACGAGCCCCGGCGCGCCTTGCCCGCCGCCCAGCGCTCGCCGATCGCCGCGGCCGTGGCGTCGTTGTCCATCACGACCGGCATACCCGCCCGCTGCTCCACGAGGTCGGCCAGCGCGACGTCGTCCCAGCCCGGGAGGTTCGGCGGCCCCAGCACCCTGCGGTGGTCGGCGTCGAGCGGTCCCGGCACGGCCAGCCCGGCCCCGAGCACGCGCGACTCGTCGATGCCCGAACGCCGCACCAGCTGCTTCAACGTCCGGGTCAGGGCCGCGGCGACGGTCGCCGGTGAGGCGTCCCGCGGCACGCGGCGGCGGCTGCGCAACCGCACACCGCCCGCCAGGTCGAGCAGGACTCCGGTGATGGACTCGGGATCCAGGTGCAGCCCCACCGACGAGTACGCGTCGGGCACCACGCGCAGCAGCACCCGCCGCTTTCCGCCGGTGGAAGGCGCGTGGCCGTTCTCCGCGACGAGGCCGTCGGCCATCAGCGCCCGCACGATGTTGGACATCGTCTGCGCGGTCAGCCCGGTGCGTTCGGCGAGTTCGACGCGGCTCACCTCGCCGTGGGCCCGGATCGTGTCGAGCACGACCGCGCGGTTGAAACCGCCGACCCGCGGCAGGTTGGTGCCCTGCCAGAACTCATGAGGCATCGGTGCTCTCCCGAGTGGCTGCGCTGGAACGGACGACGAGGTGGACACCCTGGCAGACCGGGCCCGTTCCCGGAACAGCCCGCGGACCTCGGAGGACAAGATCGTTGACTTGCTTCATCGAATGGAATTAAGTTGCACACGTGTGATCCCGGTCTCAGCATAGGCGCAAGATTCCTCGGAGGACCACGATGCGGCGCAGGAAAGCGATGGCCGTGCTGACCGCCGGTGTGCTGGGGGTCTCCCTCGCCGCCTGTGGCGGCTCCGCCGCCAGCGACCCCAACACCATCACCGTCGCCTACCACCGCTACGGCAACACGCAGAACGTCGACGGGTGGATGCAGCGCGTCAAGCAGCAGTACGAGCAGGCGCATCCGGGCAAGACCGTCAAGCTCGACCCGGTCGTGGCCCCGGAGAGCGAGTACCTGTCGAAGCTGCAACTGCGGATGCGCTCGGCCTCGACGGCGCCCGACGTGATCTACGAGGACTCCTTCAACCTCAACTCCGACGTGGAGGCCGGCTACCTCGCCCCGCTCGACGAGCGACTGGCGCAGTGGCCGGAGTGGAACCAGTACATCGACACCACCAAGCAGGCAGGCCGGGCCGCCGACGGCCGCACCTACGGCGTTCCGCTCGACACCGACACCCGCGGCCTCTGGTACAACCGCGACCTCTTCGCCCGCGCCGGTCTGCCCGCCGACTGGAAGCCGCGTACCTGGGAGGACGTGCTCGCCGCGGCGCGGCAGGTCAAGCAGCGCTTCCCCGATGTCATCGGGCTCGACATGTCGCTGGGCAAGGCCGAGGGCGAGTCGGTGAGCATGCAGACGGTCGAGATGCTGCTCTACGGCACCGAGACCGGCACCCTCTACGACGAGCAGCAGAAGAAGTGGATCGCGCCCAGCCGCGGTTTCGCCGACGCGATGAGCTTCCTGTCCACGGCCATCGGCGAAAACCTGACGCAGAGCAAGGCCCAGATCGCCGACGCCCAGTACGACAAGACCGCCCGCGACGAACTGGCGCAGCAGGGCAAGGTGGCGATCCGGCTGGACGGCAGCTTCGCGGCGGGCAACTGGGACGCCGCGGGCTGGAAGAACTGGAGCGAGACGATGTCGGCGACCGCGATGCCGACCCAGTTCGGCCAGGCGCCGGGGTCGGTGTCGATGTCGGGCGGCTGGACGCTCGCGCTGAGCGCGTCGGGCAAGAAGCAGGACGACGCCTTCGAGTTCGTGAAGCTGGCCATGTCCAAGGACAACGTCGTCGAGTACTCGATCGCCAGCGGGAACCTGCCCGCCAGGCAGGACGCCGCGGCCGACCCGAGGGTCGCCGACGCTACCCCGGTGACCCGGTTCTGGATCGGCCTGCTGGGCAACACCCACTACCGGCCCGCGCTGCCGGAGTATCCGAAGGTCTCCGAGGAGATCCAGCAGTCCGTGCTCGAAGTGGTGGACGGCAGGCCACCGGTCGAGGTCGCCGACAAGTGGGCGCAGAGCGTGAGCCGAGTCGTCGAGGCCGCCAACACCCGGGCGGGCTGATGGCGGTCCTGCGGCCCCACCGGGTGGGGAGCTGGCTGGCGCCGATGGCACCGGCGCTGGTCCTGCTCGGCCTGTTCGTGGTCGGGCCGATCCTGTGGAGCTGCTACGTCGCTTTCACCGACGCCGCGCTCACCGGCAGCGGCGCGACCGACCCGCAGTTCGTCGGCCTGGACAACTTCCGGCGGCTGTTCGCCGATCCCGCGCTGTGGCACTCGGCCTGGCTGACCGTGCTGTTCACGCTGGGCTCGGCGGTGATCGGGCAGAACTGCCTCGGCATGCTCATCGCGCTGCTCACCCGGCACCGCAGCCGGTGGCTGCGCAACAGCGTGGGCATCGTCGTGGTGTCGGCGTGGGTGCTGCCGGAGCTGGTGGCCGCGTTCGCGATCTACGCGTTCCTCAACCCGGAAGGCACGCTGAACAACCTGTTCGCGGCGGTCGGTGCCGGTGAGCAGGACTGGCTGTTCAGCGCGCCGATGGCCGCGATCGTGCTGGGCAACGTCTGGCGCGGCACCGCGTTCTCGATGCTGGTCTACCAGGCCACGCTGTCGCAGGTGCCCGGCGACCTGTCCGAGGCCGCCGAGGTCGACGGCGCGGGGCCGCTGCGCCGGTTCCGGCACGTCACGCTGCCGATCATCCGCGGCGCGGTGCTCACCAACCTGATGCTGGTCACGTTGCAGACCATCGGCATGTTCACGCTGATCTACGTGCTGACCGCGGGCGGTCCCGGCGACGCCACGCAGACGCTGCCGCTGCTGATGTACGACACGGCGTTCGAGTTCGACGAGATCGGCTACGGCGCGACGATGTCGCTGGTGCTGCTGGGCATCGGCGGCCTGTTCGCCGTCGTGTACGCCAAGAGCCTCCGGGACGAGGTGTGAGCATGGTGGCCATCACCTCGGCGCGCAGGAGCTCGGCGTCGGCTGTGGTGCACCTGGTGCTCGGCCTGATCGCGCTGGCCTTCCTCGCGCCGCTGCTGTGGCTGGTCACGGCGGCCTTCGACGCCGACGCGCCGCTGTCGGCCGGTGTGCCGAGCAGCTTCACGCTCGACAACTTCACCCAGGTGCTCAACTGGGAGACCAGCCTTCGTCCACTGTGGAACGGTCTGCTGATGTGCGGCGGTGCCGCGCTGCTGGCGGTCGTCGCGGCGGTGCTCTGCGCGTACCCGCTCTCGCGCTACCAGCTCCGCTTCAAGCGGCCGTTCCTCTACACCGTGCTGTTCGCGACCGGGCTGCCCATGACGGCGGTCATGGTGCCGGTCTACAGCATGTTCGTGCAGTTCTCGCTGATCGACTCGATGTTCGGCACGACACTGTTCCTGGCGTCGAGCTCGCTGCCGATCGCGATCTGGATGACCAAGAACTTCATGGACGGCGTGCCGATCAGCCTGGAGGAGGCGGCCTGGGTGGACGGCGCATCCGGCATGCAGGCGCTGCGATCGGTGGTGCTGCCGCTGGTCGTGCCGGGCATGAGCGTGGTCGCGATCTTCACGTTCATCACGTCGTGGGGCAACTTCTTCGTGCCGTTCGTGCTGCTGCTCGACCCGGCCAAGCAACCCGCCGCGGTCGGCGTCTACACCTTCTTCGGCCAGGGCGGCCTGATCGCCTACGGACAGCTCGCGGCGTACTCGATCCTCTACACGGCACCGGTGATCCTGCTCTACCTGGTGGTTTCGCGTTCCCTCGGCGGCGCCTTCGCCCTCGCGGGTGCGATCAAGCACTAGCCTCCGGACCCCGCGAGGAGCCCCAGTGCCTCCCTTCTGGGTGAGGGATTCGCTGACATCTGTCACATGAAGTGCTGACTACTGGTTCTACTTCGATTTCTGTTCGCTCGATGGAATGAACGTCGTGATCACGGGTGGTCACGACGCCGCCAACTCGAAGGCGGCGCCCATCGAACGAGGGGAATCGATGCGCAGACTGATGATCGGCCTGGGGGTGACCGCGGCGGTGGCCGGCCTGCTGGCCACCGGCCAGCCGGTGCTGGCCGAGCCGCCAGCGCCACCGCAGGCGCCGTCGCGGGCGTTTCCGGAGGCACCGGCGGAGTACGCGGGTCAGCGGATCCAGTGGCAGCCCTGCTTCCCGCCCGGGCAGCCGCTGCCGCCCGGCCTTCCGCCGGGCTCGGAACGGATCGAGTGCGGCGAGCTGACCGCGCCGCGGGACTGGCACGACCCGGCGGGCGGTGAGGACGTCACCATCGCCGTGACGCGGCTTTCGCCCGCGAGCGGCCCGGCGGGGCGCGCGCTGTTCACCAACCCCGGCGGGCCGGGCGGTGCCGGGGTGGAGATGCCGCTGGCGATGCTGGTCCAGAACCACACCCGGGTGCTGGAGAACTTCGACATCTACGGCATCGACGTCCGCGGCACCGGGCTGAGCAGCACCGTCTCGTGCGGGCCGCAGGACGCCACCGATCCGCTCGACGCCCGCGACCGCAGCCCGCAGAGCATCCGCGCGCAGCTCGCGCTCACCGAGGAGTTCGCCGCGGACTGCCAGCGGCACAGCGGTGAGCTGGGCCGGTACGTCACGACCGAGCAGACCGTCGCCGACCTGGACCTGCTGCGGCAGGTCGAGCAGCGCGAGAAGGTCAACTGGTACGGGGTCTCGGGCGGCACCTGGCTGGGCGCGTACTACGCCACCTACTTCCCGGAGGCCGTCGACAAGTTCGTGCTCGACTCCAACGCGCAGTTCACCGGGAGCTGGCAGGAGGTCTTCGGCTGGCAGCCGCTGGCCTTCGAGCGCCGGTGGCGCGAGGACCTGCGCCCGTGGCTGGCCGCCCACGACGACGTCTACGGTCTCGGCGCGACGCCCGACGCGGTGCAGAAGACCGTCGACGAGCTGCGCGCCGAGCTGAAGCGCAACCCGGTGCCGAATCCCGAGGGCGCACCGCTGGACCACAACGCGTTCGACTCGATGTTGCTGTGGACCATGTACAGCAAGCAGGCGTTCCCGTCGCTCGGCGAGGCGCTGGCCGGGCTGCGCGGCGGCACCGCGCCCCAGCGCGAGGACGCCGCCCGCACGATGGCCCGCGCCGACGCCATGGCGCTGCCGATGCGGCCAACGCCGGTCGCCGACGGCCAGGACCCGGTGCTGGACAGCCAGACCGCGACGATGTTCTCGATCCGCTGCAACGACACGCGGTTCCGTGGTGGGCCCGGCGATCTGGTGTGGAACTCGGAGCTGCAGGGACGGCTGTTCCCGACCTACGGCTACAACACGATCTTCCAGCCCTGCGCGTACTGGGACCGGCCTGACGTGGAGCTTCGCGAGCCCACCGGCGAAGGCGTGCCGCCGGTGCTGATGCTGCAGTCGGAGAACGACCCGGCGACCGCGGTCGAGGGCGCGCGGATCGCGCACCGCGACTTCGCGGGCTCGCGCATGGTCACCGTCGCGGACGAGGGAGACCACGGGGTCTACGCGGCGGGCAACGCCTGCGTCGACGATGTTGTGGAGTCCTACCTCGTCGACGGCGTCGTGCCGGCGCGGGACGTGACGTGCCAGGGCGTCGGTCTTCCCGAGCCGCAGCAGGCGCGCACGGCCGCGGCGAAGCCGGCCGGACTGCTCGACGTGCTCGCCGAGCTGGCGGACACCCTGGGCTGACCCAGGAAAGCAGGCGGGCGGTGAGCGGGATTTCTCCCCTCACCGCCCGCGTCGCTCGTTTTCGCGCGTTTCATCGCAGCATTTGCCTCCCCTCTCGGTCGATCTCGGACTCACCGCGGGGTAATGGGATGCCGTCGATCTCGCCTTCGGTCTTCTCGCCGGTCTCGTCGTCGTCGACGCGCATCGCCACGAACACCGCGACGACCGCGATCAGCGACAACGCCAGCATCGCCAGATCAGCCATGACACCTCCCTCCACCCCCTCGGAACGCTGATTGTGACAGCGGATACAGATAGGACGCCGTGTGCCGGGAAGCGGTTGCTGATCGAATCCGGTTTTTCGCGACTACCCGTTCGGCGTAGTCAAACCGCACCTTCGAATGCAAAAAGCGGCGCTTTCCCGAAAGAGATTCATCTCTCCCTGGGAAAGCGCCGCACGATTGCGCACGCTGGACCCCGGACCGGCACGTCCGGGTGGTCTACCCGCCGAAGCGCCGTTGCTCCGGCCGAAGACCACCCGGACGAGCGATCCGCGGATCAGGCTCCGAGGCGCTGCTTGAGGGCCTCGAACTCGTCCCGCATGGAGCTCGGCAGCGAGTCGCCGATGTTGGCGAACCACTCCTCGATCAGCGGCAGCTCGGCCTTCCACTCCTCGACGTCGACGTGCAGCGCGGTCTCCACGTCCTCGCGCGGGGTGTCCAGGCCGGACAGGTCGATCTGGTCCGCGGACGGCACGCGGCCGATCGGGGTGTCCTCGGCGGCGGCGTTGCCGTCCAGGCGCTCGACGATCCACTTGAGCACCCGGGAGTTCTCGCCGAAGCCCGGCCACACGATCTTCTTGCCGGACTCGTCGCGGCGGAACCAGTTGACGTAGAAGATCCGCGGCAGCTTGGAGGAGTCGGCCTCCTTGCCCACGTTCACCCAGTGCTGGAAGTAGTCGCCGACGTTGTAGCCGATGAACGGCAGCATGGCCATCGGGTCGCGGCGGACCTCGCCGACCTTGCCAGCCGCGGCGGCGGTCTTCTCCGAGGACAGCGTGGCGCCCATGAACACGCCGTGCTGCCAGTCGAAAGCCTCGTTGACCAGCGGGACCGTGGTCTTGCGGCGACCGCCGAACAGGATCGCCGAGATCGGCACGCCCTTGGGGTCGTCCCACTCCGGCGCCAGGATCGGGCACTGCGACATCGGCGTGCAGTAGCGCGAGTTCGGGTGGGCGGCCTTCTCGTCCGACTCGGGGGTCCAGTCGCGGCCCTTCCAGTCGGTGAGGTGCTGCGGGTCGCCCTCCATCTCCTCCCACCACACGTCGCCCTCGTCGGTCAGCGCGACGTTGGTGAACAGCGAGTTGCCCTTCTCGATGGTGCGCATCGCGTTCGGGTTGGTCTTCCAGTTGGTGCCCGGCGCGACGCCGAAGAAGCCGGCCTCCGGGTTCACCGCGTAGAGCCTGCCGTCCTCGCCGAAGCGCATCCAGGCGATGTCGTCACCGAGGGTCTCGACCCGCCAGCCCGGGATGGTCGGCTGCAGCATCGCCAGGTTGGTCTTGCCGCAGGCCGACGGGAACGCCGCGGCCACGTAGTGGACCTCGTTCTCCGGCGAGATCAGCTTGAGGATCAGCATGTGCTCGGCCAGCCAGCCCTCGTCGCGGGCCATCGCCGAGGCGATCCGCAGCGAGAAGCACTTCTTGCCCAGCAGCGCGTTGCCGCCGTAGCCGGAGCCGAAGCTCCAGATCTTGCGCTCCTCGGGGAAGTGGGTGATGTACTTCGTGTCGTTGCACGGCCACGGCACGTCCTGCTGGCCCGGCTCCAGCGGGGCGCCCACGGAGTGCAGCGCCTCCACGAAGTTCTCGTCGGTGCCCAGGCGTTCGAGGACCTTCGCCCCCATGCGGGTCATGATGTGCATCGAGACCACGACGTACTCGGAGTCGGTGATCTCCACCCCGAGCTTCGGCTCGTCGGCGCCGAGCGGGCCCATGCAGAACGGGATGACGTACATCGTGCGACCACGCATGCAGCCCCGGTAGAGCTCCGTCATGATCGCCTTCATCTCGTCCGGCTGCATCCAGTAGTTGGTTACGCCGGCGTCCTTCTCCTCGTGGGAGCAGATGAAGGTGCGCTCCTCGACGCGGGCGACGTCGCTGGGGTCGGAAGCGGCGTAGAAGGAGTTCGGCTTCTTCGCGAGCCGTTTGAAGGTGCCGGCCTCGACCAGCCGTTCGGTGAGCCGCTGCCACTCTTCCTGCGAGCCATCGCACCAGACCACCCGGTCAGGGGTCGTCAGCTCGGCGACCTCGCGCACCCACGACAGCAGGCGCGCGTGTGTGGTCGGTGCCTGGTCGAGACCGGGGATGGTCAATGAGGTCATCGCGTCTTGTCTCCTGACTGGGCGCCGCAGCCCGGAATCGGGTCTTTAGGGAAAGCTCCGCCCAACCCGCAGATCGGGCAGATTCAAAGGGATGCAATGAGGCTAACCGCGCCGAGGGCCCGCAATGCAGATCAGGATTGTCGGTTCTCTCACAAGAACGATAAGGGAATCGATTCAGAATCCAACGGCGCAATGGATCGTCCGTGACCGAGGTCCCAGTTGCTCAAGAATTTCCGGCGAAGTGGACACGTGTGCGAACGGAGGGTGGCCGGAACGAGACGGCCGGACGGCGGTTGATCGACGCCGGAGAAAGCGAACCGCCCGGTGCCCTCGCGTGGAGGGCACCGGGCGGCGGGTTTGGGGACGGGGCGGGGCGTCAGCTCCAGAGGGTGTCCGAGTCGGCGGCGGGCGCCCCGGAACCGCCGTGGGAGCTGCCCGCGCCGCGGCCGGCGCCGCCCTCCGGCTTCGGCTCCGGCTGCGCCTGCGGCTCGGGGTCGCCGAAGCTCCAGGCAGCGTCGTCGGTCGGGCCGACGGCCGGGCTCGGCGTGTACTGCCCGTGCTCGTCGATGCGCCCCTGCTCGACCACGGTCCACTGCCCGTCGCCGGTGTGGTGCGCCGTGGTCACGTCGCCGGTGCTGCTGATGTCGATGATCTGGTCCGCCGACCCGTCGCCGTCGACGTCGGTGACCAGCCGCGTGCCGTCGGCGGTGCTGACCACCGCGGTGTCGGCGACGCCGTCCTGGTTGGTGTCCTCGGTGGCCGGGCCGATCTGGACGTCGCCCTCCGGGGTGTCGACGACCATCGACTCACCGCCCTGCTGCCTGGGGTCGGCCTCGCCCGGGTGCTGCTGCGGCTGCTCGGCGACCCAGTCGCCGGTCGCGGCGTCGAAGCGGGCCTGGCTGACGACCTGGCCGTTGGCGTCGACGGTCTGCATGACGTCGGCGGCGCCGTCGGCGTTCTCGTCGATGTAGCCCACGTAGCCGTCGTCGGTCATCACCGCGACGGTCTCGTCGACCCCGTCGCCGTCGAGGTCGAAGTTCGCCTCGGCGGTGTACTCCTCGCCCTCGACGGAGATCTTGATGTCGCCGTCGTTCGCGCCCGTCTCCTCGATGTACACGTGCGCACCCCTCAACTCCGCGTCCGCTTTCCACAGCTATGACGCAGAGTAGAGGCAGCGGGTTCCCGCGCGACAGCCGCGCTCAGGCCGCGCGGGCCATCCCGGGGCGGATGTTCTGGTTCAGGTGGAACAGGTTGTCCGGGTCGTAGCTGCGCTTGATCGCGGCCAGCCGCTCGTAGTTCTGCCGGTAGTTGGCCTTGATGCGCTCCTGGTCGTCGCCCGCCATGAAGTTGATGTAGCCGCCGGGCTCGGCGTGCGGCGCGGTCGCGGCGTAGAAGTCGCGCACCCAGGCGATGTTGGCCTCGTTGTCGGCCGGATCGGGCCACATGCCGGCGATGACGCTCGCGAAGTTGGCGTCGCGGTAGGCGAAGGCGGTCTCGTCCTGGCCGACCCGGTGGCACGCGCCGTTGATCGGGTAGATGTGCACCGCGGTGTTGACGGAGGGCACCCGCGCCCCGTAGGTGATGTGCGCCTCGATCGCCTCGTCGGTGAGCTCCCGGACGAAGCTGGCCTTCCAGTAGTGCTGGAGCCCCGGCGGCACCAGGGCGTCGAACGCGCTGTTGAGCAGCGGATACGGCATGACGCCGACGTGCTCGGCGACCACGGGTGCCACCTCGCGCAGCCGGCCGATGACCCGTTCGCCTTCCCGGACGTCGCCGGTCCAGCACGTCACCAACAACTGGTGCGGCAGGCCGTGCCGGTTCTGCGGGATGAACGGCAGCGGCGGGGCGAGGTGGAACCCAGGGAAGCCGCCGAACTCCTCGGGGGCCTCGGCGATGAACTCCCGGAAGAAGCGGAGCACGTCGCCCGCGCGGTCCAGGTCGAAGAACATCGGCCCGCCGTAGATGTCGGCGACCGGGCTCAGGCGGAACTCGAAGGAGGTCACCACGCCGAAGTTGCCGCCGCCCCCGCGGATCGCCCAGAACAGGTCCTCCTCGGAGTCCTCGCCGACCAGGCGCATCGTGCCGTCGGCGGTGACGACGTCGGCGGAGACGAGGTTGTCCGCCGAGAGCCCCAGCCTGCGGCTCAGGTATCCGATGCCGCCACCGAGGGTGAGGCCGCCGACACCGGTGGTGGAGATGATGCCGCCGGTGGTGGCCAGCCCGAAGGCGTGCGTCGCGGCGTCGAGGTCGCCCCACGTCGCCCCGCCCTCGACGCGAGCAGTCCGCCGCACCGGGTCGACCCGAACGCCGCGCATCGCCGACAGGTCGATCACCACCCCGTCGTCGCACGTGCCGAACCCGGGCACGCTGTGCCCGCCGCCGCGCACGGCGACGTCGAGCCGGTTCGCCCTGGCGAAGTCGACCGCCGCCATGACGTCCCCGGCGTTGGCGCACTGCACGACGACCCACGGCCTGCGGTCGATCATGGCGTTGTTGACCTTGCGCACGTCGTCGTAGCGCTGGTCGGTCTCGGTGATGACGGGGCCGCGGACGCGGTCCCGGAGGTTCTCGATCGTGACGGTCATGGCCGCCTCCCGTCCAGGGAGCTGTGCCGGCGCGGCCGGGATGTCCGCGCGGTGGCACCAGCGTCACGGCATGTCGCGGCAACCCGCCAGGGTCGAGAGACCTGTGGGCGTCATGACGGGTCCCGCGTCGCGGCGAGGAGCCGGTAGTCGATCCGCACGTCGCGGTAGGTGATCTCGGCTCGCACCGGTTCGGGCAACCCGGTGCGGGCCGACTCCGACGTGCCTTCCACCTCACCGGTGAACTCGACCCGGGCGTCGGGGTCCACGTGGAACCGCAGGGTTCGCGCCCGTACGGTCGCGGTGAAGCTGATGTCCGGCCCGCTCACGACGGCCGGTCCCCGCGACGGCCCCGGCGAGGTGGGGGAGGTTCGCGCCGGGGGCGCCGGCGCTCGCGTTCGGCGCGTGTGTCTGGGCGCCGGCGCGGTCGTGCGGTCTCAGCGCGCTCGGCGCCGGCTTCCTCCTCGCGCCGGGGCCGGGTTCGGTCCGCGCGGGCTCGGTCCGCAGCGCGCCCGGCCGCTTCGCCAGGCTCGCCGCTCAGCTCCTCGGCCGCCGCGCCGACGTCCTCAGCGGCGCGTACGGCGCGCCGTCCGACGTCCTCGACCCCCGGCCCGGTCCGGCGCCCCACGTCCTCGACCGTCTCCCCAGCGCCCCGTCCGACGTCCTCGACTGCCCGCCGCGCACCGCGGCCGGCTTCGCCAACCGCCTCCCCGGCGCCTCGCCCGACTTCGCCGGCGACCTCTTCGACCGCTCCACCCGCGCCGCGGCCCACCTCGCCGACCGCTTCCCCGACGCCGCGCAACGTGGGCTCGACGCCGCGCACGAGCTGCTCGAGCAGCTGCGGGTTCCGGTCGACGGTCGCGAGCACCCGCTCGATGATCCGGGCCACCCGGTCGAGCCGGACCTTCAGCAGCGCCTGCGCCTCGACCCCGGTGATGGTCAGCGACACCTGCCCGAGCGTCACGTCGGCGCCCACGTTGAGCTTCAGCAGGTCGAGCACCTCGGCCTGCAACGAGACCCGCGCCCTGAGGTCCTGGACCTCGAGGTCGATCTCGTCGACCGACAGGCTGGGGACGTCCAGGAGTACGTCGGGTTCAGCGCTGTCCGGACCGTCGGGAGTGCCGCTCTCCTGAACCGCCGGTTCGGTGTGGGCCCGGTCGTGCCGGTCCACAGCCGGGTTTTCCTCGTCGTCCGCTCCTGCCATGCGACCACCTCCCCGAGATGCACACCGTCCTGGCGGCCACCGGTCGGTGCCAGGGGCGAACGTCCTCGCTGGTCGAGGGCTCTACCGGACCGGTGGGTACTGCCGAGGTCGCGGTGGGGATCAGTTCGCGGGCCGACGCGTGCGCACACGCCGATCACCGAGGGTGTCGGCATGACGACGAAGAAATGGGCCCTGGTCGCGGCCGCGCTCGGCATCCTCCTCACCGCGGCACCTGCCGCTGCCGGCGTGCAGCCGAAGATCGTCGGCGGCACGCCGGCAAGCACCGACGACAACCCCTGGATGATGTGGATCACCGACACCCCGGACGCTCCGGAAGGCGACGCGCTGCACTGCGGGGGCACGCTGGTCACCCCGACCAAGGTCGTGACCGCCGCGCACTGCGTCGACGAGCACCCCACCGACCGGATGCACGTCGTCGGTGGGCGCACCGACCTGCGCACCGGCGACGGCGAGGTGCGCGGAGTCATGTCGGTGTGGACGCACCCAGACTGGCAGCACACCCCGCCGCCGCCCGGTGAGCTGCAGCGGATGTATCCCGACGTCGCGGTCATCACGCTCGACCGCCCGATGCCGTTGCCAACCCTGCCGCTGGCCACTGTCGAGGACGCGGCCCTGTACCGCGCCGGAACGCCGGCCCGGATCCTCGGATCACCACGCACGGCGGCGACAGCGGCGGGCCGCTGGTCGCGGGCGGCAAGCTGATCGGCGTCACGGCCGGTGGCACCTACAGCCTGCACGCCAACTACAGCACCTTCACCGAGCTGATCACTTTCACCGAGCAGATCCAGGAGCAGCTGGACTAGCGCCGGACCTCCGGGATGTCAGTCGAGATGGGGACGGCCGCAGCACTTCTTGTACTTCGCCGCCGCCCCGCACCAGCAAGGGGCGTTGCGGGCCGGCGGCCAGGTGATCAGCCTGCCCGCTTCGACGATCTCGTCCATGCAGGCCCGGCGAGTGGTCTCATCGGTCGGGTCGCCACCGGTGCGCGCTGCGAACTCGATGAGCACCGTCGTGGTCAGCGGCACCATGGTGATCCGGCCGACCCCCGCCTCGGACAGCTCGCGGTTGGCCCGCTCGCGATCGCGGACGGTTGCCTCGGGGTCGCCGTGTTCGACCAGCCGCGGCCAGATCTCGTGTGCCCGTGCGACCTCGCCACGCGGCCAGAAGAGCACCCGGACCTCGGCGGGCGGTCGCACATCGTCGGCCGGGCCGTCGATCAGGGCGTCGATGTCGTCGAAGGGATCGGGGCCGACCGGCGGCGCCGATTCGTCGAGCTCGTCCGGTGGGATTCCCAGGGCTTCGCGAACGCGCCGACGGCCGACGAGGACGCTGCCGGCGTGGGAGAAGGCGGCGAACTCGTGGTCCAGGTCGGCCATCTCCTGCTCGCTCAGCCTGGAGACCGCCATGTTGAACCAGGTCAACGAGTTCTGGTGGTCGGCGCGTTCCTCCAGGAGCTCGGCCGCCAGGTGGTAGGGCACCGGAGATGGCGGACGCTGGTGTCGCAGCGCGTCGAGCTGGGCACGGGCTTCGTCGTCACGACCCAGGTCGAACAGGACCTCGGCCATCCCCACGCGGGCGTTGGCCCCGTCCTCCCCGCCGTGCGCGATGGCTTCTTCGAGCAGCTGGACGGCACGGTCGTGGTCGCCGGCCCGATGCCACTGGTCGGCGGCATCGGTCAGGATCTCCGCACGTTCGTCGGGGTACTCGTCGAGTTCGGCTTCGAGCTCCCTCGCGAACCTCGCGGCTTCCGCGGATCTCGGCTTCACCCGCGGCAACCTACATCCCGTCCGCAGCGCGTGGGCGTCCGCACCGCTCTGCCGATGGCAGGCATGTCCGTCCGTGGCCGCTCCGCGCCACCGGGAGCAGGCGCCCGGCCCCCGTCAGGCCGCGCGGTCGCGGAGGTTGCGGATGCTTTCGAGCAGCTGCTCGGCCTTCTCCCGGCCGGCGGTGGCCTCGGTGAGCCGGCGGCTGACGGTCTGCAACCGGCGGCTGCGTTCGGCGGCGTCCATCTTCAGCGCCTTGTCGACCTCCCGCAGCTCGCCCTCGATGGCCTCGATCCGCCTGGTCAGGGCGTCGTCGAGGGCCAGCGACAACTGCTGCTCGGCCTCGATGAGCTGCTCGGACACCAGCTGGTCCAGCGTGGAGCGCGCGTCGGCGATCGCCTCGGTGAGCCACTGCTTCATGTGCTGCTTGTCGGCCGCGTGCTTGCGCGTGCGTGCCATCCACCAGCCCGCACCCAGCCCGAGCACGATCGTCACCGGCAGCACGATCGGGTTCAGCACGCCGATGCCGACCCCGGCCAGCGGCATCGCCGCGGCCCGCCCGACGCCGAGACCACCCGAGATCCCCATGAACACCAGCAGCTTGTCCTCGGCGGTCGGCGGGCGCTTGTCCGGCGGGCGCAGCGCGATCGGCGCCTGCGCGCCACGCGCGAACTGCGAGCGGATCACGTCGAGCTCCTCGGCGGAGAACAGCTCCGCCAGCGAGGACTCGGCGACCCTGGCCAGCCGCGCCGACAGCATCGCCGCCACCCGCGTCGAGACCATCTGCAACGCGATGTCGACCTGCTGCGGCAGTTCGGGCAGCTGCTGGCGGTCGGCGCCGTCGATCGAGCGGCGGAACCAGTTCTGCACCTCGCGGACCTGCCGGGTCACCTCGTGCCCGGTCTCCACGCGGGTGCGCTGGATCTCGCCGCGCAGCCGGACCTGCCAGCCGCGCGTCGACGACCGGCGCGCCGTGGTCAGCTCGTCGCGGCGTCCGCGCAGCGACTCCGCCTCGTCCTCGCCGACGGTCAGCGCCCGCTTCTCGGCCTCCAGCTTCGCGGTCAGCTCACCGAGCACGGTCGACAGCGCGCGCATCGTGTTGGCCTCGCCGAGCATGGCCGAGCGGCCGGCGACGAGCTGCTCCAGCGCCGAGCGCAGCTCGGTGATGCCGGACTTCTCGCGCAGCATCGCGCCCGCCTGCTCGCTCGGCGCCTTGGCCGCCATCTCCTGCATGCGGGCCGACACCGGGTAGATCGGGACGTCGGCGAACCGCGGCGCGTGCTCGGCCAGCAGCCTGCGGTCCTCCTCCAGCACCTGCCGCCACCCGCGGTGCTGGTCGGTCTTGGCCAGCGCGAACACCACCGTCTCGACCCGGTCGCCGACGGTGCGAAGGAAGTCCAGCTCACCGCGCGTGAACGGGGCGGAGGCGTCGACGACGAACAGCAGCGCGGTCGCCGAGGCCGCCGCCTCCAGGGCCAGCTCGCCGTGCACGGAGTCGAGCCCGCCGACGCCGGGGGTGTCGACGACGGTCAGCTTCGACAGAGCCTCCAGCGGTGCCTCGACCCGCACGTAGCGCGGCGGGAGCTGACCGTCGGGCAGCTCGTGTCCGACCGCGGACCAGGCTGGCAGCTCGGCGAGCGGGAAGGCGACCGGTTCCTGCTGACCCGGATAGCAGGCCAGGCCCGCCCACTGCTCGCCGTACTGGAACTGCAGGTAGGTCGCGGTCGCCACCCCGGCGTCCACAGGGGACATCCCCGGGCTCTCCAGGAGCGCGTTGACCAGCGAGCTCTTGCCCCGGTTGGTCTCGCCGACGACGACCACGCTGGGCGTGGCCGGGCGGGACCGGCGCACCTGGTCCACCCACTCGGCGGCCCCGGGGTCGGCCTCGCGCAACAGCGCGAACAGCTTGTCCCGGGTCTGCTTGACCAACTGCGGCAGTGCCGTCGCGACCGCCTGCCCCGGGCTCGGCGCACTCATCGCCGTCGTCTCCCCTCGCGCACTCCGATCACCGCGGCGCGGTGTCGTGCAGGCGGTACACGGTGACGATCGGGGCGCGCAGCACGCGGTCGCGGTCGGCGAAGCCGAGCACCTCGGTCTCGGCGATCATGCCGTCCAGCGCCGGGTCGTCGGTGGGCATGGTGCCGCCCGCCTCGTGGTGGGCGGGGTCGAAGCGCATGCCGTCCGGGCGCAGCGCGACTACGCCGATCCCGCCCAGCCCGTCGGACAGCCGCTCCACCACACCGCTGCTGCGGGCACGGTCCATGGCGTACATGCAGAGCTGGATCAGCGTCGCCCGCTCGGCCAGCGCCTGGTTGAGCGGGCTGGCGAGGGCGTCGGTGTCCACCGCGGTCATGTCTGCCCCCAACTCGGAGTCGGAATCCGGGGCCGTGGCCGGCCCTCCCTCCGGATCCGACGCGGTGGACGCCGCTCCGGTTCCACTGACGGGTGAAGTGCCGGACCGGCGAAACCAACCCCGCATGGCCATCCCCTCACGCCCCCTGCGCCCGCAACTGCTGCCAGATCAGGAAGTAGGCGCGGTGCACGACGTGGGCGATCCGGCTCTGCGCCGGCGTCGCCCCGAACGACGAGAACGAGCGCCACCAGCCCGCGCGCTCCAACGCGTAGTCGGTCAGCTCCTGCCTGCCGCGGCCGGGCAGCCCCAGCTGCTCGCCGACGTCGGAGGCGCTGCCGACCCGCATGACCTCCTCGGCGAGGTCCTCGGGCATCTCCACCGCGCCGGAGGCGACCAGCGTCAGCGCCTCCAGCAGGCGGAGCTGGTGGGCTTCGGGCTTGGCGAGCAGCACCTCGATCCCGTCGTGGACGCGCTGGCGTTCACCCTGGTCGCCGGAGGCGTGCGCGAGGGCGGTGACCGACGCCAGCGCGGCGGCGGCCTTGATCCCGTCGGCACGGGCGCGGAACACCGAGTCGAGCCTGCTCATCACCCCGGCCAGACCGGAGGAGTCCAGCAGCCTGCGGCGCAGGTCGCCCGCGGTGATCTCGGGCTCGGCGCCGATCGCGGCCAGCGCGTGCCGGATGCCGTAGAGGTCCATCCGCTCCAGCAGCCGGCTCCGCACCCCGGCGGGCACGTCGCAGTCCCAGCTGGTGAACAGGTCCGCCGACATCAGCAGCGTCTCGCGGGTGACCTCGTCCAGCGCCGCGAGCTGGCGCAGCGCGTCGGCGTCGGCGGAGGTGAACCCGCCGGTCTCGGTGGTCTCGGCGAGCAGGCCGATCACCGGGAGCACGTCGGCGACGCGCGGCTTGAGCAGGTGGGCCTGCTTGTCGGCGATCAGCTTCGCCGCGGTCCACACGTCGCCGCCGGACTCCGACACCGAGTCGGGCTCGATGGTGTCGGCCTTGTTCAGCACCGCGATGGCGTTGACCGGCCCGGCCTCCCGGCTGGCGGTGGCGGCGGTGAAGGACGCCAGGGCCTGCTGGTCGTCGGCGCGCACCGCCTGGGTCACGACGTAGAGGACGGCCTCGGCGCCCGCGACGGCGTTGCGCGAGACCGGGTCGAGGTCGTCGTCGCCCGCGTCGTCGTCGCCGCGCCTGGTGCCCAGCAGCTCCTCGGTGCGGGCGACCGACGCGGCGTCCAGTGACCCGAGGCCGGGGGTGTCGATCACGGTGAGGTCGCGCAGCACCGCGTTGGTGAGGTAGGCCTCGAGGTGGGAGATCTTCTCGAGGTCGATGCCCAGGTCGGCGGGGATGCCGCCGTCGGCGTCGAACGGGATGGCCTGCTTGCCGCCGTCGTGGAACACCACCTCGACCCGGTCGACGGTGCCGTACTGGAAGCGGGTCACCAGCCGGGTGCACTCACCCACGTCCGTCGGCGCGACCCGGCGCCCGATCAGGGCGTTGACCAGCGTGGACTTGCCGGACTTGATCCGGCCGGCGACCGCGACCTGCAGCGGCGCGGAGAGCCGGCGCAGCACCTCCCGGAAGCCCTCGGCGGTGCGCTCGGAAACCTGCGGCTGCAGCCCGGTGCAAAGCGCGGCCACGGCGGACGACAGCGGACCGGGCCAGTGTTGATGCTCGGTTCCCGTACCCACCACGGCCCTTTCGATCAGCGGCGACACCCGCGCCGGCCGGCGCGTGCGCAACATCCTGCCACGGCCCGCGCGCCAGTCGCGCCGATCTGGACGAACCCGGTTGCGGGCTCCGGGACGGTGGCGGAGGGGGACGCCAGCACCTGTCTGGTCGGTGGAGAGGTCTCGATCGACAAGCGTGGCGCGTGCACCCGCCGGCGGTTGAACGCTTGTCAGGCGTCGGCCACCACCCGAGTTGATCTACTTCCGTCGTACGACCAGAGGTGTACGGCGCCGTCGCCGCCAGGATGACGTCCGGAGGGGCGGGTCCTGCCTAACCTCGACGGAGTGCGAAGGCTGAGTCTGTGGATGCGGGAGCATCCGGTGGTCGGCGACTCCACCATCGCCGCGCTCATCCTGCTCCTGGACCTCAGCGAGCTGC
Source organism: Saccharopolyspora erythraea (assembly GCF_018141105.1). Classification (NCBI taxonomy): domain Bacteria; kingdom Bacillati; phylum Actinomycetota; class Actinomycetes; order Pseudonocardiales; family Pseudonocardiaceae; genus Saccharopolyspora; species Saccharopolyspora erythraea. Next base: position 8,102,727 of record NZ_CP054839.1, on the reverse strand, counting down.
TGGCGGCCGTCGGGGACCGGGGTGTCCCGCCGTGGCTCTACGCCGCCGTCGGTGTGGTGGCGGTGGTGCCGCTGTGCATGCGCAGGCGGTGGCCGCTGTCCTCCGCCTACGTGGTCCTCGCAGGCCTGGCGCTCATGGTCCTCACCCAGGACGGCGCGATGGTGCGGGCCGCGGGCCTGGCCGTGTGCGTCGCCGTCTACACGCTGGTGGCCTATGCCGGCCGGCGACCGGCCGCGTTGTACACGTTCCTCGCCGCCGTGGTCGTGGCCTCCCAAGTCCTGTTCAAGACGCCATCGTCCGACGACCGGGGCAACGCGATCACCGTGATGGTGATCGTCTACGTCCTGGTCGCCGCCGTCTGCTGGGTGCTCGGCGAGTTCGTCGGCGCCCGCAGCGCCTACAACGCCGAGGTGGAGCGGCGGCTGCGCCGCCTCGAGTTCGAGCAGGACCAGCAGTCGCGGATCGCCGTCGCCGAGGAGCGCAACCGGATCGCCCGCGAGCTGCACGACGTCCTCGCGCACTCGGTCAGCGTGATGATCACGCAGGCCGACGGCGCCTCGTTCGCCCTGTGCAGCAAGCCGGAGATGGCGGAGAAGGCGCTGCGGACCATCGGCGAGACCGGCCGCGACGCGCTGTCGGAGCTGCGCGGCCTGCTGGAGGTCCTGCGCAACCCGGACGAGGGTGGCGGCCGCACCCCGCAGCCCACCGCGGCCGGCCTGCGCGAGCTCGCCGACCGGGTGCGCGGGCTCGGGCTCCCGGTCGAGCTGCGGCTCGACGGCGACTTCGAGGTGCTGCCGACCGGCATCGGGCTCGCCGTCTACCGCATAGCGCAGGAGTCGCTCACCAACGTGCTCAAGCACGGCGGACGCGCGGTGCGGGCCGCGGTGCACGCCGCCAACGACGGGGAACGGATCGAGATCGAGGTGCTCGACGACGGCGCGCGGCGGGAGGCGACCACGCCGGTGTCCAACGGCAACGGACTCATCGGCATGCGCGAGCGGGCCACCGTCTACGGCGGTGAGCTGCACGCGGGACCTCGTACCGAGGGCGGCTGGCGCGTGCGTGCGGTGCTGCCGCTCCCCCGTGGTTAGGCTGGCGAACATGGCTCGTGTCCTGCTTGTGGACGATCAGGAACTCATGCGAATGGGCTTCCGCATGGTGCTCGAGTCGCAGGACGACCTGGAGGTCGTCGGCGAGGCGGGCAACGGCGAGGAAGCCGTGGAGCTGGCCAGGAGCCTGCGGCCGGACGTGGTGCTGATGGACGTCCGGATGCCGGTCGTCGACGGTGTGGAGGCCACCCGGCGCATCGCCGCGGAGGGCAGCTCGAAGGTCCTGGTCATGACCACCTTCGACCTCGACGAGTACGCGCTGGCGGCGCTGCGCGGCGGGGCCAGCGGCTTCCTGCTCAAGGACACCCCGCCGGACGGGCTGGTCACCGCGGTGCGCTCGGTCGCCAGCGGCGACGCGGTCGTCTCGCCCAGCGTGACCAGGCGGCTGCTCGACCGCTTCCTCGGCGGCGACGGCGGCGAGCTGCGCGACCCAGGTGTCCTGGACGTGCTCACCGAGCGGGAGCGCGAGGTGCTGGTGCTGGTCGCCAAGGGACTCTCCAACGCAGAGCTGGCGTCGCGGCTGTTCCTGTCGGAGGCCACCATCAAGACCCACGTCGGCCGCATCCTGTCCAAACTGGACATCCGCGACCGGGTGCAGGCCGTGGTGATCGCCTACGAGACCGGACTGGTGCGTCCCGGTGAACGGTGACGCGCCGACTATGAGATCTGCCGCGTCGCGGGGCGCGCACGCGCCGGACGCGCATAGCCTGCACTGGTGTCCTCCGCCTGGAAGCCCAAGCTGATCGCCCTCGACGTCGACGGGACCCTGCTCGACCCCGAGACCCAGTCCGTCTCCGAAGTGGTCCGGGCCGCCGTGCGGCGGGCGGTCGACAGCGGAGCCCAGGTCGTGGTCGCCACCGGCAGGACCACGCTGGGCACGCGGCCGATCCTGGCCGGGCTCGGCCTTTCCGGCGGTGTCGCGCTGTGCTCCAACGGCGCGGTCCGGATGGACGCGGCCGGCGGCTCGGTCCTGGCGGTGGAGACCTTCGACCCCGGGCCCGTGCACGCCGCGCTCTCCGAGCGCCTGCCGGGCGCGATCTACGCGACCGAGCGCGTCGGCGTGGGCAGCCTGGTGAGCAGCCTGTTCGACGAGGAGGAGTTGCACGGACCGCAGCAGCTCGCCGGGCTCGGCGAGCTGGTCGCGCGGCCCGTCCCGCGGCTGATCGCGAACTGGGTCGGCCACGCCCCGGAGGAAGTGCACCACGTCATGGGCGGTGTCGAGCTCCCGGCGTGCACGATCACGCTCGACCACTACGAGCCGTGGGTCACGGTCGTGCCCGCCGGTGTGACGAAGGGCTCGGCGCTGGAGAAGCTGCGCACCGAGCTGGGCATCGCCGCCGAGGACACCTTCGCCGCGGGTGACGGCGACAACGACATCGAGATGCTGGAGTGGGCCGCGCACGGCGTGGCGATGGGCCAGGGACCGGCCGTCGTGCACGCCGCCGCGAACGAGGTCACCGGCCCGGTCTCCGAGGACGGCCTGGCGACCGTGCTGAACCGCATCTTCGGCTGATCGCGCCTGTTCTCAGGGGTACTGCGGGCAAACCCTGAGACGACCGTCACCGCGCGGGCGCGCGAGTACGACCTGAGGACGACTGTGCTCTGGCCCATCGACCGATGACGGCCACCGGCGGCGCCCGGCAGAGTGGGCCCCGCAAATCGCGAGAACGCCGCCGCTCACGGGAGTGATCATGATCGAGGCTGCCGGCCTCACCAAGCGATACGGCTCGACGGTCGCGGTCAACGACCTGTCGTTCACCGTGAAACCGGGCAAGGTCACCGGGTTCCTCGGGCCGAACGGCGCGGGCAAGTCGACCACGATGCGGATGATCCTCGGGCTCGACGCGCCGACGTCGGGACGGGTGCTCATCGACGGCATGCCCTACCGGGAGCTCAAGCACCCGCTGCGCAAGGTCGGGGCGCTGATCGACGCGAAGTGGGTGCACCCGAACCGCTCGGCGCACGCCCACCTCAAGTGGCTCGCGCGGTCCAACGACCTCCCGCTGAGCCGGGTGGACGAGGTGCTGGCCATGGTCGGGCTGGAGCAGGTGGCCAAGCGGCGCGCCGGCGGCTTCTCGCTCGGCATGTCGCAGCGGCTGGGGATCGCGGCCGCGCTGCTGGGCGACCCGGAGATCCTGATGTTCGACGAGCCGGTCAACGGCCTGGACCCGGAGGGCATCCACTGGATCCGCCGGTTCATGCAGGGCCTAGCCGCCGAGGGGCGCACCGTCTTCGTGTCCAGCCACCTGCTCTCGGAGATGTCGCTGACGGCCGAGGAGCTGGTCGTCGTCGGCCGCGGCGAGCTGATCGCGCAGTGCAGCACCGAGGAGTTCGTCGACGGGGCGAGCATCGCGTCGGTGCGGGTGCGAACCCCGCAGGCCGGGGAGCTGCGGGCGCTGCTGGACGAGCAGGGGCTGACCGTCCAGCAGCCGCTGGACGGCACGCTGCTGGTCGGCGACGCCACCAGCGAGCAGCTCGGCGAGCTCGCCGCCCGCAACGGCATCGTGCTGCACGAGCTGACCACCCAGCGCGGCTCGCTGGAGGAGGCCTTCATGCAGCTCACCAGCCAGGCGGTGGAGTACCAGACGGACCTCGGCGGCGCCGCCGCGCTGACCACGGCAGGGAAGTGAAATGACACTGCTCGCAGTTGAACGCATCAAGCTGTTCTCCACCCGCTCGCCGTGGTGGTGCACGATCGTCGCGCTCGGCCTGACCATCGGCTTCGGCTGGCTGTTCGTGGCCAACATCGAAAACCCGACGCTGTCGATGAGCCAGCAGGGCTCCCAGTTCGGGCAGATGGTCGTGATGGTGATGGCCGCGCTCGCGGTCACCACCGAGTACCGGTTCGGGACCATCCGCTCGACGTTCCAGGCGGTGCCCAACCGCACCGCGGCGCTGCTGGCGAAGACGACGGTGGTCGCGCTGCTGGCGCTCGTCGTCGGCGAGGTGGCCGCGTTCGGTTCGTGGCTGGTGGCCAAGGTGGTCGCCCCCGCGGGCATGGAGCTGGCCACGGCGGAGGACTGGCGGCTGGTGGCCGGGGTCGGCCTGGTCTTCGCGCTGTGCGCGGTCTTCGCGGTCGCCGTGGGCGTGCTGGTCCGCCAGAGCGCGGGCGCGATCACCATCATGCTGATCTGGTCCATGCTGGTCGAGAACCTGGTGGCGGCGATCCCGAACATCGGTGCCGACATCCAGCGCTGGATGCCCTTCACCAACGCCAACCACTTCCTATCGGAGAGCTCCCCGTTCGGCTCCCCCATGCCGTTCGGGCCGTGGGGATCGCTGGCCTACTTCGCCGCGATCGTGTTCGCGGTGCTGGCCGCCGCGCTCGCGGTGGCCAACCGGCGGGACGCCTGACCAGGCCGGATGTGATCGGGGTGAAGCGCGAGATCAACTTCGCCGAAATCCCTGATGGGGCCGGAGATAACGAAACGTTACCCCTCCCGGCCGAGAGGCTGGTCACGTCAACCGATAGGATCTCCGCAAAGCATCGTCCGCGGCAGCGCCGCGCGACACGCCGGTACCGATCCGGTGGAAGACGTCCGATGTGGACGTCCTGACCGGTCGGTGGTGGAGCCGGGCACGCGCCCGGCACGCACAACAGGATCGACCGACTGCACAAGCGCTCGGGGGCGCCGCGGTCGGGACGGGGGAGGGCCCGGGCTGTCATTCGGGGGATGGCCCGGGCCCTGTGCTGTCCAGGGCCTCTTCGAGGCGGGGCTGTCCAGGGCCTCTTCGAAGCGGTGGCTGTCAGGGCGTCCCAGGCGGGGTTCTCCAGGGCTCCTCCAGGGCGAGCCGACCGCCTCCGGCGCCCGCTCCGTTCCGGCCGCGCCCTAGATGTTCGGGCGGACCACCAGCACCGGGCACGCCGCGTGCCGCACGACCTGCTCGGCGACCGAGCCGAGCATCAGCCCGGCGAACCCGCCCCGGCCGCGGTGGCCGACCACGAGCAGGTCGGCGCCGCGAGAGGCCGAGAGCAGCGCCTGCGGTGACGGCGAGTGCACTATGTGGAGCTCGACCGGCACCTGGGGCTCGGAACCCAGCTTGCTGTCGACGATCCGCTGGGTGTCGGCGATGACCGCCTGCTGGTACTGCTCGGTGCTGGGCACCGTCCCGGGCGGACACTCCTCCGGTCGCGGCGCCGTCCGCATGCTCCACGCTCGCACCACGTGCAGCACGGTCTCCCGCCGCTTGGCCTCCTCGGCGGCCAACAGCAGCGCGCGCACCGACGAGGCCGAGCTGTCCACCCCGACGGCGACCCCGCCGTCGATCTCGACTCGTTGCATCGTGTGGTCCACATCCCCACTTCAACGTCCAGCGCCCGGCTTGTCGAGCCGAGTTGCCGGTTGCATCCCCAACGAGTTGTGAAGTTGTGACGTTGGACACAATTGTGCACGAAGTGTCACGTTCTGGCGCCCCAGTGGTAATGGATGGGTAGAACGTTTTGTCCCGAACCAGCGTCGCTTGGGGGCATGCGCCGTTCGGGAGCCACCCACGCGGTGTGCTCGCGACCTTCTCAACAGCAGATGGGGTGGGCAAATGGTGCGTTCCGCTGAACGTCCGACTGCGCAGGCACAACCGGTCCAGGCACCACGGAGCCGGCAGCACCCGCGACCCGGGACCGACGTGCACCTGGAGCCGGTGCCGCGCCTGGAGTGGTCGCTGGCGACCGAGATCCATCCGCTCGCCGACGAGCCGGCCCGGCCGGCGGCGCTGCGCAACAGCTGGGTCCACACCGCCCCCGAGGAGCAGGTGCTGGAACTGTTCCGCAGGCTCCAGGGGGCGCAGCGGCGGCTGCCCGCGCCGTGGTGGCTGCGGGCGCTGGACCGCGGCGAGCTGCCGTCCCGGGCCAAGGCGTTCGAGTTCGAGGACGAGGTCCACACCCTGCTGACGGGTCGTCCCGGCTGGGTGTTCGTGCCGTGGCGCGCGCTCGGCGAGATCGGCTACTGGGAGTACGGCCCGTCCGACCGCGGCCCGATGAAGGCGCCCACGACGGTGCTGTTCACCGACCAGCACCCCGGCTGGGTCCACGTCTTCGCCGCGCACCGCGACACCTCCCCGCTGCCGGTGCCGGTGGACCGGGCTCCCGGTCTGCTCTCGGCGTTGCCGCAGATCGAGTCGTGGTGACAGCAGCGGCGTCCGTCCCGAGCCGGCCGGCCACACGGGCCGGTGCATTGCCGGGCGACAGCGTGCGGGCAGGCCGTCCAGACGGGCGGTGAGGTCGGCTGCCGGAGCCGGCCGGACGGCCACCGTCCAGGCCGACGCCGTCCGGCGTGCGTCCTCGCGGCCCGGCGGGCAATGGCCGCCCACCATCGGCGGTTTGCGATACTGGCTCCTCGTGAATGCCTCTGACCAGCAGGTTCCGTTTCGTCGTACGGTCGTCAGCTACGTCCAGCGCGGCGAGCGCATGACGAGCGGCCAGCAGCGGGCCTGGGACCAGTACTGGCCGGATCTCGGCGCCGAGGTCACCGCGCTGCCGGAAGGCCCGCTCGACACCACGTCGTGGTTCGGCCGCCGGGCGCCGGTGGTGCTGGAGATCGGTTCGGGCATGGGCGAGACCACCGCTCAGCTCGCGGCCGTCGCGCCCGAGGCCAACTACCTGGCCATCGAGGTCTACAAGCCCGGTCTGGCCCAGCTCATGCTGCGCGCCGAGAAGCTGGAGCTGACCAACCTGCGGCTGCTGCGCGGCGACGCGATCGTCCTGCTGCGCGACCACGTCGAGCCAGGGTCGCTGTCGGAGGTGCGGATCTACTTCCCGGACCCGTGGCCGAAGAAGCGCCACCACAAGCGCAGGCTGGTCCAGGACGCCTCGGTCGAGCTGATCACCTCCCGGCTGGCACCGGGCGGTGTGCTGCACATGGCGACGGACTGGGAGAACTACGCCGAGCAGATGCTCGAGGTCTGCCAGGACCAGCCGCTGCTGCACAACCGCTACGCCGACGAGCCGGGTGGGTGGGCCCCGCGTCCGGACTGGCGGCCGGTGACGAAGTTCGAGAACCGCGCCCACGACGAGGGCCGCGTGGTCCACGACCTGATCTTCGAGCGCATCTAGGCGGATTTCCTCACCCGATCGGACGATCAAGGGGTGGGGTAGCCGCGCCGATGCACATCACAGCCGGTTGGGAGATCGCCGGATCAGGTTGCGAAAGTTCACAACAAAGACTGGCTGTGCGAGAGTGCCGCGTGACCGTTGATCGAGACTATTTTACGGGTCCGTGACGGCTATTCGCGGCGATGCAACCCCGGCCCAGCAGAGCGCTCCCGCAGGTTCCGGTTCGGCGACGACCGACGTCGCGGCGGCCGAGGAGTTCCTGCGCGCGTTCCACGACGCCCACCCGGAGGCCGGGGAGCCGGACCCGCGGCTGGCCGAGGTCCGCGCCGAGATCGCCAGGACCGGTACCTACCGGCACACCCCGGAGGAGCTCGCCTACGGCGCCCGCGTCGCGCTGCGCGACAGCGGATGGTGCACCAGCGGCGTCCCGTGGCGGCGGCTGCTCGTGCGCGACCTGCGCGGGCTGCGCAACGCCTCCACGGTGGCCAAGGAGTGCTTCGAGCACCTGCGGCTGGCCACCAACGCCGGTCGCATCCAGCCGCTGATCAGCGTCTTCGCCCCGGACTCCCCGCACGAGCCGGGGCCGCGCATCTGGAACGAGCAGGTGGTGCGCTACGCCGGCTACGCGGGTCCGGGCGGGGAGGTGCTCGGCGACGCCCGCTACGTCGGCTTCACCGCCGCCGCGGAGCGGCTGGGCTGGCGGCCGCCGAAGACCCGGGGGCGCTTCGACCACCTGCCGCTGATCGTGGAGACCGCCCACGAGGGGCCGAGGACGTTCACCGTCCCCAGGGACCTGGTGCAGGAGGTGCCCCTGGAGCACCCGGACCTGCCGTGGTTCTACAAGCTGGGGCTGCGCTGGCACAGCGTTCCGCTGGTCAGCAACATGCGGCTGCTCATCGGTGGGATCACCTACCCGGCGGCGCCGTTCAACACCTGGTTCGTCGGGACCGAGATCGGCACCCGCGGTCTGGCCGACGAGAGGGCCTACGGGTTCACCCGCGAAGTCGCTGACCAGATCGGCCTGGACACGACCTCGGAGCGGACACTGTGGCGGGACCGGGCCATCGTCGAGATCAACCGGGCGGTGCTGTACTCGTTCGACTCCGCCCGGGTCACCATCACCGACCACCACAGCGAGACGCTGCACCGGCTGGCATGGCTGCGCACGGCACCCGAGGAAGGCACCGAGCGGCCCGCGTTCGTCGCGGGCGGGGAAGCCGGCCGGCGGGCCAGGAAGGGAGCACCGGCGTGCTTCCCGCTGGTGGCCCGGACGGCGCCCGCCCGGGCCACCGGCGAACCGGGCTGACGACCGGGACTCCGGCCGGACGCCCGTGTGGAACGCGGTGCTGGACATGGTTCGGATCAACTCTTCCTCGTCCGGCCCCTTCAGTGCCGGGCTCGGGGCGAGTCCGAGAAGTCGGGTAGTACCGAGCTGGCCGCCATCAGCAGCAGCACACCCACGGCGAGCACCGTGCCCGCGACCGTCAGCAGAGTGGTGAACATTTCGGTGAACCTCCTGGTTGTCGTGCGTTTTCCGGTACTCAGAATCGCTGTCGGAAGGCGCTGGACGTATCGGCCAAGTGGCTGGTGGCACCGGCCCTCCGGCCGGTCTCGGAGTGACCGGACCGGCCGGAAGGGTGACGCGCGGGCGGTTCAGCGAACCGATCGGCGCAACGGGACCAGCCGCCACCGCGTGGCGCGGCGCCAGACCGGCTCCAGGGGCCCCAGCCGAAGTTGCGCAGCCACCAGTGCGAGAAGGCCCATTGGGCGGCCAGGATGCCGATCGCGAACATTAGCCCCCGGCCGTAGCGGTAGGAGTCCTGACCCGGGCGATCCCGAGGACGGGTCACCCGGGCGCCCGCCCGGTCGAGGAACAGCGCGAATGGTCAGGCGTTGTGCCGGCTGGTCATGGCTCACTCGTCCGCGAACGGCTCGGAAGCGCCCCGGCGCAGCATCGGGCCGCTCGCCGACGCCGCCAGGACCGCGACCAGCACGCCGAGCGCGACCGGTGCGAACATCCAGGGGCTGAGCGCCCCGTCGATCTCGAACAGGCTCAGCAGGCCGTAACCGACCCCGACACCACCGGCACCCGCACCGAGCGTCGCCACCAGGGCGGGCAGCGCGGCCTCGGTGCGCAGCGCCCGCGCCAGCACCCGCCGTGGCGTGCCTGCCGCGATCAGCGCGCCGAAGGTCCTTCGCCGGTCGACCACAGACGAGGCGGCCGTGATCGCGGCGCTGCAACCGGCCAGCACGGACGCGATGACCAGGCCGATCGCCGTGATCCGGCGCAGGTCGCCGAGGACCGTCTGCTCCTCGGCCAGCACCAGTTCGCGGCTCTGGACGAGGGAGCCGGGCGCGGCCAGCGCCATCGCGGTGCGCACCTCCTCGCGGTCCGCGTCGCCGCGCGGAGCGACCGCGACCGTGGTCTCACCGGTGGTCAGCACGCCGGGCACCAGGCTCGGGTCGACCAGCACCGAGTCGATGAGGTCGGGGTCCTGACCCCCGAGCGGGCGCACCGGCGTGCCCGGCGGCACCGGCACTCCGCCTTCCTGGCCGTTCGACACCCCGTAGCCGCCGGTGGGCACCACCCGGAGCTCGGACGCCTGCAGGTTCAGCGCCGGATCGGCGCGGACGCTCGGCGGACCGGTGCACGCCCCGACTGCCATGCGGCTGACCTCGGCCGCTTCGGCGCAGCCGATGACCAGGCCGGAGTAGGAATCCTCGGGCGTCTTCACGACGACCCTGCCTGCAGTGGCCACCGTCGCGTCGGTGCCGGCGCGCGCGAGCTGTTCGGTGATGAGTCGCTGCTGCTCAGCGGCCTGGGCGTCGGGCACGTTCATGTACAGCACGGAGTCTTTGAAGGACCGGCCGCCGCCTGCCTGCGACTCGAAGCCGGGCAGCAGCGTCAGGGCCATCGAGCCGACGAACACTGCGAGCACGACGCCCGACGCCGAGCGGTAGGCGGCCTTCGGGTCGTTGCGCAGCCGGCGTCCGGCCAGCAGGGTCGACGGCCGCCGCCACAGCTTCGAGAACAGCGTCCCCAGCACGGCGGTCAGCCACGGTCCGGCGACCGACGCCGACAGGACGATCACCACGAGCGAGGCGAGCAGCACGGCGATGTTGCCGGTCTTCTGCGCGAACGCGAGGCCGACGACGAAGAACGCGGCCGCCGCGGCGATCGCCAGCAGGCGCCACACCTTCGGCGCCTTCTTCGAGTGCTCCATCGCCGCCCCGACCGGCGCACGCACCACCCGCCGGAGCCCGAGCACCGCGGCGAGCACGACCAGCGCGGGAATTCCCGCGGCCACGCCGAGGACGGTGGCCGACGAGGGCGTGAAGTCGGAGGCGAGCCAGGTGCCGCCGCCCCACGGCACGTGCATCACGAGCATCCGCAGCGGCCAGCCGAGCAGCAGCCCGGCCGCGGTGCCCGCCACGGCGGCGAACGCGGTCTCGGCGGCGACGGTGGCCACGACCTGGCCCGGGGTCGCGCCAGCCAGCCGCAGCGCGGCGAGGCGCCGTTCGCGGCGGGCGGCCGTCAGCCGCGACGCGGAGGCGACCAGCACCAGGCTCGGCGCCGCGAGCAGCGCGATCCCGACCCACGCCAGGAACTTCAGCAGGAAGTCCTGTGTGCCGGCCTGCGCGGCGGCCCAGCCGCCCTCGTGGTCGGCGGCGGTGGCCTCCAGCGCGCCCGGTGGGTGCGCGACCACCGCGACGAGCTGTTCCGGGTAGCGCAGGTACTCGGGGCCGATCGTGCCGACGACCTCGCCGGGGAAGCGGTCGGCGAGGTCGCCCGGCGGCAGGGTCCTGGTCAGCTCGGCCAGCCGTGGCGAGAGCAGGACCTGCCCCGGCGCGGGGAGGCGCGGTGCGTCCGCCGGGACGCGCGGGTCGCCGGAGACGTCGAGCCGGGTGATCTGCTCGCCCCGCACGAAGTCCGCGCTCGACAGCGAGGTGCCGGTGGGCGCGGCGTGCTCGGCGTACTGCCACTGGGAGCGCTCCCCGCGCGCGTCGACGGCGTTGGGCAGGCTCGAGAGCAGTACGACCAGCGCGGTGCCGACCGCGACGCCCAGCGCCGTGAGCACCGCCGACAACCGGGAGCGGGAGTCGCCCCGCAGCACGCGCAGCGCCAACTGCACGGGATTCATCTGAAATCCAATCAGCGGATACCCCGGCCTTCAGGCCGGGGAGGAGCCGATCCCGAGTGCTGTTCGGTGACCACCCGAGATCGAGACTCACTAGTTGACATGTTGTTTGCTAAGTCATGGCGAGGGTGCCGGTGAAGCGGGCGTACAAGTACCGCGTCTATCCGACCGTTGCGCAGCGGCAGGAGTTGCTGCGCACGTTCGGTTGCGTCCGCAAGGTCTACAACCTCGCCCTGGATGCCAGGACCCGCGCGTGGTTCACCGAGCGACGTCGGGTGAACTACACCGAGACCTCCGCGATGCTCACCGCGTGGAAGAAGACCGACGCGCTGTCGTTTCTGGGTGAGGTGTCGTCGGTGCCGTTGCAGCGAACGTTGCGGCATCTGCAGGGTGCGTTCACGGCGTTTTTCGACAAGCGCGCGCAGTACCCGCGTTTCAAGTCCCGCAAGAAGTCCCGCCAGTCGGCGGAGTACACCCGCTCGGCGTTCACGTACCGCGATGGGCAACTCACGCTGGCGAAGATGCCCGAACCTCTCGGCATCGTGTGGTCGCGCCCCCTGCCGGAGGGTGCGGAGCCGTCCACGGTGACCGTGTCGCGAGACGCGGCTGACCGGTGGTTCGTGTCCCTGCTGGTGGAAACGGCGGTGGAACAGCACATCCCGGCCGATGCCGCCGTGGGTGTGGACGCGGGCATCAGCTCGCTGGTCACGTTGTCGACCGGCGAGAAGATCACCAACCCCCAGCACGAGAAGCGGGACCGCGCCCATCTGGCAAAGGCTCAGCGGGAACTTGCCCGCAAGCAGAAGGGCAGCAACAACCGGGCCAAGGCCCGCCGGAAGGTCGCCCGTGTGCACGCGCGGATCACCGACCGGCGCCGGGACCACCTGCACAAGGTCACCACTCGACTCGTCCGCGACAACCAAACGGTCGTGATCGAAGACCTCAACGTGCGAGGCATGCTGGGCAACGGCAAGCTCGCACGCGCGATCTCCGATGCCGCGTGGTCGCAGTTCCGCACGATGCTGGAGTACAAGGCTGGCTGGTACGGCCGCGAGGTGATCGCGGTCGACCGGTGGTTTCCCTCCAGCAAGACGTGTTCCGCGTGCGGCAGGCTCACCGAGAGGATGCCGCTCAACGTCCGCACCTGGACGTGCTCCGGCTGCAACACGGCCCACGACCGGGACGTCAATGCCGCGAAGAGCATTCTGGCCGCCGGGCTGGCGGTGTCGGCCTGTGGAGCCGGTGTAAGACCTCAACGGGAGACCTCCCGGACGGGGCAGTCGGCTGGGAAGCAGGAACCTTCCGGCGCGAGCCGGAAGGGAATCCCCGCCCTTCACGGCGGGGAGTAGTCAAGCCGCTACCACCCCGTCGGCGATGCGGCCGTCGCGGATCTCGACGATGCGGCCCGCGCGGGCGGCGAGGTCCCGGTCGTGCGTCACGATCACCACGGCCGCACCGGTCGAGGCCGCCGCGCCCAGCAGCGCGCGCATGGTCTCCGCGCCGGTGCGGGTGTCCAGCGCCCCGGTCGGCTCGTCGGCGAAGATCACCTTCGGCTGGTGGGCGAGTGCCCGCGCGATGGCCACGCGCTGCGCCTGACCACCCGAGAGCTCGCCGGGCCGCCGGGTCTCCATGCCCGCCAGTCCCAGCCTGCCGAGCCACTCGCGGGCCCCGGCCATCGCCTGCTGCCGGTTCGCGCCAGCCAGCAGCAACGGCAGCGCGGTGTTCTCCTCGGCGGTGAGCTCGGCGACGAGCATGCCGTTCTGGAAGACGAACCCGAACTCCCGCCTGCGCAGCTCGCTGCGCTTGGACTCGCCGAGGCGGTCGACCCGGTGCCCGTCGAGCGCCACCTCACCGTTGTCGGGGCGCATGACACCGGTGAGTACGTGCAGCAGGGTCGTCTTGCCCGACCCGGACGGCCCGACGATGGCCAGCACCTCGCCTGCCGAGATCCCGATGTCCACCCCCGCCAGCGCGTGGTGGTCGCCGTAGCGCTTGACCAAACCCCGCCCGACCAGCACCGGACGCCCGGTCGACGGACCGGTCGCGAGCAGGCCGGACGCCATTGGACCTGACACTGTGCTCCTCCTGGTTCCCCTGCGCCGCGGCCCGACGCCGAGCGCGATCGGTGACCAGGTTCGTCGCGGCGGGGTGCTTCGCGGCTCCTCCCGCGGGCCGGAGCACGCGCGCGGGCGGTCGGCCGATCGGTCGGCCGTTTCGGACCTATCGGCCAAGGGTGCGGCGATCACGCGCCCGATACCGTCATGCCGTGAGCGAGTACCCGACGACCCCCACCGCTTCGACCTGGGCGGCCCGGCTGCGCGGGCTCGTGCGCGCGCAGTGGATCTTCGCGCTGGTCATCGGCCTGGCGTGGTGCGGGGAGATGGTGCTCTCGATCGATCGCCCCGATCGCGACGCCGTCGTGCTCCCAGGACTCACCGCGATGGCGGCGCTCGCGGTGCTGGCCCGCCGCTGGCCGGTGTTCTGCGGGCTGGCCGGTGCCGTCGCGCTCGGCGCGAGCACCATCGCGATCGGCTACTTCGACGCCGACTCCTACTCGTTCGGCCTGCTGGCCGTCCGGCCCACGGAGAACATCGCCGGCCTGGCCATGGTCGTCTACGTCTTCTGGCTGCGGCCCAAGCGCTACGCGATCCCGGTGACCACCGCGCTGGTCGTGTCGTGCCTGGTGGCGCTCTTCGCGCGTACCTCCGAGTCCTACGTCTACGCCAGCCAGGACGCCTCGCGCTCGGTCGGTGTCGGCTTCGTGGAGCTCGTCCTCGCCGTCGGCACCGGTGTGTACCTGCGAGGGCGCAAACCCCGCTCCGACGACACCCCGTTGCAGGCCCTGCTGCGCAGGCAGTGGCCCGTGATGGGCGTGCTGTTCGCGTTCCTGTGCCTGGAGCTGCTCAGCGGTGACGGCGTGGTGTCGACGGTGATCGTCGCGCTCGGCGGCGCGGTGCTGGCCGTGCTCGCGGTGCTCGCTCCGCTGCGCCCGTCGGAGACCACGATGCTGGGCGCGGTCGCGCTGGCGACCACGGCGCTGACGATGTGGATCACCGGCGCCGGGGCCAACACCTGGCTGCTCGGTCCGATCTCGCCATCGGCGATCGCATCGGGGATGATCCTGCTGGCCTTCAGCACCCGCTACGCGCCGCCCCGCAACGCCGTCTGGAACGGCTGCGCGCTGGTGGGCGCGGCCCTGTTCGCGCTGTTCGTGACGCCTTCCGGCGACTCGGTCCGGGTCGGCGACTACCTCAGCTTCCTGTTCATGGGCGGGTTGCTGCTCGTGCTGTCGGTGGGCACCGGCGTCTACTTCCGGGCCCGCGACGACGAGCGGGCCAGGACCGTGCACAGCGCGGTAAGCAGCGCCCAGCAGGCCGAGCGGATGGCGCTGGCCCGCGAGCTGCACGACGTCGTGGCCCACCACGTCACCGGCATCGTGGTGCAGGCGCAGGCCGCGCAGCTGGTGTCGGAGAAGAACCCGCAGGCCGCGACCGAGGCGCTGGCGCGGATCGCCGACAGCGGCACCGAGGCGCTGACGGCGATGCGCCGCCTGGTGGCCAGCATGCGCGGCGCCGAGCCGGCCGGTGCCTCGCAGGTCACCGAGCAGGCCACCACGGACCTCGAGGCCGACCTGCGGGCGTTGGTGCAGGGCGCGCAGCGGCACAGCTCCGAGAGCGTGAGTCGCGCCCACATCGACCTGTCGGTCGACATCCGCCACGAGATCCCGCTGGAGGTGGCGCGGTCCGCGCTGCGCGTCGTGCAGGAGTCGCTGACCAATAGCGGCAAGCACGCGCTCGACGTCTCGCGCGTCGAGGTCGCGGTCACCTCCAACGAGACCCACCTGCACACCCGCGTCGCCGACGACGGCAACGGCACGCACGCCCGTCCGGTCGGCGGGTCGGGCGGATACGGTTTGGTCGGAATGCGCGAGCGCGTGGAACTGCTCGGCGGCCGGTTCCACGCCGGCCCCGGTGACCACGTCGGCTGGCGCGTGGAGGCGTGGCTCCCGCTGGGCGAGCAGAACAAGGAAGAGGGCGCTGCATGATCCGGGTGCTGATCGCGGACGATCAGGAGATGGTGCGGGCGGGGTTCCGGATGATCCTGGAGTCCCAGGGGACCATCGAGGTCGTCGGCGATGTCGCCAACGGTGTCGACGCGGTGCGCGTGGCCCGCGAGAAGCGGCCCGACGTGTGCCTGATGGACATCCGGATGCCCGGCATCGACGGGCTGGAGGCGACCAAGCAGCTCGCCGGCCCCGGGGTGACCGACCCGGTGAAGGTAGTCGTGGTCACCACCTTCGACCTCGACGAGTACGTGGACGCCGCGCTGGCCAACGGCGCCAGCGGCTTCCTGCTCAAGGACGCCGGGCCCGCGTTGCTCCTCGAGGCGATCCAGGCCGCGGTGCGCGGTGACGCGCTGGTGTCGCCGCAGATCACGGTCCGGCTGCTGAAGCACTTCTCGCAGTCGCGGGAGAGGGTGCGCTCGGCGGTCGCGCCGCCGAAGGAGGAGCTGACCGAGCGCGAGCTGCAGGTCGTGCGCGCGACGGCGAAGGGGCTGACCAACACCGAGATCGGCCGGGAGCTGTTCATGTCCCTGTCCACGGTGAAGACCCATCTCGCGGCGGCGCAGGCGAAGATCGGCGCCCGCAACCGCGTCGAGACCGCGGCCTGGGCGTGGCGCAGCGGCCTCATGGAGAACCTCTGAGCCGTTCGGGCCGCAACGGCGCCCCGGGAGGCTCGGGGCCGCGCCCGCGGTCGGCCGGACGGCCGGGCCGCGCGGCCGATCGACCGAGGTGACCGGGCCTTTCAGCCGAGGTCCGCGGCCCGTCCGGCGCGGATGCTGGAGGCATGGAACAGCGACTTCCCGGCAAGGTCACCGACATCGTCGTCCTCATCACCGTCGTCGTGTTCGTGCTCGCGGCGGGCGCTGCGATGTGGCTCTCGATGAGCACCATCGGCGGGCGGTAGGTCCGGCAGAATGCGGGCCATGCCGATCGCACTACGCCTCCACGCGCCGATGGCGCTGCCCTGCGACCCGAACTGCTCGATCATCCGGGACGCCGTGGTGGACGTCGACGCGGAAGGTCGAATCCTCTACTGCGGTCCGCGCGTCGACGCACCGGCTCGGCCCGCGGACGCCCGGGTCCGGGAGTGCAGCGGAATCCTGCTGCCCGGACTGGTCAACTCCCACGCCCACAGCCCGATGACCCTGCTGCGCGGCATGGGCGCGGACCTTCCGCTGCTGCCGTGGCTGCAGGACGTGATCTGGCCTGCCGAGTCGCGGCTGCGGCCCGCCGACATCCGGGCGGGCATGGAGCTGGGCTGCGTGGAGATGCTGCGCGCGGGCGTGACCACCAGCGCGGAGATGTACTTCGGCGGCGAGTCGGTCGTCGAGGGCGTGCTCGCCGTCGGCTCGCGGGTGGTGCTGGCCTCCGCCGTGATCGACACGCCCGCGCTGAGCGCCTTCGGCACCTGGCAGGACATGGTCGACGGGCTCAGCGGCTGGATCGACGCCGACGGGCTGCGCTTCGGTCCCGGTGAGCGTGTCGAGCTCGCCTACGGCCCGCACTCGGCGTACACGCTGCCGCCGGAGGCGCTGGAGACCATCGGCGGGGCGGCGCGGCAGCGCGGTGCGCTGGTGCACACCCACGTCGCGGAGACCCTGCAGGAGGACGTCGCGCAGCGCGAGGAGTTCGGTTCGGTGCCCGCGCTGCTGGAGAAGGTCGGGCTGCTGGGCGGGCGGGTGCTCGCCGCGCACGGCGTGCACCTGAGCGACGACGACATCGCCCTGTTCGCGCGGCGCGGCGTCGGGGTCGCGCACTGCCCCGGCTCCAACGCCAAGCTCGCCTCCGGCACGGCGCGGCTGGTCGACCTGCTGGCCGCCGGGGTGGCGGTCGGCCTGGGCACCGACGGCCCGTCGGCCAACGACGACCTCGACCTCTGGGAGGAGATCCAGCTCGCGGGCCTGTTCGCGCGCACCGTCACCGGCGAGGCCACCGCGCTGAGCGCGGACGCGGCGCTGCTGGCCGCCACCCGCGGCGGCGCCGACGCGATCCACCGCGACGACATCGGCGCGCTGGAGCCCGGCCGCTGGGCCGACGTCGTGCACCTGGACGTCGACAACCCGGCGTTCGCCACCGGCCTGGACGCCCCGGACGAGCAGGTGCTGGCCAACGTGGTGTGGGCGGCGGGCTCGCGCTGCGTGCGCGACGTCTGGGTCGCGGGCGAGGAGGTCCTGCACGACCGGGAACCCACCCGCGTCGACCGCAGGCGGGTTCAGGCCGCGGCCCGCACCGCCGCCGCCCACGTCAGGGACTGACCGGCCGCTTACTCCTCCGGGCGGCCGCACCGGCCGCCCGGAGCGACGTCGGCGTGTTCAGAGGCGGTCTCCGAACTCACCTCGCGCAGCGGCTCCGGTGGCGGAACCTCAGGCGCCCTCCGGCTCCGGGATCTTTTTCTGACGTATCAGCCATACGCTGCGAAAAAGCTGTCCTCGCCAGAGAACGCCTGAGAACCCGCGGCGGTGCCGGCTTCGCGGATGGGCCAAGCGGCTGCGCCGCTTCGAAGACCGAAGACAGGCTCTCAGGCCGGGCGGATGACCAGCTCGGTCATGTGCGCGTCCCGGGAAGACCGCACGGCGGAGACGATCGGCTCGGCCACCGACTCCGGGCGCAGGTAGTTCTCCGGCTCGAACTCGCCGCCTTCGGCGGCGCGCACCCCGCGCTGCATGTCGGTGGCGGTCCGGCCGGGGAACACCGAGGTCACGCGGATTCCGCTGGCCGCTTCCTCCGCGCGCAACACGTCGGCGAACGCGCGCAGCGCGAACTTGCTGGCAGCGTAGGAGCCCCAGTTCGGCTTGGCCGACAGGCCCGCGCCGGAGTTGACCAGCACCACGTGCCCCTTCGCCGCGCGCAGCGCGGGCAGCAGCAGCCGGGTCAGCTCGGTGACGGCGAAGAGGTTGATCTCGAAGGTGCGGCGCCACGAGTCCGGCGGCGCGTCGGCGAGCGGCGCCAGCTCGACCAGCCCGGCGCTGTGCACGAGCACGTCCAGGTGGTCGATCTCGGCGACCGCGGCGGCCACCGACTCGTGGTCGGTGAGCTCGACGGGCCAGGGGCGGGCGCCGGGGATGTCGGCGGTGACCTTTTCCAGGGAAGTGGTGTCGCGGCCGCCCAACAGCAGGTCGTGCGTGTCGGCCAGCGAGCGGGCCACGGCGGCACCGATGCCACGTGAGGCACCGGTGACCAGGGCAATCGGTCGTTCGGGCATACCCGCAACGGTAGTCGGGAGGCTTCGCCGTCCCTCGACCGGCCGTCCCACCAGGCGGTCGCGGTCTTGACTGCGGCGGGTGCGGCGGCTTAGGACTGGCCGGTGAACAGCGCCGACGCCACCGCAACCGGGCTGGGGAACCGCGTGGTCCGCAAGGTCGCGGTCCGGCTCATGCCCTTCCTCTGCCTGCTCTACTTCGTCAACTACCTGGACCGGGTCAACATCGGCTTCGCGGGCCCGAACGGGATGAACGAGGAGCTCGAGCTCTCGGCCACCGTGTTCGGGTTCGCCTCGGGGATCTTCTTCCTCGGCTACCTCGTGCTGGAGGTGCCCAGCAACCTCGCGCTGCACCGCTTCGGCGCCCGCAAGTGGCTGGCCAGGATCATGATCTCGTGGGGCGTGGTGGCCACCGCGATGGCGTTCGTGCCGAACGCGACGACGCTGGTGGTGCTGCGCTTCCTGCTCGGCGTGGCCGAGGCGGGCTTCTTCCCCGGCATCATCCTGTACCTGACCTACTGGTTCCCGGCCGCGCAGCGCGCGAAGGCGGTGGCGCTGTTCATGGCGGCGGTGCCGGTCTCCAGCGCCATCGGCGCGACCGTCTCCAGCGTCCTGATCAGCGGCGGTGAAGGGGTCTTCGGGCTGTCGGGCTGGCGGTTCATGTTCGTGGTCGAGGGCGTCCCGGCGATGCTGCTGGCCGTGGCCACCTGGTTCTACCTGACCGACCGCCCCGAGCAGGCGAAGTGGCTGGCGCCGGAGGAACGGCGGTGGCTGACCGAGCGGCTGGAGGCCGAGCGCCGCGAGACCGAGGCGAGCCACCACTGGCCGCTGCGCAAGGCGCTGACGCACCCGCGGATCATCGCCCTGGCGTTCGTCTACTTCGGAATCGCCTACGGCCTCTACGCGCTGGGCTTCTTCCTGCCGACGATCATCGCCGGGTTCGAGCAGCAGTACGGCACCGAGATGACGACGGTCGAGTCCGGGCTGGTGACCGCGGTGCCGTACGTGATCGGCGCGGTCGCGATGGTGATCTGGGCCGCCCACGGCGACCGCACCCGCGAGCGGGTGTGGCACGTGGCGCTGCCGATGCTGCTGGGCGGGGTCAGCATTCCCATCGCCCTGTACCTGGGCAACCCCTACTCCGCGATGGTCGCGGTGACGATCTGCGCCGTCGGCGTCTGCGCCGCGCTGCCGACGTTCTGGGCGCTGCCGAGCAACTTCCTGTCCGGCGCGGCGGCGGCAGGCGGCATCGCGCTGATCAACTCGCTGGGCAACATCAGCGGGTTCGCCGCGCCCTACATCACCGGTGCGCTGCGCGACGTCACCGGCTCGCAGCGGGCGGGGCTGTGGGTGGTCGGCGCGGTGATGGTCGTGGCGGCGCTGGTCGTGCTCGTGCTGCGCGCGGCGCCCCGCGAGCGGGTTCAGACCGAGCCCGGCGAGGTCGTGTGAGGCACCACGTCTCGCACTAGCCGGAGAGCCGGCGGCCGAGTTCGCGCACCCGGCGGACGATCTCGTCGGGTGCGTCCAGGCTGTACTCCGCCCCGAGCGCGGCGACGGCCGCGACGTACTGTGTCACCAGCTCCGGGGATTCCGCGCTCACACGCACGGTGCACCGCCGGGTGCCGCGGTCCTCGATGTCGCCGGGTAGCGGGGCGAACAGGCCGACCCGCACCTCCTCCGCGGACAGCGCGACGCTGATCCGCGCCGTGTACGTGTACCGGGCGCTGGCGAAGGACCTGGTCAGGTAGGTCGCGGGGTCCGGCGCGGGCAGCTCGCGGGGTTCGTGGTGCCTGCGGGTGGGGCTGGGCCGTTCGATCCGGTCGACGCGGAAGGTGCGCCAGTCCTCGCGGTCCGGGTCGTGGGCGAGCAGGTACCAGAAGCCCTGGACCGTGACCAGGTGGTGCGGTTCGACGCGACGCGCGCTCGGCTCGCCGCCGCGGCCCCGGTAGTCGAAGGACAGGATCTCCCGGTCGCGGCAGCATGCGGCCAGCACGGCCAGGACGGCCGGGTCCACGCGCGGTGTGGGGTGGCGGTGCGGCGCAGCCGCGGTCGCTCCGGTGACGGCCGCCAGCCTCGGCCGCAGGCGCGCGGGCAGCACCTGTTCCAGCTTCGCCAGCGCCCGCATCGAGCTCTCCTCGATCCCGGCCACGCTCCGGTTGTCGGCGGTGGCCAGGCCGATGGCCACCGCGACGGCTTCGTCGTCGTCGAGCAGCAGCGGCGGGAGGTCGCGGCCGGACACCAGCCGGTAGCCGCCCGCCGTGCCGGTGGTGCTCCGCACCGGGTAGTCGAGCTCCCGCAGCCGCTCGACGTCGCGGCGCACGGTCCGGTCGGTGACGCCCAGGCGGTCGGCGAGCTCGGCACCCGACCACTCCCGCCTGCTCTGGAGCAGCGACAGCAGCCGCAGCAGCCGCCCCGGCATGCCCTTGCGCGTCGAGGCTGCGTCCATGCGATCGAGACTGCCACGCCATGCGGACAAGATGAGTCCGGAACGCGCCCTAGCTTGGCGGCATGTCTGGAGCAACAAGGGAACTGAGCACCGCCATCGCCTCGCTTTCCGACCGCGTGCGCGGCCCGGTCTTCACCCCGGACGCCGCCGAGTACGACGCGGAACGGACCGGGTTCCAACTGCTGGGGCCGCACCGCCCGGCCGCGATCGTGGGCGCGACCGACGCGCGGGACGTCCGCGCCGCGGTCGAGTTCGCCGCGGCGCACGGTGCGCGGGTGGCTGTGCAGGCTGGAGGTCACGGTCTGAACGCGGCGCTGGAGGGCGGCGTGCTGATCGGCACCCGCCGCATGTCGGACGTCCGGGTGGACCCGCGGGCCCGCACGGCGTGGGTGGAGGCGGGCGCGAACTGGCAGGAGGTGATCGACGCGGCCGCCCCGCACGGCCTCGCCCCGCTGTCGGGCAGCTCGCCGGGCGTGGGCGCGGTCTCCTACACGCTCGGCGGCGGTGTCGGGCTGATGGCCCGGCGCCACGGGTTCGCCTCCGACCACGTGCGCCGCTTCGACCTGGTCACCGCCGACGGGCACCTGCGACGCGTGACTCCCGAGGAGGAACCCGACCTGTTCTGGGCGCTGCGCGGCGGAGGCGGCAACTTCGGCGTGGTCACAGGCATGGAGATCGGCCTGGTACCGGTCACCGCGCTGTACGGCGGCGGTCTGTACTTCGACGTCGAGCAGGTGCCCGGGGTGCTGGAGTCCTGGCGGCGCTGGACGGCCGGCGTGCCGGACGAGCTGACCTCGGCGGTGGCGATGCTGCCGTTCCCGGACCTGCCCGTGGTGCCGGAAGAGCTGCGAGGCCGGCACGTGGCCCAGATCCAGATCGCCTACCTCGGTTCGGAGGAGGAAGGCAGCAGACTGGTCGAGCCGCTGCGCGCTCTTGGCCCGAGCCTGCGCGACACGCTGCGGATGCTGCCTTTCATCGAGTCGAGCAAGGTCTTCGACGAGCCCGACCGGGCCCACGCGTACCGCTCGTCCAACCTGCTGCTGCCGGACCTCGACCCCGAGGCGCTCGCGGCCCTGCCCAAGCTCGCCGGACCGTCGGCGCCGGTCATGTGCGTGGTGGGCATCCGCCACCTCGGCGGCGCGCTGGCCCGTCCGCCGAAGACCGCGAGCGCCGTCGGACACCGCGACGCCGGGTACTCGCTCGGGGTCCTGTCTCCCGTCGCACCCGGCGAGGAGGACCTCGTGCGCGCGACGCACCTCGACGCCCTCGAACCGTGGTGGGGCAAGGAGATCGGCCGCTCGCTCAACTTCAGCTTCGGCCCGCTCGACGAGGAGCAGGTTCGCTCGGCGTTCGCGCCGCGCGACTACCGGCGCCTCACCGAGCTGAAGGCCCGCCACGACCCGCACGCGCTGTTCCACAGCAACCACCCCGTCCCGCCGGCGGGCGGCTGAGTGCCTGTCTTCGAACTCGCCTTGCGTGGCGGTTCCGCTTCAAGGACCCGAAGACAGGCGCCGACAGCGACGAGGCCCCTCGACCGAACGGCCGAGGGGCCTCGTGCTGTGACCGGTCCCGTGAACCGGTACCGGCCGGGTCCGCGCGGAGCACCCCTGCGCGCGCGGACCCGCTGTCAGAACGCCGCCAGATCGACGTCCATCAGGGAGTTGTCCGCGGCCTCGACGATCTTGCGGCGGGACTTCAGCTCCGGCAGCACGTTCTTGGCGAAGAAGCGCGCCGCGGCGAGCTTGCCCTGGTAGAACGGCTTGTCCTTGGCCGACGGGCCCGCGTCGAGAGCGGCCAGCGCGACCTCGGCCTGCTGCAGCAGCATCCAGCCGACGAGCAGGTCGCCCATGCTCAGCAGCAGCGTCACCGCGTGCTGGCCGACCTTGTAGAGGTTGTCGACGTCCTCCTGCGACGAGGTCAGGAACCCGAAGATCGCGCCGAGCATGCCCTGCGCGTCCTCCAGGGCGGCGGCGACCAGCGCGCGCTCCTCCTTCAGCCGCTCGTCGGCGCCCTCGGCCTGCAGCGTCTTCTGGATCTCACCCGCGAGGTGGCCCAGCGCCTGGCCGTTGTTGCGCACGATCTTGCGGAAGAAGAAGTCCTGCGCCTGGATCGCGGTGGTGCCCTCGTAGAGGCTGTCGATCTTGGCGTCGCGGATGTACTGCTCGATCGGGTAGTCCTGCAGGTAGCCCGAGCCGCCCAGGGTCTGCAGCGACAGCGTCAGCATCTCGTAGGCCCGCTCCGAGCCGACGCCCTTGACGATCGGCAGCAGCAGGTCGTTGACCGCCTCGGCCAGCGCGACGTCCGAGCCGTCGGCCTTGCCCTGCGCGACCTGGTCCTGGTACGTGCCGGTGTAGAGGTACACCGCGCGCAGGCCCTCGGCGTAGGCCTTCTGCAGCATCAGGATGCGGCGCACGTCGGGGTGGTTGGTGATCGGCACCCGCGGCGCGGTCTTGTCGGTGGCCTTGGTCAGGTCCGCGCCCTGCACGCGCTCCTTGGCATAGCCCAGGGCGTTGAGGTAGCCGGTGGACAGCGTGCCGATGGCCTTGGTGCCGACCATCATCCGGGCGTACTCGATGACCTGGAACATCTGCGCGATGCCGTCGTGCACCTCGCCGAGCAGCCAGCCCCTGGCCGGCGTTCCGTGCTGGCCGAAGGTCAGCTCGCAGGTGGCCGAGGCGTTCAGGCCCATCTTGTGCTCGACGTTGGTCACGAAGGCGCCGTTGCGCTCGCCCGGCTCGCCGGTCTCGGAGTCGAAGTGGAACTTCGGAACCAGGAACAGGCTCAGGCCCTTGGTGCCCGGCTTGGTCTCCACGCCTTCGCCCTCGGGGCGGGCCAGCACCAGGTGCATGATGTTCTCGGTCATGTCCTGGTCGGCCGAGGTGATGAACCGCTTCACGCCGTCGAGGTGCCACGAGCCGTCGGCCTGCTTGACCGCCTTGGTGCGGCCCGCGCCGACGTCGGAGCCCGCGTCCGGCTCGGTGAGCACCATGGTGGCGCCCCAGCCGCGCTCGATCATGAGCTCGGCCCAGCCGCGCTGCTCCTCGGTGCCGTTGTTCCAGAGGATCGTCGCGAAGTTCGGGCCCGCCATGTACATGTAGATGGCCGGGTTGGAGCCGAGGATCAGCTCCGCGGCCGCCCACACCACGGTCGGCGGGATGCCGTAGCCGCCGAGCTCGTCCGGCAGCCCCAGCCGCCACCACTCGCCCTCGATGACCTGCTGGTAGGACTTCTTGAACGCCTCGGGCAGCGTCACCGAGTGCGTCTTGGGGTCGAACTCGGCAGGCGTGCGGTCGCCCTCCTCGAAGGACTCCGCCAGCGGCCCCGTCGCGAGCGCGTTCAGCTCACTGAGCACACCGCGCACGGTGTCCTCGTCGGACTGCGCGAACACGCCGGTTCCCAGCCGCTCCTGCACCTTGAGCACCTCGAAGAGGTTGAACTCCAGGTCTCGGACGTTGCTCTTGTAGTGGCCCATTGCGAAGGCTCCCTCTTGCGCGCTTTAGGCGGGCGGGGCCGGCTCACCCGGATTCCGTGCCCTTACTCGTCGGTAACAAGAGGGTATTACCTGGCGGTAACTTCTGCCAAGGTGCTGTGGCGAAGCAGGCATGACTTCGCCATCCGGAACTCCACGTGCTCCGAATCGTTCTGACCGGCCGCCTTGTCACTCTGGGTGTCTGGATGATGACACTGCGGCCACAGCGCCGCAGGGCCGGCTCCCACTACAAGTGACCAAGGCAACACTGGATCTCGTGGCAACTGCTGGAATTCCGGTTGACCCTCACGTCGCGTGGGGCCGCAGGCTCGGTGCCGTGGAGGTGAGCGAAGTGAGCTACTCGGTGGGTGAGGTTGCCCGGCTGTCGGGAGTGACGGTGCGGACGCTGCACCACTACGACGAGGTCGGGCTGCTGGTGCCGAGCCGCCGGACGCGCGCGGGCTACCGCAGCTACTCCGACGGCGACCTGGACCGGCTGCGCCGGATCCTGTTCTACCGGGAGCTCGGCTTCGGCCTCGAGGAAATCGCGGGCATCCTCGCCAACGGTGACGCGAAGGACCACCTGAGGCGGCAGCAGCACGTGCTGCACGGTCAGATCGAGCGGCTGCGCCGGATGCTCGCGGCGGTCGAACGCGAGCTGGAGGCGAGTGACATGGGGATCAACCTGACGCAGGAGGAGAAGTTCGAGCTGTTCGGGGACTTCGACCCGGACGACTACGCGGAGGAGGCCGAACAGCGCTGGGGCGGCACGGACGCGTACAAGCAGTCGCAGGAGCGGATGAAGTCCTTCACCAAGCAGGACTGGGCGCGGTTCATGGAGTCGCAGCAGGCCATCGGCACGGCGCTGGCCGAGGCGTTCGCCGACGGCGCCGCGCCGGACAGCGAGCGGGCGATGGACCTGGCCGAGCAGCACCGCGCCCACATCACGAAGTGGTGCTACGACTGCACGTACGAGATCCACCGCGGTCTGGGCGAGATGTACGTGTCGGACGAGCGCTTCACCGCCACCTACGACGAGATCGCGCCCGGTCTGGCGGTGTTCGTCCGCGACGCGATCATCGCCAACGCCAACCGCGCGGGGGCGTAGCCCTGCGAGGATGCGCGGATGGCGGACCACGGCGAGCGGAGAGCGGTCCGGGCGGCGGTCGCGGCCGCGGCGGCGCACGGGGTGCGGGTGTCCGAGCCGGTCGTGCTGGCCGCCGGCTACAACGTGGTCGTCCGGCTGGACCCGGCGCCGGTGGTCGCCAGGGTGGTCCTGGTCCCGGCCGTGCTCCGCTCCGATGTGGACGGTCTGGTCGCGCGCGAGATCTCGGTCGCGTCTTTCCTGGCCGGGCGCGGGGTTCCCGCGGTGCGGCCCAGTGCGGTCCTGCCGCCTGGGCCGCACCACCACGACGGCCTGCGGGTGAGCTTCTGGGAGCCGCTGCCGGCGATCTCGGAGGGCCTGCCCGGCGCGGCCGAGTTCGGCACCCGCCTGCGCGAGCTGCACGAGGTCCTGCGGGAGCACCCCGCCCCGGCACCGGTGCTGGACGTGCCGATCGGTGACGTCGAGGCGTTCCTGCGCAGCCCCTTCGCCACCCGCGACGACCTGGCGATGGCGCGGACGCTGGAGCGGATCGTGCCCGAGGTGACCGCGGTGCGCCCGGTGCAGCGCGTGCACGGCGACGCGCACCCGCGCAACCTGGTGCGAGCGGGAGGCACGTGGACGTGGACCGACTTCGAGGAGTGCTGCACCGCCCCGGTCGAATGGGACCTGGCGGTCATGCGCGGCACCGACAGGCTCGACGGGGCCGAGGCGCTGCGCGCCTACGGGGGTGATGATGGGGTGCTGGAGCCGTTCCGGCTCCTGCGGGAGTTGCAGGCGAGCGCCTGGGTGCGCACCCGGGCGGCGGTTGGAGGCGCATGACCGAGCAACCGGCGGCTTTCCCGGAGCAGGCGCGGGGGCGTCGGGCCGGGGTGAGCTGGGACGTGCTGGGCGCGGTCGCGCTCGGCGGCTCCCTCGGCTCGCTGCTGCGCCACGGCGCGGGTCTGGTGTGGCCGGGACCGTGGTCGACGCTGATCGTCAACGTGGTGGGCTGCTTCGCCATCGGCGTGCTCATGTTCGTCATCACCGAGGTGGCCAGTGCGCACCGGCTGGTGCGCCCCTTCGTCGGCGTCGGTGTGCTCGGCGGGTTCACGACGTTCTCGACCTACGTCGCCGATGCCGTGCACCTGGTCGTCGAACACCGGCCCGGTCTCGCGTTGGTCTACCTGGGCGGGACGCTGGTCACCGCGCTCGCGGCCGTCGTCGCCGGTGTCCTGCTCGCCCGCGTCTGCACCGGCTGGAGGAGGTGAGGAGCGGATGGGTTTCGACGGCAACGCGTTGCGGCTGACCGCGATCGTGGGCGAGGCCGACACATACGAGCACCGGCCGCTGTTCGACGAGATCGTCCGGCGCGCCCATCGCGCCGGACTCGCCGGCGCCTCGGTCTTCCGGGGCGTGGAGGGCTTCGGCGTGTCCTCGGTGATCCACACCACGCGGGTGCTGTCGCTGAGCGAGGACCTGCCGGTCGCGGTGGTGATCGTCGACGCCGAGCAGCGGATCAGGGACTTCCTGCCGCAGCTCCGCGAACTGGTCGCCGGGGGAATGGTGCTGCTGGACCACGTCGAGGTGGTCGTCGGCGGCCGCGAGGAGCAAGCGTGACGTTCGTGCTGGTCGCGGTGGGTGGAGCGGTGGGCGCGTGCGTGCGGTTCCTGGTCGACCGCTGGATCCAGGGCAGGCGCGACGCGGTCTTCCCGTTCGGGACGCTGACGGTGAACGTCTTCGGATCGTTCGTGCTCGGCGTGCTGACCGGCGCCGCGCTCGCGGGCGTGCAGGCACCGGCGGTGCAGATCCTGGTCGGGACGGGGTTCTGCGGGGCCCTGACCACCTACAGCACCTTCGGCTACGAGACCGTGCGGCTGTTCACCGAGGGCGCGCGGCTCCTGTCGGCGCTCAACGTGATCACGACAGTGCTCGCAGGCATCGGCGCGGGAGTGCTCGGCGTGGTGGTCGCCGCGGTGGTGTCCGGCTGGCCCGGCTGACGCCACGGATTCCGTTGACATGGTGGGAAAACGGGTGGAGCCCGCCATCCGCGACTGCCTACGCTGCTTCCCATGTCGTTGACGCTGCTCACGGGCTTCCTGGCGGTCATGCTGCTGACCTACGTCGTACCCGGGCCGGACTTCGCGATCGTGCTCCGGTACGCGACCAGGAGCAGGCGCGCGGGCCGGCTCGCGGCGGCGGGCGTGCTGACCGGGGTGTGCCTGCACGGCACCGCGGCGGCGCTGGGGCTATCGGCCCTGCTCGCGAAGTCGGCGACGGCGTTCATGGTGGTCAAGGTGGTGGGTGCGGCCTACCTGCTGTTCCTCGGGGTGCAGGCCCTGTGGTCGTCGCGCCGCGGCGCCCCGACGTCGGCCCCGGCACCGGTCGAGGACGGCACCCGCGACCGCCGCGCGTTCGTCCAGGGCTTCCTGACCAACGCGTCCAACCCGAAGGCGATGCTGTTCTTCGTCAGCCTGTTGCCGCAGTTCATCTCCGACGGCATGCCGGTCCTGCCGCAGACCCTGCTGCTGGGCCTGATCACCGTGGCGTTCGGCGTCGTCTGGTGGGGCCTGTTCGTCGTCCTGGCCGACCGCATCCGCGGCTTCCTCGGCAGGCCCGCGGTGCGCCGAGTCCTCGACCGCGTCACCGGCGTTGCCTTCATCGGCCTCGGCATCCGCCTCCTGCGCACTCCCGCCGCCGCGGCGTGATCAGGATGAGGGCCGCATCCAGCCGCGACGCACGCCCTCGTCGATCATCTCCCGCGCCGCTTCCCAAAGCGGCGACGACGCGTCGCCGATAACCGACTTCCGCCTGCGGACGTCGTCGACGGTCACACCGGGTGCCTGCCAGGTGCCGCCGCGCGCCATCCAGTTGAGCAGGAACGGCTGCAGGCGGTCCATCGCCTTGGCGAAGCGCGCTTCCGGCGTCCTGCGCTGCTCGAACTCGTCCCACAACGCGCGGAAGTGCTCGGCCTGGTCGGCAGGGAGCAGCGGGAACAGCCGGTCCGCCGCGGCCCGTTCCTGCGCCTCCTGGTCGAGGCCCGCCTCGGCGTCGTACAGCGGGGTGTCGCCGGCGTAGATCTCGATCAGGTCGTGCACCACGACGAGCTGGATCGTGCGCCCGACGTCGATCGGCTCGTCGGAGTACTCGGCCAGCACCGGCACCATCATCGCCAGGTGCCAGGAGTGCTCGGCGTCGTTCTCCCTGCGCTCCACCGCGGCCAGCGGCGACTGCCGCAGCACGGTCTTGAGCTGGTCCACCTCGATGAGGAAGTTCAGCTGTGCCCGGAGCCGTTCGGGAACGGCGGCGGGGAGGGGATTGCGCTCGCTCAGCAGGCGTTCATCGCTCACGTGCCGCGACTCTCGCAGCACTACCCGGCGCCGTGCAATCGGATTCTCCGCGCCGCCGGCGGGCCGCGCGGCGTGCGCGGCCCGCCGCGCGAGCGGGTACGTGCCGGTCAGTCGAGCGGAGCGCAGGTCGCCGGGTCCGCCTGGAGCTGCGGGTCGTCGCGGCCCGCGCCCTGGACCGGGGCGCTCGTGACGAGCGTGGCGATGCCGTCGCGCACCGAGTAGGTCACCCGCTCGCCCTCGAACGCCGAGTCGTCCGGTGTCGCGAAGGCGTTGACGGCGACCAGCAGGCGCGCGTCGGGCGCCGGGGTGCAGCCGTAGGTGGACAGCGCCCTGGCACCGCCGCCTTCGGCGAGGCCCAGCGGCTTGCCGTCTGCGGTGCGCACCGGGTGCAGCCCGGCCTCCGGGGTGTAGCGCCACGTCGTGTAGATGACCGTGTTGGCCCCGACCGACTCCGGGACCATCACCTCGTCGGTCCCGTCGCCGTCGACGTCGACGGGGATCAGCGGCAGCCCCCTGGCGTTGCCCTGCACCACCGCGTCGGTGAACTCCTCGCTCAGTCCGGCGCGCAGCAGCATCTGGTCGTCGGAAACCTGCCGCAACGACACCGGATCGGCACGGCCGTCACCGTCGATGTCCGCCTTGACGCCGGGTTCCTGCGCGTGAGCGGGCGCCTGCGAGAGCACCGCCATCGACGCCGCGGCCACGCCGGTCACGAGCTTGCGTCTCATGTTCGACCTCCAGGTTCGGGTCCGGATCTGGAGACCGATGTGCACATCGTCTTCACCCCGGAAGACGTAGCGGACGCTTCGGAGGTTGCCTGGCGCGGCGATCTTCGGCGGAACCGCTGGAACTCCGGCGCGGTGGCTTGCGATGATGGCGTGGCGCCCCGGGCGGGCCGGTGCGGCGCGAACTGCGGAGACGGACGTGGACCTCGACACAGCGGACAAGCTCGCGTCAGTGCTGTCTGCCGGGCTCGCCGGCATCAGCCTGCTGCTGACGCTCGCCGCGCTGTGGATCACCCTCGCCGACCGCCGCGAACGCCGCCGCAGCGACGAACTGCTGCGGATGCTGATGTCGCAGACGCGGGCGCCCGCACCGGAACTGGCGGCGAATCCGCCGGTCGACGGTCCCGTGCGACCGTGGAACGCAGTGGCGACGGCTTCGGCGCAGGATCAGCCGCCGGACATGCCCGCGAGCGCACCGGCCAACCCCCCGCAGGCGCCGTCCCCGTTCGTTCCGCCGCGCCACGAGTGGGTGCCGTCCGCGGACCTGCGGCCTTCCCCGGGTTACGGCCATTCACCCGGCGCGGACCCCTACCCCGCGGCCGAAGAAGACGTCGAGCAGGAAGACGTCGAGTACGCGGAACGCGACGACGTCTCCGGCTACGACCAGGGGTACGCACCACCGGCCATCGACGAAGAGACCCCACCCGCCGGACAGCCACTACCACCCCCTCCATGGAGCGAGACGACGCAGAGCGTCCCGCTCCCGCCGAGTCAGCCGCAGCCGGCGGGCCCCGCGCCCGCCTCGCCCCAGGTCCCCTGGGGCCAGCCCGCCTACGGCGAGGCACCGCGGATGCCGGCCCCGCCGGCTTTGAGACCCGCGCCGCGGTCCCGGCGGGGGGCCGTAGTCGCCCTGCTGGCGGCCGCCGCCACCAGCGCCACGCTTTCCGCGGTCCTGTTCGTCGTCCTGTGAAACGCCGCTGACGGCATTACGCTCCCGGCATGTTCAGGGACGCGTTCCCCATCATCTCCACGCCGGACCTCGGCCGCGCGCTCCGCTTCTACCGCGACGCACTGGGATTCCGGCAGGACTACCGCTTCCCCGCCGACGGTGAGCCGGATTTCGTGACCCTCGTCCTGCACGCCTTCACCCTGGGGCTCGGCCGGGCTCCGGAGGCCACCGGAGGGCACAACTTCGCGCTGTGGCTCTACACCGACGACGTCGACGCCGCGGTGGCCCGGCTCCGCGACGCCGGTGCGCCCGTGCTCGCCGAGCCGCTGGACATGCCGTGGGGCGAGCGCGTCGCTTCGGTCGCGGACCCCGACGGCAACACCGTCCACATCGGAGCGGAGGGCTAGCGCGCGACGTCCCGTGCCTCCCCGGTGGGAGTGGGAGGCACGGGACGTCTTCTGCGGTGCGGCGTACGCCGCACGATGGGTCAGCTCGCCTCGGTCAGCAGCGGGTAGACGCCGTTCTCGTCGTGGTCCTCGCGGCCGGTGACCGGCGGGTTGAACACGCACACCGCGCGGAAGTCGGTCTTGGGCCGCAGTGTGTGCTTCTCGTGGCCGTCCAGCAGGTACATGGTGCCGGGAGTGATCCAGTGCTTCTCACCGGTCTCGTCGTTGGTGAGCTCGCACTCGCCCTCCACGCACAGCACCGCCTCGATGTGGTTGGCGTACCACATGGACGTCTCGGTGCCCGCCTTCACGACGGTCTCGTGCAGGGAGAAGCCGACCTTCTCCCGCGCCAGCACGATGCGCTTGCTCTCCCAGGTTCCCTTGGCGCCCTTGATGTGGCGTTCGGTGTCCTCGATCTCCTCGAACGAACGCACGATCATCGCTTCGATACCACCTTTCGGCTCGTTTTCCGGGGTTTCCGCGTGCTCAGCCGGCGGCGCCGGCCTTCACCGGCCGCGTGGACAGCACGAAGTCCAGGAACGTGTCGACGGTCTGGAAGTCGTCGACGTCGAGGTCCTCGGCGTCGACCTCGAGGCCGATGGAGTCCTCCAGCTCCATCAGCATCTCCAGCATCGTGGTGGAGTCCAGGTGCAGGTCGTCGAACAGGCGCACGTCGCCGTCCAGGCCGTTCACCGGCCGGTCCAGCACGTCGGTCAGCGCGTTCTCCAGGGCGGTGCGGACGTCGTTTCGCTCCATGCCTCTTCCCTCCTACTGGTCATGCCTCGGCCAGGACCGCGATGCGCTTGCGGTCGAACTTGCCGTTCGCGTTGGTCGGCAGCTCGTCGAGCCGCACGCAGCGGCGCGGGATCTTGAACGCCTCGATGTGCTCGCGCATCCGCTCCAGCACCTGCTCGCCGTCGAGGCCGGACTCGACCGCGAGCAGCGCGGGACGCCTGTCCTCGGGCGGGAGCACCGCCGCCGACCGGACGCCGTCGACCCGGCGTGCGGCGGCCTCGACCTCGGTGGCGCTGACGCGGAATCCGCGCTCCTTGTAGATGTCGTCGCGGCGGCCGGAGAAGTAGACGTAGCCGTCGTCGTCCTGCCAGCCGTAGTCGCCGGTGCGCAGCTCCGGGAACAGCCCTTCGCCGCGGTGGAAGCGCTCGGCGTCGAGCTCCGGTCGCCGCCAGTACCCCGCCATGACGTGGGGCCCGCGCACCACGAACTGCCCGAGCTCACCCGGCGGCAGCCGCTCGCCGTCGTCGCCGATGACCGTGATCTCGGTGCCCGGCAGCGCTTTGCCGGACGAGCCGGGGCGTTCCAGGTCACCGTCGGGCGGCATGATCGCGGCGCGCTTGCATTCGGTGAGCCCGTACATGAGCTGGATGCGCAGGCCGGGCAGGCTCTCCCGCAGCCGGCGCGTGGTGGTGTCGCTGAGCGCCGCGCCGGTGTTGGTCAGCAGCCGCAGCCGCTCCGGCTTGCTGCTGCTCCGGCGCAGCAGCCACGCCAGCCGGTCCGACACCGAGGGCACGCCCGGCAGCACCGTCGCACCGCTGGCCTCCAGGTGCTTGAGCAGCGGCGGCCCGGACTCGGCCACGGTGCCCAGCCACAGGTGCGCGCCGGCGGCGGTGGCCAGGAACAGCTGGTAGAGCCCGTAGTCGAAGGAAAGCGGCAACGGGCAGTAGACGACGTCGTCGTCCCGGTACCGCAGGCACTGCTGGATCGCCGCCGCCGAGAACACGACCTGCTGGTGGGTGCTGACCACGGCCTTGGGCAGCGACGTGGTGCCCGAGGTGTAGATCAGGCAGATCGGGTCGACGGCCAGCACCAGGTCCTCGGGCAAGTCGGGCAAGGGCTCGCCGGTGCGCAACGCGTCCTCGACCAGCCCACCGCTGTCGAGGCCGCGGACGCCGTGCTCGGCGGCCGTGGTCCGAGCCTCGGGGTCGTCGCTGATCACCAGCGTCGGCTCGGCGTCCTCGAGCACGTGCACCAGCGGTTCGCCGCGTACCTGCTCGTGCAGCACGCTGAAGACCGCGCCGAGCCGGGAGGCCGCGTAGACCAGCGCCGCGGTGGCGAGCCCGTCCTCGGACTTCACCACGACGCGTTCGCCGCGGGAGACGCCCTCCTCGTGCAGCCTGCGCGCCATGCGGATGCTCGCCGAGCCCAGCTCGCCGTAGGTGAGGGTGTGCCCGCGGCAGGTCAGCGCCTTCGCGCCCGGGGCGCGCCGGACGGCGTCGTCGAGCAGGTCGTGCAGCAGTCGCGGTCCGGTGTTCATCGTCCCTCCCCGGTCTTCTCGGCCTTGCCCGCGGGAATGACGGTCGTCGCGGTCGCGCTGCACACCAGCAGCGGCTCCTCGAGCGGTTCGGCCGCGCTGGCACCGTCCTCGGGCCGCGCCGCGATGACCTTGCGGGCCTGGAGCTCCACGATCCGGCGCAGCCTCGTCCTGCGCACCATGCGCGCGGTGGCCTCCAGGTAGTCGCCGGGCTGGACGGGTTCGGTGAACCGCACGTCCGAGTAGCCCGCTAGCAGCCCTTCGTCTCCGTCGGTGCGGACGGTGATCTCGGTGACGAGGTCGCCGAAGAGCTTCAGCACGCGGGCGCCGTCCACGAGTCCGCCGCCGTAGTGGGCGTCCTCCTGTCCGACGCGGACGCGGAGGAACGCGGTGGTCGCCGCTTCCTCGTCACCCGTGGTCGCCCGAGCGGTGTCGCGTTCGAGCTGGGAGGTCGTCATCTCGCCGTTCTCCTCCTTCCGGTTCCGGGCGCCGGCCGGGTCGTCGCGGCCGGGCATGCTGATGGCCACTGCCGTGACCACGTTCTGCTTGTGCGAAATGGACAGTGCGACCGGTGGCGTGCGACGGCCGGGCAACCGCACCTCGGGTGCGCCGTCGGGCGCCTTCCCGACGCAGATCTCGCGCGGTGCGATGCCCTGCAGCATCCCCTTGCCCAGTGCCTTGAGCACGGCCTCCTTGGCGGCGAAGCGCCCGGCCAGGAACTCCTGGCGGCGTTCGGCGCCGAGCTCGTCGGCGCTGGCCAGCTCCTCGGGCGCGTAGGCGAAGCGCAGGAACCAGTCGCGCTCGGTCAGCCGCCGGAGCTCGGTGCGGTCGAGCACGTCCACGCCGATGCCGGGTGTCGCCCCGCTCATGAGAAGTCCACCAGCCGCTGCTTTGCGAGCAGGTCCTCGGTGGTGTCGCGCTCGCGCACCAGCCGCGCGCGGCCGCGGTGCACGACGACCTCCGCCGGGTAGCCGTGGCTGAGGAACAGGCCCGGTGACGCCGTCGGGCCGTAGGCGCCGGAGCGCTCGACACCGAGCAGGTCGCCCGGCCTGACCTCGGGAAGCTCGACCTTCTTGGCCACGACGTCGTTGGGCGTGCACAGCGGGCCGGTCAGCGAGTACCGGCGGTGCGGGGCACCGGCCGGGGCGCCGAGGTGGCGGACCGGGAAGTTGCGCTTGACGAAGCTGCCGATGCCGACCGCCGCCATGTGGTGGTTCGTGCCGCCGTCGGCGACGACGAACTGCTCGCCCATGGACTCCTTGACGTACTCGGCCCGCACCACGTACGTACCGGCCATCGCGGTCAGGTACCGCCCGAGCTCCATGATCAGCCGGCAGCGGGGGTTGCGGCGGGCGAACGGTTCCACGACCTCCCGCATGCCCGCGCCGAGCGCGTCGAGGTCGAGGTCCCGTTCGTTGTCGAAGTAGGCGACCCCCAGACCGCCGCCGAAGTCCACGGTCTCCAGCGGAACTCCGAGCCTGCCCGCGAGCGCTTCGGCGGTGGACAGGATCTGGCCGGTGTTGTGCACGACGTCGGCCTGGTCCAGGAACCGCGTTCCCATGTAGGCGTGCACGCCCGCGACCCGCACGTGCGCCAGCGCCACGATGTGGCTCTTGGCCTCGGCGATCACGTCCTCGTCGATGCCGAACTGCCGCGGCTTGCCGCCCATCGCCAGGCCGGAGCCCTTGGTGCCGAACGACGGGTTCACCCGCAGCACGGCGATGCACTCGCCACCGCCACGAGCGGCCGTGATCCGGTCGAGCCTGGTCAGCTCCTCCAGCGACTCGCAGACGACGGCGTGAACGCCCGCGTCGAGGCAGGCGCGCAGCTCGTGGTCCTTCTTGCCCGGACCGAGGAAGATCACGTCGGCGGGGTCGACCCCGGCTCGCAGCGCGGTGACCAGCTCGGCGTGCGAGGAGACCTCCGCGCCCGCGCCGAGCCTGCCGAGGAAAGCGCAGACGCTGATGTTGGGATTGGCTTTGAGGGAGAAGAACACGTCGACCTGCTTCGGGAGCCGGTCGCGCAGGTCGCGGTAGGTGCGTTGCAGCACCTCGGTGTCGTAGACGAACAGCGGAGTGCCGAATTCCTCGGCGATGTCGGATAACGCGGCACCCTGGATGCTGGATTCTGGCGTGCTCATGCGGGTCCTTTCCGGCGGTTTGATAACGAGTCGATCGTCAGAGCATTCAGCCGGCAGACGAGGTCCGCCTGCGCGCGGTGAACCGGTGTTCTGACCGGAATTTTTCGGACGCGGTTTTCGCGCCCCTCAGGACGCGATCGGACCGATCCGGTAGAGCACCTCGTCGTGGTGTTCGCCGGGGAAGTAGTCGCTCGGGAACAGCACGCCGGTTTCGACCTCGGCGGCGTGGGCCTTCGCGAACTTCTTCAGGACCCAGATGATCGGCTTGTTGTTGGCCGAAACCGTGGCCTCCACGTATTTCGCGCCATCGGCGATCTGCTGCGCGGCGGCGTGCTCGAAGATGTCGACGCCGAGGTTGGGAATGCCGTGCCGCGGCCGGACGGCCTCCTGCCAGACCACGTAGGTCTCGGGCTCGTCCGGGCGCCGGTAGCCGGTCAGGAAGCCCACGATCTCGTCCCGCACGGTCGCGACCAGCGACTCGTGGGCGAAGTCGCGGAACCACATCGTGTAGTAGTAGGGGCTGTTGGTGTCGAGTTGGCGGTCGTTGCTGACCATTTCCCAGACCGCCTGGCCATCCTTCGGCTCGGGGGTGCGGAAAACAACCTCTTCGCGAAGGTCGGCGCTCATCGGATCAACCTCCTGTCTCGGGCGTTCCGGATCGATAGCCGGAAACCGTACCGTGCCCCGCACGCATTCGCTGGTTTCGTTCTGGTTCGTCCGGGTGACGATTGATTTACGTTGTCCGGGTGGGCGATTTCCGGGTGGTTCGGACGGTCGCGTCCGATTCGGGCGAATCGGCGATTGTCCCGTCCGCGCCGGGCGGGAGTTCCGCCTCCGCCTGAATTCCCGGTCGCCTTCCCATGCCCGAAATCATGCCCCCGGAAGATCGGCCTGACGAGATATCTCGCGGTCAGGAACGAAAAACTTCGAGCCAACTTCGCGCCCCGGGCTCGCGCGTCGGGTTCGGCGACCGCGGCGCCACCCGGACTTTCGTGGTGCCAAAGGCCGCGCCGGCTGACCCGTTCAGAGTGCGCGGCGGCGGACCGAACGGAGCGAGCTCCGCTCATGGCCCGCCGAGAACGGCGCAGGACTGCAAGAATCGGGCCATGGTGACGAAGAATCGAGCCAGGGTGTCGGAGGGGGCGTCCCGGCACCGGGTCGCGGTGCTCGTCCGGGACGGGCTGCTGCCGATGGAGCTGGGCCTGGTCCACCAGCTCTTCGGGCAGGCCGCCGACGCCGACGGCGAAGCCCTGTACGAACTCGTGACCTGCGCGCTGGTGCCGGGGCCGGTGCGCACCGACGCCGACTTCCCGATCATGGTCGAGCACGGCCCGGAAGCACTGGCCGACGCCGACACCGTGCTCATCCCCGCCTCGCACGAGTTCGACGCCACCGAGACCGAGGGCAGGCTGCCCGAGCCGCTGGCCGACGCGCTGGCCAGGATCCGGCCGGGGACCCGGATCGCCTCGATCTGCACCGGCGCGTTCGTGCTCGCCGCCGCGGGCATGCTCGACGGCCGCCGCGCGACGACGCACTGGAAGTCCGCCGACGACTTCCGCAAGCTCTACCCCGCGGTTCGGCTGGACCCCAACGTCCTCTACACCGACGAGGGCGACGTGCTGACCTCGGCGGGCGAAGCCGCCGGAATCGACCTGTGCCTGCACATGATCCGCTCCGACCACGGCGCGGCCATCGCCAACGACGTGGCGCGCTCGACGGTCGTCCCGCCGCACCGCGACGGCGGCCAGGCCCAGTTCATCAAGACGCCCGTGCCCGAGCCGGAGACCTCGTCGACGGGCAGCGCCCGCGCCTGGGCGCTCAAGAACATCCACCTCCAGCTCAACCTCAGCGACCTGGCCAGCAAGGAGTCGATGAGCACCCGCACCTTCACCCGCCGGTTCCGGGAGGAGGTCGGCATCTCGCCCGGCCAGTGGCTGATCCAGCAGCGCATCGAGCGCGCCCGGCAGCTGCTGGAGGACACCGACATTCCGGTCGAGCAGGTCGCCGAGAACGCGGGCTTCGGCACCACGGCCTCTCTGCGCCAGCACTTCCAGTCGGCGCTGGGGGTGTCGCCGAGCGCCTACCGCAACACCTTCCGCGGAACCCCGGTCGTCGAGGGCGGCGAACCGGAGCTGCAGGGCGCCGGCGCATGAGAACGCGGTGATGGCCGAAGCCACCACCGCGTTCGCCGGATGCCGGGACTAGTGCGTCGCCGGGCGGTCCAGGTTGCCCCGCCACCACGTGACGAGCAGGGTGCCGTCCAGCGCGAGGGCCAGTCCGGCCACGGTCGCCAGCAGCAAGATGGCCAGTGCGTCCACGAGGAATCCCTCCTTGGTACCGAATCCGGTTCAGTCGACGCCGACCGCCGACCTGCGCTCGGTCTCGAGCGCGTTCCCGTCTCCGCTGCGACCGCGGATCAACGGGGAGAGCAGTGCCGCCAGCACGCAGAGCCCGCCCGCGGCGACCCAGACCAGGTCGTAGGAGCCGAACAGGTCGCGGGTCACGCCGCCGAGGAACGCCATGAGCCCGGCGCCGAGCTGGTGCGAGGCGTTGACCCAGCCGAAGACGATGGCGCCGTCCTCGCCGTAGAAGCGGTGCGCCAGCGCGATCGTCGGGGGCACGGTGGCCACGTCGAGCACGCCGAAGACGACGACGAAAACCACCAGCGACGGCCGTACCGTCGCGGCGAACAGCAGCGGCAGGCACATCAGCGCCACGGCGCGCAGTGCGAAGTAGCCGGCCAGCAGCCACCGCGCGTCGAGGCGGTCGGTGAGCCAGCCCGAGCCGACCGTGCCCACCACGTTGAAGATGCCGACCATCGCCAGCAGCGACGACGCGATCGTGACCGGCATGCCGTGGTGGTGCGCGGCGGGCACGAAGTGGCTCCACATGATGCCGTTGGTCGACGCGCCGCAGATCGCGAACGTGCCCGCCAGCAGCCAGAACGGCCCGGTCCGCGCCGAGGTCAGCAGCACCCGCACGGTCCGCCGCGCCGCACCGGGCACCGGCGCGGGCTTGCTCTCGAACTCGGTCGCGCCGTAGGCCTTCACGCCGACGTCGGCCGGGTGGTCGCGCAGCAGCAGCCACACCACCGGCACGACGCAGACGGCGGTCAGCGCGACCGTCACC
This sequence comes from Saccharopolyspora erythraea, assembly GCF_018141105.1. Taxonomy (NCBI): domain Bacteria; kingdom Bacillati; phylum Actinomycetota; class Actinomycetes; order Pseudonocardiales; family Pseudonocardiaceae; genus Saccharopolyspora; species Saccharopolyspora erythraea. Next base: position 8,064,164 of record NZ_CP054839.1, on the reverse strand, counting down.
AGCGAGGCCCGCCACTGGTAGGTGTCGGCGATCCAGGACAGCACGGGCAGGAACACGAACTGCCCGAACACGCTCGCGGCCGTCAGGATCCCGGTGACCAGGCCGCGGCGCGCCACGAACCAGCGGCCCGCGACGGTCGCGGCGAAGGCCATCGCCATCGACCCGGTGCCGAGCCCGACGAGCAGGCCCCAGTACAGCGTGAGCTGCCACGCCGCGGTCATGACGGTGGTCAGCACCGCGCCGAGCGCGACCAGCGAGAGCGCCCCGGCGACCACCGAGCGGATGCCGAAGCGGTCCATCAGCGCCGCCGCGAACGGCGCGGTCAGGCCGTAGAGCACCATGTTGACCGACACGGCGACGCTGATGGAGCCGTGCGACCAGCCGTACTCGTGGTGCAGAGGAGTGACCAGCAGCCCCGACATCGTGGTGAAGGCGCCCGCGGCGATGATCGCCAGCCCGGCGGCGGTGATCACCCACCACGCGCGGTGAACGCGGGGTTTCTCGATGGGAGACCGGATGCTCTGTGTCATGTCCCCGAGCGTGCGCGCCCGGCCCGCCGCCCACGAGTGTCCCGGCGGACAACATGCGAAAGAATCGGGACAAGGCTGCGCTGCCGGCCACCCGGAGGCGTGAGTTGGTAGCGTCCGATGCCGGGTCGGGGGACCTGCGAAGGGCTGGGGACTTGTCTTGGTGTCGAACTCGGTGTCGAACGCTGCCGCCGCTCCCCGGGGATTCCTGACCCAGGCGTTCCGCTTCGGCCTGGTCGGCGTCGTCGGGGCCGTGGTCGACTACGGCAGCCTGCTGGTCATGGTCGGCCTCGGCCTGTGGGACTCTCCGGCGCGGGCGCTCAGCTTCGCCGCGGGCAGCACCACCGCCTACCTGCTCAACCGGCGCTGGACCTTCACGTCGAAGCGCAACGCCCGCGAGGCCGCCGCGGTCGCGGTCGTCTACGCCATGACCTTCGCCCTGATCGTCGGCGCGTACGCCGCGGCCGACCGCCTCCTGCCGGCCTCGCCGTGGCACCTCACCCTCGCCTGGGCCGTCTCCCAGGGCATCGGCACGACGTTCAACTTCCTGGCCCAGCGCACGCTCGTCTTCCGCCGCTGACCCGGGTGCCCCGGTGCTCCGGAGGCTCCCCCAAATCGATTCAGCGCCGATCAGGCGCTCGCGGTGTGACGTATACGTAGGGGTCTGAGAGCTATCCGAGGCCGCGCTCGGGCCTTACTCTGAGGACGTCCGAGAACGCTCCAGCGCGGCGCAAACCCGGCAGCACTGCACGGCAGCGTGTGAACGTCGATCAAGACAGGAGTTCAACTTGAGCGAGCCGACGTACTACGCCCCCGAGGGCGGCCTTCCGTCGCAGACCACGCTGCTGACCGACCGGGCCATCGTCAAGGAGGCGTACACCGTCATCCCGCGCGGAGTGCTCCGCGACATCGTCACGAGCAACCTGCCGGGGTGGAACGGCACGCGCGCATGGATCCTCGCCAGGCCCATCGCCGGGTTCGCCACCACGTTCGCGCAGTACATCGTCGAGGTGTCGCCGGGCGGCGGCAGCACCGAGCCGGAACCGGAGAGCGGCGTCGAGTCCGTCCTGTTCCTGCTCACCGGCAACCTCGACGTGGTGATCGAAGGCGACAAGCACGCCCTCACCCCGGGCGGCTACGCCTACCTGCCCGCCGGCGCGAACTGGTCGGTGGCCAACGAGTCGGGTGAGAACGCCACGTTCCAGTGGGTCCGCAAGGCCTACGAGCCGCTGGAGGGCTACACGCCGAAGGCGTTCGCGGTGCAGGAGCAGGACGTCGAGCCGACCCCCATGCCCGACACCAACGGCGCGTGGGCGACCACGAGGTTCGTCGACCCGGGCGACCTGGCCCACGACATGCACGTCAACATCGTCACCTTCGAGCCGGGCGCGGTGATCCCCTTCGCCGAGACCCACGTGATGGAGCACGGCATCTACGTCCTGGAGGGCAAGGCCGTCTACCGGCTCAACGACGACTGGGTCGAGGTCGAGGCCGGTGACTTCATGTGGCTGCGCGCCTTCTGCCCCCAGGCCTGCTACGCGGGCGGTCCCGGCAAGTTCCGCTACCTGCTCTACAAGGACGTCAACCGCCAGATCAAGCTGACCTGACGCACCGCGCCGCTCGGCGGTCCCCAGCCGCCGAGCGGCGCACCTCACGCCCTCGCCGCTTCAGCGCGGATCTTGGTCACGGCGTTTCTGCCGTCGTCGCAACGGAATCGCATCCTCTTCGCCATGCCGCTCGTGCCGTCCGGTTTCGTCACGGACACGGCTCTCTCCAACTCGACGACGACATCGGTCCAGCCGCCCACCGCGATTTGCGGCTCCGGAACGTCTTCGTCCGCGAACTGGATCGCCGCCCCGCTGTGCCGTTCGCGCTCGGCGCGCACGGCCAGCCGCCGCGCGACCCCGTTCACGACTTCGCCACCCGCTCGGCGAGCAGCCGGATGACCTGCTTCAACACCTCGGCCTGCGCCGGGGCGACCGACCCCAGCAAGGCGGCGCTGAACGAGTCGCCCATGTCGAGGTCCCGAAGCCCCTCCGCCTCGAGCGCCGACACGACCTCCGCCGGAACGCTCTCGACGATGGCCTCGGCCAACGCTTCCACGCGCGGATCGTCCACCGCCGCATTCGCCAATTCGTCCAGTCGAAGGTGCAGCTCATGCCCGCGGACCGCATCTTCCGGCGTCACCGGGAGCATCGCCGCCAGCAGCCGATCGCCACCGCCGGTCGAGTCCATCAATGCCAGCAGCTCACGCTCGCGCTCGGCCATATCCGATGCCGGCAGGCCCCCGACGGCCGAGTCGCGTTCGCCCAGAAACCGCCGCATGTCTTCGGAAACCGCATCGTCGGCTTCGAGTTCTCCCCGTCCGGCGCTCTCGATGAGCACGGCGAGACGCCTGCGGCGCTCCCGAATCCGCTGCTCCTGCACCGCAAGGTCTTCATCCAAGGCGAGCAGGATCTCGTGCAGCTCACGCCCCTGATCGTCGGCCAGCACGTCCCCGACCTCGTCGAGGCTCAACCCCAGCTCCGTGAGCCGCCTGATCCGCGCCAGCACGATCGCATCCCGCAGCCCGTACACCCGGTATCCGTTGGCCCGACGCACGGGCTCCGGCATCAGCCGCCGCCGGTGGTAGTGCCGAACCGTCCGCGTCGGTGGTAGTGCCGAACCGTCCGCGTCGACACCCCGACCAGCTCGGCGAGCTCACCAATCCGCATGCACCGAGTAAAAACCTCGACGTTGCGACAAGGCCAACGTTTCGTCGGCATCGACGCGTCAGCTCCGACCGGACTCTCCGCCCGCCGCCCGCACGAGACGCAACTGCCCGATCTCGGCGACGTTCTTCATCAGCTCCGCGTTCACCCAGGCGACCATGTGCCCCACGGACTTCTCCGGATCGTCCTGCCACGGGAAAGGCGCCGGCGCGTCGAGATCCGCGTCCGTCAACCGTCCCAGCACGTCCAGCCACTCGTCACGCAGGCCCCGCAACCACTCGACGGTCGCTTTCCCGTTCCCCGGCCAGGCGATCTCCGTCCTGTCCCGCGGCACGCGTCCCCGCGCGTGGTCGATGGTCACCGACCACCACCAGCCGATGTGCCAGGTGACCCACCCGATCGTCGGCACCGGCATCGGATCCGGCTCCGACTCGGCCCAGTCCGGCACCCACACGCCGTCGGCCCCCGGGCGCACCGTCCAGACGACCGGAGCCGGCTCCCACAGGAAGTCCTCTTCCTCCAAGGCATCCAGGTGCAGCTCGAACAACGACCAGTTCATCTCGAACTGCCACCGCAACAATCCACCACGCGAAACGGACATACGGCGATCGTGCCACCGCCTCGTCCACCGCCGCACCTGATTTGGCACGCCCGCGATGACAACGAAAACCCAAGCGCCATCGGTATTTCAGGACCCCGCCACCATGCCTGCCCGCAAAATCCCGGCTCCATATCGCCAGCTGTTTCCGCGCGTTTGGGGACGCACGGGAACCTCCCGGGTTGCTTCTGTATCGCGGACCCCACACCGGCGCATCCCCGCGTGCCGATGCGCGTCTTCAGGGATGACGAACCGATGAGGAGGAACTGAGATGATGAAGCACTTCCGCCGTACCGCCCTGGCTCTCGCCGTCACCGGTGCTGCCGCTGGAGCCGCCGTGCTCGGCACTGGTGCCGCGCTGGCGAACCCGAGCGACAAGCCGTGCTCCAGCGAGGACGTCCGGGTGCAGGTGACGAAGGACCCCTCGCACGCGGCAGGCCACGAGGCTTTCCTGATCACCTACACCGCCGCGAGCCCGACCACGAACTGCTCGCTGGAGGGCACGCCCACCGCGATGTCCTTCAACACCGGTGACGCTCCGATCAGCGGTGTCACGGTCGTGCCAGACGCGTCGCAGGCACCGCCGGTGAACCTCACCGCCGCGCACCCGGCAGAGTCGCGCATCATCCAGGAGATCGCCGCCGCACCGAACCCCTCGCAGCCCACCTCGGTGTCGTTCGCCCTCCCGACCCTGGCAGCGGGACAGCCCACCGAGGTCGCCGCCTTCTTGCCGGCCGGCGAACCGCTCAAGGGCACCGAGGTCACGGTCACGCCCGTCAGCCCGGGCCACCTGCCGACCCAGGTGCCCGTGGGCAGCCCGGGCGACGACAACAACAACGGGCAGTTGGACTCCAGTGAGACTCCGGACAACCCGGACCAGCTGCCGACGCAGGTGCCTCCGTTCAGCCCGGGCGACGCCAACGGCAATGGCCAGCTCGACTCCAGCGAAACCCCCGACAACCCGGACCAGCCGGCGGCCTGATTCGAGTCAACGAGGGCCCAGGCGGAGCAGATCAACGCTCCGGCCTGGGCCTTCCGCACCTGCGGAACGGCGGCCAGGCAATCACCGGCGTTTCCGTACACCGCAAGGGGCACGAAGGCTAACGCGGTGCTGTAGCGGAGAACCGTCACGACGCGCAGAGAAATCTGCGCAACGCCGACACTGCCGGAACTCGTCCTGCCGACCACCCGGGATCAATGGTGCGGAGGGAAACCCTCAGGAACACCGGGAAAGACACCCTCAGGAACCCGATGTGAGCGCTGGAACTGCAACGGCACTTGTGGTGGACAGCAGCGTCGTCGGCACGTTGTTGAGCGCCCGGAATGATCTAGAAACGCCGAGGCCCAGGCGAGCGGTGTAGCGCTCTGACCTGGGTCTTTGTGTGTTGAGCGGATGACGGGAATCGAACCCGCGTTCTCAGCTTGGGAAGCTGATGTTCTACCATTGAACTACATCCGCAGTGCCGTTACCGGCGCGTCACAGCCTAGCATGATGGCCGTCGAAGATCCGCAACTGGCTGCCCGATACGCTTGCCGCGTGTTGCTGAGTGACCGGGACCTGCGCAAAGAGCTCGAAGACGGCCGCCTCGAACTCGATCCGTTCGACGCCGCGATGATCCAGCCGTCGAGCATCGACGTGCGGCTGGACCGCTACTTCCGGGTGTTCGACAACACCAAGTACACCCACATCGACCCCTCGCAGCAGCAGGACGAGCTGACGTCCCTGCGCGAGGTGCCCGACGACGAGCCGTTCGTGCTGCACCCAGGTGAGTTCGTCCTCGGCTCGACGTTCGAGCTCGTCAGCCTGCCCGACGACCTCGCCGGCCGCCTGGAGGGCAAGTCGTCGCTGGGCCGGCTCGGGCTGCTGACGCACTCCACCGCGGGCTTCATCGACCCGGGCTTCACCGGCCACATCACGCTGGAGCTCTCCAACGTCGCCAACCTGCCGATCACGCTGTGGCCCGGCATGAAGATCGGGCAGCTCTGCCTGTTCCGGCTCTCCAGTCCGGCCGACCACCCGTACGGCACCAAGCAGGCCGGGTCGCGGTACCAGGGCCAGCGGGGGCCGACGCCGTCGCGCGCGTACCTGAACTTCGTCCGCGCGGACACGAAGCGCTGACGCGGGTAGGGAACGAGCAGCGTTGACGCGCGCAGGCGCCAAGCGCTGACACGGTAGGCCTCGAGCGCTGGCGCGGGCTTGCGCCGCGGGTTGGCCTGGGAAGGCATCGAGTGCTGATGCCCGCCGCTGATAACAGCCAGTGTCGCGAGTCGCTGGTTGTAATCGGACGACTCCGCGCTGTTGCTGCTGGTCAGCGGCCGCAAAATAGAACATGAACGATTCAGAGGGCAAGGTGAGAAGCCTCACTCTGAATCGTGGAAGTCAAGTGCGGGTTCAGAACTTACGGTGTCGTGGCCCGGCGCACTGGAACGATCCCGCAAAGGGGCTGGATCGGCGAGCGGGCAGCGGGAGACCTCGATGTCGGTATCGCAGTCGCGAGCCCCTGGCGCTTCGACCGAACACCTGGGCCACGTGGTGATGATCGCCGGAGCGGCCGCCCTGGGCGGCTTCCTCTTCGGCTACGACACCTCCGTCATCAACGGAGGCGTCGACGCCATCCAGGCGCACTTCAACGTCGGGTCCGCGATGACCGGACTCACCGTCTCGTCGGCGCTGCTCGGCTCCGCCGTCGGGGCGGGGATCGCAGGCGGCCTGGCCGACCGGATCGGCCGGATCCGGGTCATGCAGCTCGCCGCGATCCTGTTCATCATCAGCGCCGTCGGTTCGGCGGTCCCCTTCGCGATCTGGGACCTCGCCGTGTGGCGCGTCATCGGCGGCGTGGCGATCGGTATCGCCTCCGTGATCGCACCCGCCTACATCGCCGAGGTCGCGCCCGCCGCGTACCGGGGACGGCTGGCCTCGCTCCAGCAGCTCGCGATCGTCCTGGGCATCGCCCTGTCGCAGCTGGTCAACTACGGGCTCGCCGCGGCCGCGGGCGGTAGCGCCTCCGGCATGCTCGGGCCGTTGCAGGCCTGGCAGTGGATGCTCGGCGTCGCCGCGATCCCGGCGGTGATCTACCTGGTCGTCGCCTCGGCGATCCCGGAGTCGCCGCGCTACCTGGTCGCCGCGGGCAAGCTCGACCGCGCGCGTGAGGTCCTGGCCAAGATCGAGGGTGGTGACCCCGACGCCAAGATCGCAGAGATCACCGAGGCCCTCGGTGGTGAGCACAAGCCGAAGCTGAGCGACCTGCGCGGCAAGTTCGGCGTCCTGCCGATCGTCTGGGTCGGGATGGCGATCGCCGCGCTGCAGCAGTTCGTCGGCATCAACGTGATCTTCTACTACTCGTCGTCGCTGTGGCAGTCGGTCGGTATCGACGAGAGCAGCTCGCTGCTGCTGAGCCTGTTCACCTCGATCGTGAACATCATCGGTACGTTGATCGCCATCGCCCTGGTCGACCGCATCGGCCGCAAGCCGCTGCTGGTCATCGGCTCGCTGGGTATGACGGTCTCGCTGGCCGTGACCGGCTGGGCCTTCAGCTTCGCCGAGGTCGTCGGCGAGGACGCGCACCTGCCCGCCCAGTGGGGTGTTGTCGCCCTGGTCTCCGCCTCGGCGTTCGTGCTGTTCTTCGCCGGCTCGTGGGGTGTGGTGATGTGGGTGCTGCTGGGTGAGATGTTCCCGGCCCGCATCCGCGCCGCCGCGCTGGCGCTCGGCACCGCGACGAACTGGGTGGCGAACTGGCTGGTCACGGTCAGCTTCCCGAGCCTGCGCGACTGGAACCTGCCCGCGACGTACTTCATGTACGCGGCGTTCGCGCTGATCTCGCTGGTGTTCGTGGTCCGCTACCTCAAGGAGACCAACGGCCGGTCCCTGGAGGAGATGGGCCGCTGATGCGCTGACCGCGGCAACACGGCTCCCGAGGGCGCCTCCCGACGACGTTGGGAGGCGCCCTCAGTGCTTTCCGGGGAATGGGGAATACGGACGCCGCCCTTTGCGTAGTAGGTACCGTACGGCGTACGGGTCGACTGGGAGGGGCGGTGGCCGTTGGCTTCGGCGGATCGTGCGGTGGAAGCGGCGGAGAGGCCGGAACCAGCGGAGATGCTGGAACGAGCGGCGGTAGCGGAACCAGCGGCGGCGCTGGGACGTGCGGCGGTGCCGGAACATGCGGCGGTGCCGGAACCAGCGGGAGTGTCGCAACCGGCAGAGGTGCCGCAACCGGCAGAGGTGCCGGAACCGGCGGAGAGACCGGAACCGGCGGAGACGCTGGAACGAGCGGCGGTGTTGGAAGCGGCAGAGATGCCGGAACCGGCGGACGTGTCGGAACCAGCGGCGGTAGCGGACGGGGCGGCGCTGGCGACTGCCTGGGGTTCGCGTGCGGTGGTGGCAGCGGTCCGGGCCCCGGTATCCGAACCGGCACGGACAGAGACGCAGGGGGACGGTCCGGCGGTGGCCGAGTCGGCGGGGAGTGAGCTGGCAGGGCCGTCGGCGAGTGATGGCGCAGCGGGCGAATCGCTGCAGAGCGGACAGTCGGTGCGCGAGGCGACGCAGCCCAGGGCGCAGCATCCCGTGTACGACCCCGCAGTACCCAGTCCGCTGGTGTTCGAGGCTGCCGACCCTCCCCGCCTGGGCCGGATGGCGGCGGCGGACGGCCGCGCGCTGGCGATCGGTGAAGCCGTCGAGGCGCTGCGCGTGGTCGGTGGTCCGTGGGCCGCGGCAGCAGTGCTGGCCCTGCGGCTTGTGGCGTCCGGGCAGGTCGTCCCGGGCGTCTCGTCAGGCGGCTTCGACCAGTGGACCGTCGGGCCGCTCGAACCCGACGACGTCGTGCGGGTCCAGCGGCTGGCGGCCGCTATCCCCGCCGGCGAAGAGCAGGTACGTGCGTTTCTCGACGCCGTGGCCGACTGGCTGCCGCGCACGCCGGATGGCGACGCCTTCGGTGGGATGGAACCGCGTCCGGTCTCCGGTCTTCCGATCTCCGGCGTGCGGGTGTCGCTGCGCATGGAGGTCGAGGACGACGGTGGGGCCCGCGCGGTGGTCCAGGTCCACAGCCTGGCCGATCCGGCGCTGGTGGCCGACGCCGCCGAGGTCTGGCGCGGTGCGCCCGCCTTCGGCGCGGACGCCCACGCCGAGACCGTGATCGCGTTGCGGCGGGCCGCGCAGGTGTGGGCGCCGTTGCGCCACCTCCTCGATGCCGAGGTGCCGGACGAGCTTGCACCCGATGACGACGATCTGAAGGACCTCCTGCGGAATGCCGGCAGGCTTGCGGATGCGGGTGTCCACGTGCATTGGCCGAAGCACCTCGTGCGTGACTTGACTGCGCAGGCCCACATCCGACCGGTCCGCGCAACCTCCACTGTGGACACTGACCTGTTGTGGTTCGAGTGGCGGGTGGCGCTCGGCGGCGACCCGCTCACCGCCGCTGAGATGGACGAACTGGCCCGCGCGCACCGGCCGATCGTGCGGCTGCGCGGCCGGTGGACGCTGGTCGATCCCGCGCTCGCCCGCAAGGCGTGGAAGCGCGAGCTGAAGCCGGTCACGACCGCAGCCGCGCTCGGCGCGGCATTGGCGGGGGAAACCGTGGGCGGCGAGCGCGTGCCGGTCACCGCCGAGGGTGGGCTCGCCGACCTGCGGGAACGGCTGGCCGGAAAGCCGGAGGTTTTCCCGCAGCCGGACGGACTGGCCGCGACGCTGCGCGACTACCAGCTCCAGGGGCTGAGCTGGCTGGCCCGCATCGCCGGCCTCGGACTCGGCGGCTGCCTCGCCGACGACATGGGGCTCGGCAAGACGGTCACGCTGATCGCCCTGCACCTGCATCGGCGCAGCGGGCCGACGCTGGTGGTATGCCCGGCGTCGCTGCTGGGCAACTGGGAGCGGGAGATCCGCCGCTTCGCCCCCGGCGTGCCGGTGCGGCGCTTCCACGGAGCGCGTCGTTCGCTGGACGACGCCGAGGGATTCGTGCTCACGACCTACGGGACGGTCCGCACCGACGCCGAAGCGCTGAACACCGTCCACTGGGGACTGGTCGTCGCCGACGAGGCCCAGCACGTCAAGAACCACCGCTCCAGCACAGCGAAAGCGCTGCGCACCATCCACGGCCGCGCGAGGGTCGCGCTGACCGGCACCCCGGTCGAGAACGATCTGGCCGAACTGTGGGCGATCCTGGACTGGGCGGCGCCGGGACTGCTCGGTTCGCTCGCCGGATTCCGCTCCAGGTGGGCGAAACCGATCGAGCGCGACGCCGGACGTGCACGGGGGTTGGCGGCGCTGCTGCGCCCGTTCCTGTTGCGGCGCAGCAAGTCCGACCCCGGCATCGCACCGGAGCTGCCCGCCAAGACCGAGACCGACCGGCCCGTGCCGCTCACGCGCGAACAGGCCGGGCTCTACGCGGCCGTCGTGCGCGAGACCATGGCCGAGATCGCCGAGAGCACCGACGTGGCGAGGCGCGGCCTGGTGGTGAAGCTGCTGACCTCGCTCAAGCAGATCTGCAACCACCCCGCGCACTACCTGGGCGAGGGCGCGGGAAATCTCACGGGCCGCTCCGGGAAGCTGGAACTGCTCGACGAACTGCTCGACACGATCCTCGCCGAGGGTGGTTCGGTGCTCGTCTTCACGCAGTACGTCGCGATGGCCGAGCTTCTGGAGGCCCACCTCCGCGGACGCGGGATCAGCACCAGGTTCCTGCACGGCGGGACCCCGGTGCCGCAGCGCGACGCGATGGTGCGCGACTTCCAGGAAGGCGTGGCCCCGGTCTTCCTGCTGTCGCTGAAGGCGGCCGGGACCGGGCTGAACCTGACGCGGGCCGACCACGTCGTGCATTACGACCGCTGGTGGAACCCCGCGGTGGAGGCCCAGGCGACCGACCGCGCGCACCGCATCGGCCAGACCCGGCCGGTGCAGGTCCACCGGCTGGTCGCCGAGGGCACCGTCGAGGACCGCATCGCCGAGGTGCTCCGCGCGAAGCGGTCGCTCGCCGACTCCGTCCTCGGTGACGGCGGTCCGGCGGGGCTGACCGAGCTGTCCGACGCCGAACTGGCCGAGCTCGTCGAGCTGAGGGGGGAATGATGAACGACCGCGTGCGGGGGTTTCCCGCGTTCGGGAAAGGGGCGCGCAGGCGCAGCCGCTCCGCGCGGACGTGGTGGGGCGACGCGTGGCTGCGGGCCGTGGAGGACGTCGCGCTCGACCCCGGTCAGCTCGTCCAGGGGCGCAGGTACGCGTGCGGAGGGCACGTCGGGCCGATCACCGTCAGCCCGGGCCGGATCGCCGCGTCCGTCGACGGCGACCACGACACCCACCGCACGTCGGTGTCGGTCGAGGTGCTGACCGATGCGGAGTGGTCGCGGTTGCTCGACCGCGTCGTGGCCCGCTCCGGGCACATCGCGGCGCTGCTCGACGGCGAGATGCCGCGCGAGCTGGTGGAGTCGGCCGACGACGCGGGTGTGCGGCTGCTGCCCGGCATCGGCGACCTGGAACCGGACTGCGACTGCCCCGGATTCGAGCACCCGTGCCGGCACGCGGCCGCGCTCGGCCACCAGGTGTCCTGGCTGCTGGACGCCGATCCGTTCGTGCTGTTGCTGGCGCGCGGCCGGGGCCGCGAGGAACTGCTCGCCGAACTGCGGCAGCGCCGCGCCTGCGCGGAACCGGATGCTCCGCTGCTCGAACCCGGTGAGTTGTCGCGGCTGGCCGACGGTGCGGTGGCGCGTGCGGCGCGGTTGCTGGCCGAGTGGGACGACGCGGATCAGCTCCTGGATCGCTTCGCCGGGTAGGAGCCGCGACACCCCGGGAGCCGACGTTCCAAGATCGAAAAGCATTCGGACGTGTGTCGCTCGGTCCAGTGGTGGCCGCGGAGAACGGCGCGGCGCGGCACCGGGGTGGGGGATACCGTTCGGGTAAGCGCCACCTGCGGAAACGCGCGCGATCCACAGCCTTTCCGGAGTGGAGCGCGCTCTCCGCCGCATCACCGCACCGGTGGGCGCAATGGTCCACGCGCCTCACGGTCGCGCCGGAAAGCGACACGCTTTTCGACCTGCGCCGTTGCGGCTCGAACATCATCCGGCGAGGAAACGTGAAACTACAACGGGTAGTCGCAGGCGAATTTTGAAGCCTATCGAAGGCTCGAATGCACCGGGACGGGTGGTCGTGCCCGATTGGGTCAGCGGGGCTGATCAGTTGCCCGTACTACTTGTCACCAGGCGATCTGAACAGTCGCCGGAGGAAAACCCAGAGTCAGACGAAGAGAGGTATTCACCAATGAAGGCTTCGAGCTTCCTCAAGCTGGCGGCGGCGGCCGGAATCGCTGTGGGGCTGAGCGCGTTCGCCGCTCCTTCGGCGCTGGCCGACGTCAACATCTCGGGCGGGGACCTGGCGACCGTGAAGCAGCACGGGCTGGTCAACAAGTCCGACCTTTCGGCGAACAACAAGTTCGACCTCCACCAGCACATCAAGGACAGCCTCCTCATCGAGCGCCACCACTGATCCCCCGCGCGGAGAAGGTCGGACCCCGAGTGGCACGCCCTTCTCCGCGTCCGCGCTCCGATTTCGGGTGCGGAAGAATTCGGTCCCGACGAGTTGGTTGAGCTTTTCGCTTACCGCGAATGCGAAGGAGGGGCGGACCCGGCCGGGTCCGCCCCTCCTTCTTTCGTCATCCGATCAGGCTTCGGCGCTCTCGGACTCCTTCGGAGTGTCCTCGATACCGCGTTTGACCGAGGAGAGCAGCAGCTGTGCGACGTCGACGACTTCGACGCTTTCGGCGGCGGTTTTCTCGTTCTGGCGGGCGGTCAGGCCGTCGGTGAGCATGACCCGGCAGAACGGGCAGCCGGTGGCGATCTTCGACGGCGCGGTGCCCAGTGCTTCGTCGACCCGTTCCAGGTTGATGCGCTTGCCGACCCGTTCTTCCATCCACATCCGGGCGCCGCCGGCGCCGCAGCACATCGACCGGTCGGCGTGCCGGGGCATCTCGCGGTAGGTGGCGCCGGAGGCGCCGACCAGATCCCGGGGCGGGGTGTAGACCTTGTTGTGCCGGCCCAGGTAGCACGGGTCGTGGTAGGTCACGTCCTCGGCGACCGGGGCGACCGGCACCAGCCGCTTTTCCCGCACCAGCTTGTTCAGCAACTGGGTGTGGTGCACGACCTCGTAGTCGCCGCCCAGCTCGGAGTACTCGTTGGCCAGCGAGTTGAAGCAGTGCGCACACGTCGCGACGATCTTGCGCTTGCCGGGCTCGCGGCCCTCGAACACGGAGTTGAGGACTTCGACGTTTTGCTGGGCCAGCATCTGGAAGATGAACTCGTTGCCCGCCCGCCGGGCCGGGTCGCCGGTGCAGGTCTCCTCCGGACCCAGCACGGTGTAGTTCACCCCGGCGATGTGCAGCAGCTCTGCCACGGCGCGGGTGGTCTTCTTCGCGCGGTCCTCGAACGCGCCCGCGCAGCCGACCCAGAACAGGTACTCCACATCGTCGGCGAGCTCGCCGTCGAACACCGGCACCTCGAAGTCCAGGTCCTCGGTCCAGGCCAGGCGGTCCTTGGAGTTCTGGCCCCAGGGGTTGCCCTTGTTCTCCAGGTTCTTGAACATCCCGCCCAGCTCGGTGGGGAAGTTCGACTCGATCATCACCTGGTAGCGGCGCATGTCCACGATGTGATCGACATGCTCGATGTCGACCGGGCACTGCTCCACACACGCACCACACGAGGTGCAGGCCCACAGCACCTCGGGGTCGATCACACCCAGCTCGTCCGGGCCACCCACCAGCGGCCGCTCGGCCTCGGCCAACGCGAGCGCGTCGATCTTGGCCAGTTTCTCCTCGGCGCCGTCGCCGGTGATGCCGACCTCGTCACCGGCCATGTCCTTGCTGCCGCCGGCCAGCAGGTAGGGGGCCTTGGCGTAGGCGTGGTCGCGCAGCGAGGTGATCAGCAGCTTCGGCGACAGCGGCTTGGCGGTGTTCCACGCCGGGCACTGCGACTGGCACCGGCCGCACTCGGTGCAGGTGGTGAAGTCCAGCCAGCCCTTCCACGAGAAGTCCTCGACCTTGCCCGCGCCGAACACGTCGGTGTCGGGGTCGGCCTCCTCGAAGTCCAGCGGCTTGCCGCCCGACATCATCGGCTTCAGCGCGCCCAGCGCGACGTCGCCGTCGTCCTCGCGCTTGAAGTAGATGTTGAAGAACGCCGAGAACCGGTGCCAGGCGATGCCCATGGTCATGGTCCGCGAGATCACGATCAGCCAGACCGTCGCACTCATCAGCTTGACGAAGGCGAAGACCGACACCAGGGCCGGGCTCGCCGGCAGCAGCGCGCCGACGGGGCCGGAGACGAACTCGGCCCACAGCGGCATCTCGTGCACGCCCAGCGCGGCCTTCGCCGCGCGCACGCCGAGGATGCCGATGCCCTCGATCAGCACCACGGCCTCGATGAAGTACGCCCAGGCGAAGTTCGACCCCTGGAAGCGGGAGACCCGCCCGGCCCGGCGCGGGTGGTTGCGCTGGCGGACGACGATCAGCACCAGGATGCCGACGATGGTGCCGACCCCGAGGATCTCCATGAGCAGGTGGAAGACCGCCAGGTCGTCCAGCACCGGCCAGCCCCACGTCGGCACGAAGACCTCGCCGTAGGCCTCGAAGAGCGCCAGGGAGCCGATCAAAAAGCCCCACATCACCAGCCAGTGCCAGACACCGACGTTGCGGAACTTGTTCATCCGCGTGTGCGCGGCGAACTCCTTGACCATGGTGGCCAGCCGGGCCATGACGGGACCGTTGCGGGTGCCGTCCGGTTGCCCGAGGCGGATGATCCGCACGAACCGGGCGATGGTCATGGCGAACATGCTCCAGGCGACGACGCCTAGCACGACCGAGATCGCGCCAAGCGTGAGCTGTACAGCACCCATGCTCGCGGCCTCCTGTTTCGGGGGTTGTCCGTTTGGGGAGCGTACGCCCTATTACTCGCCGGTAACCAGTGGGGCGGTGCTCTGTGGTGGGAACGCGGTGATTCTGCGAGGTTCGCTGGGTGAAAATCCAGCCCAAACTAACTGTGCAGTCGTACAGTTTTCTCGGTTACGATGGCTCCGCGACCGGAACTGGGGTTCGGAGGAAGCATGCCGTCGCTGCTGGGGTTCTATGGGTTGTCCCTGCTGGACGCCCTCAATCCGTCGGCACTCGTGGTCACGGTGCTGCTGCTGTTGCGCGGCGGTCCGTACCGGAAGCGGGTGGCCACATACGTGAGTGCGATATTCGCCACTTATCTCGTTCTGGGGGTCCTGATCTACTTCGGGCTCGACGGGGTGATGCGGCTGGCCGACAGCCTCGTCGTCGAGCGGGCCGGGTACGCCCTGGCCGCCGTGGGCGGCTCGGCGATGCTGCTCTACGCGCTGTTCCCGCCGAAGTCCGTGCGGGGCGGGGTGCGGATGCCGCAGCTGCCGGAGAACCTGCCGCTGCCGCTGGTGTTCACGGCGGGCCTCACGATCACCGTCGCCGAGTTCACCACCGCGCTGCCCTACCTCGGCGCCATCGGCGTGCTGCGCTCGCACACCGCCGACCCCGTGGCCGCAGTGCTGCTGCTGGTCAGCTACAACGCGATCTTCGTGCTGCCGCCGCTGCTGCTGATGGCGGGCTTCGCGGTGTTCGAGCCGCGCGTGCGGCCGAGGATGGAGGGCTGGCTCGCCCGGCGCCGGGAGAAGAAGGACGACACCTGGTTCTGGATCCTCGGCATCGTCGGCTTCCTGCTCGCCAGGGCCGGGATCGTGTACTGGGTGGGCGTCCTCGGTCTCCTCCCGCCCGCGAGCTGAAACCGTGGGGCACGAGGCGCCTGCTGGGTATCGTCGGTTGCGCACCGGTGACCGCCGGAGCGCTGGTTCGGTGGTTCCGGGTTCGGCCCGGCCATGCCTGGTGGGGGTCTCTGATGTCTGAGCCGGACTCGGTGCGCGCGTCCGACGCCGACCGCGAAGCGGTCGCCGAGCGGCTCCGCGCCGCCATGGGCGAGGGGCGCCTGGACCTCGCCGAGTACGACGAGCGGGTTCGCGCCGCTTACTCCGCGCGCACCTTGGCCGATCTCGTGCCGCTGACCGCCGACCTCCCCGCGCCGGCCCCGTCGAAGCAGCCGGCCGAGGTCGCAAGGAAGGAGCGCGAGCGCAAGAAGCTCGTCAAGGAGTGGCGTGACTGGGCGGGCATCTCCTTCATGCTCACCGGCATCTGGCTGGTGACCTGGCTGCCGTCGGGGCAGCCGTACTTCTTCTGGCCGATCTTCCCGATGGGCATCTGGGCCGTCGTGCTGGTAGCCGGGATGCTCTTCGGCGGCAAGGACGGCGGGGACGACGCCACGGCCTAGGCGGCCCGGGTGAAGACCTCCCGCGCTCGGCGGATGGTGTTCAGGGTCGCCGCGCGGGAGCCCGCGCCTTCGGGCATGAGCAGGACGCGGCCGACGCCCAGGGTTGCCGTCCGGTCGGCCAGCTGTGCTGCGCAGTCGGCGACGTCGCCGGCGACGTGGCAGTCCGCGAGCTTGGCCGCCTCGGCGCGGGCCTGCTCGGCGGTCGGGGCCGGGCGCGGCACCAGGGGTGTGACCAGCCGTGCGAGCTGGTGGTTCAGCTGCGCGATCCCGGTGGTCAGCAGCTCGCGCGCGGCCGGGGTGTCGTCGGCGACGGCGAAGTACGCCGAGTCGATGTTGTCCCGCGGGTCGAGCTGGTGACCGCAATCCGCCGCCGCGGCCGCGTGCTCGTCGAGCAGCGCGCGCTTCGTCCCCACGTCGACGAACGGGCTGAGCAGTACGGGCAACCCGCGCTCGCCCGCCATGCGCGCGGACTCCGCTGACGACGAGGCCAGCGCGAAGGGCGGGCCGGACCGCGCGGGTGCCGGCATCACCGCCACCTCGTCGAACCGGTACCGCTGCCCGCCTCCCTTCGCCCGCCCGTGCCGCAACGCGTCGTCGAGCAGCGCCACGGATTCGCCGATGTCGCGGAAGCCGGCCGGCCCGGTGCCGAGGATTTCCAGGTCCACCAGCGGTTGCCCGCGTCCGACGCCGAGCGTGAAGCGGTCGCCGGACAGGTGCTGCAGCACCGCGGCCTGTTCGGCGAGTGCGAGCGGGTGGTGGTTGGGCAGCACGGCCACCGCGGTGCCGACGTGCAGGTTCGTGCGGCCGAGGAGGAAAGCCGCCATGGTCAGCGCCGAGGAGTTCTGGGCCCGGGTGTTGAAGTGGTGCTCGGTCGTCCAGAGCTCGTGCCAGCCGTGCCGCTCGGCCTCGCGCGCGTAGTCCAGCGCCCACTCGAAGACCTCGCGACTGCCGGCATCGCTGCCGAACGAGTCGGTGAACAGGACGAGCCCGTACCGGGTGGTCATGTGCGCCTCCATTTTTCGTACTTGGGACGAAAAATGTAGCAGGAGGGGGCCGCCTGGTCGAGCGAGTGCGTTAGGTTCGGTGCGTGACCACCTCAGACGCCCCGCGGCGGCGCGGCAGGCCGCCGAAGCTGACCCGTCAAGCCGTCGTGGCGGCGGCGCTGGAGGTGCTCGACGAGTCGGGGCACGACGGGCTGACCATGCGCGCCGTCGCCGAGCGCCTCGGCGTGGGAAAGATGAGCCTGTACCACCACGTGGCCGACCGGGCGGAGCTGGAGCGGCTGGCCATCGAGCACCTGCTCGCCGAACTGCACGTGCCGGAGCCCTCGCTGCCGTGGCGGGAGCGGATCGCGGCGCTGGCGCACGGCGTTCGGGCGCTGGTGCGCAGGCACCCGAACGCCACGCCCCTGCTGGCGATGCGCGAGTACACCGACCCGGCGGCTCTGCGCCTGCCAGAGGCCGTGATGGCCGCGCTGCACGAGGCGGGCCTGCGCGGCGCGGAGGCGGCCGGAGGGGCGCGCCTGGTCTTCAGCTACGCGATCGGCTTCGCCCAGCTCGACCTCATCGGCTCACCTGATCCGGGTGCGTCTCCGATGGAGTCGCTGCCCGAGTCCGACTTCCCGCACGTCGTGGCGGGGGCCCGCGCGACCCGGCACCTCAGCCTGGACGCCCAGTTCGAGCTGGGCCTGCGCCCGCTGCTCGCGGGCCTGGCCCGCGCCGGGTAGGGCGGCCCCGGCGCGGGCGGGAAGCGTCAGGCGGCGTCGGTGACCCAGGGCGGCGGCGTGCCCTGCGTCCACTGCACCGCCAGCGACACCTCCCGGAAGCGCCAGCCGCCCCGCGTGCGCACCGCCTCGGCGGTGAAGCGCGCCCCGACGTCGAAGTGCGTGCCCGGCTGTTCGCCGCGCTGGTCGGTGGTCTCGCGCACGTGCACGTGGGTCATGATCGCGTTCCACCGCACGCGCGCCCGGTCGCCGTCGAGGTCGACGACGTGGTTGCCGGTCAGGTGCTGGGTCCGCTCGTACGGGGCCATGAGCGCGAGGCTGGACTCCTCGTAGCCCTCCAGCGTCCCGGCATCCCCCACCGGGTAGGAGAAGCGCACGTCGTCGGTGAACAACCCGGCCGCCGTCGCCGGGTCGAAGCGCCGCTCGTCGAGGCTCAGCGCGTAGCGGTCGACCAGCTCGCCGAGCTCGGCGCGGTCGGTCAGAACCCGGATCTGCGTGCGCAGCTCGGCGATCTCGTCATCCCTGGTCATTTCGGTCTCCCTGGTCGCGATCTCGTTCGCGCCGAAAGCCTGCGACCTCCAGTCGGCTAGAGGTCAAGTCGGCGGCGGGAGCGGTCCTGGGAGGCCGTATCCTGGACAAGTAGTGCGACCGTACAGGTTTTCGCGGGAAGGTGATGACAGGTGGCGTACCTGCTGTTGGCCGTGGCGATCCTCTCCGAGGTGACCGCGACGCTGTCGCTGAAGCTCTCCGAGGGGTTCAGCAAGCCGGTCCCCTCGGTCATGGTCGTCGTCGGCTACCTGGCCGCCTTCGCCGCGCTGGGCGCGGTGCTCAAGCTCGGCCTGCCGGTCGGCGTCGTCTACGCCATCTGGGCCGGTGCGGGCGTCGCGCTGGTGGCGGTCATCGGCGCGGTGTTCCTCGGCGAGACCATCACCGCGGTCCAGATCGGGGGTGTCGTGCTGATCGTCGGTGGTGTGCTCGCGCTCGAACTGGGAGGCGTGCATTGACCTCGCGGGCCCCGGAGACCGACGGGCGCCGCGCCAAGGGCGCGCGCAGGCGCCGCGCCATTGTCGACGCCACGCTGCGGGTCGTGGCCCGCGACGGCGTCGCGGGGGTGAGCCACCGCAACATCGCGCGCGAGGCCGGCGTGCCCGCGGCCTCGGTCGGCTACTACTTCGACAGCATCGACGACCTGCTGGTGGCGACGCTGCTCGACAGCGTCGAGGTGCTCATCGCGGAGATCGACCGGATGACCGGCGAGGTCGCGTCCAACGAGCAGTGGCCGGGGGCGGTGGCCCGGATGCTCGCCCGGATGATCGACGAGCACCGGGAACGCACCCTCGCCGAGTACGAGCTGTACCTGCTGGCCGCGCGCAGGCCGGCGCTGCGGCCCGCGGCGCGGCGCTGGATCGAGGTGGCGACCGGCTACGTCAACGGCGGGGAGGGCGGCGACCCGCCGGCGATGCGCGCGTTCTTCGCCACCATCGACGGTCTGATGATGCAGGCGCTGGTCGCCGACGAGCCGCCGACGGCGGAGGAGCTCGAAGCGTCCCTGCGCTACGTGATGCAGCCCGAGAGCTACCTGCGCTCGCTGGGCGTGATCTCGTGAGTCACTCCCTGGCGGCTGCCTCGGCGGTGGCGGTGCTGTGCACGCGGCGACGCATCGCCAGCCAGTAGATGAGCCCCGGCACCGCCAGCCCGAGCAGCCACGCGATGTCGGCGCCGCCGAGCCACGGCACCGCGAAACCGGTGAACACCTTCTCTACGTGCGAGAACGGGATCTGCACGAGGATGCCGAGCAGGTAGGCCACCAGCGCGGGCACGCACCAGCGCCCGTAGCGGCCGTCCGGGTCGTAGATCTCGTCGAGCGCGTACTTCTCCTTGCGCAGCAAGTAGAAGTCGACGAGGTTGATCGCGCTCCACGGGGTCAGGAAGTACAGCAGGAAGTGCAGGAACAGCACGAAGTTCGACAGGAAGTCGCCGCGTCCGAGAACCGCGATCGCACCGCCGGCGACGCCGACCAGCGCGATGTAGGCGATGCGCGTCGCCGGTGAAAGCTTCCTGGCCCCGCTGTTGAACGCGGTGAGCGTGGTGGCCACCGTCATGTAGCCGCCGTAGATGTTGAGGACGTTCACCGTGAACTTGCCCAGCGCGATGGCCAGCAGCAGCGGCAGCACCAGCGCCTCGCCGCCGAGCCCGACCACGTAGGCCACCTCGCGGCCCTTGAAGGCGTTGCCGGACACGGCGTAGGCCAGCGCGCCGAAGGACATCGCCCAGACCGCGCCGATCACCGTGCCCGCGTAGGTCCACCAGAACGTCGCGCGGATGGAGGTCGCCGACGGCAGGTAGCGGGAGGTGTCGGCGACGTAGGGCCCGAAGGTGAGCTGCCAGGAGGCGGTCAGCGACAGCGCGAGCAGGAACGCGGGGAAGTCGAGCTCGGCGCCGGCCAGGACCGCCGCGAAGTCGTGGCTGCCGAGCAGCCGGAACGTCAGGTACACGAACACCACGACCGACAGCAGCGACGCGATCCAGCCGAACCGGTGGATCAGCCGGTAGCCGACGATCGCGATCAGCGCCGACAGCCCGGCGTAGACCAGCACGCTCAGGTCCACCGGGAGGCCGGTGATCTCGGCCAGCGCCTGCCCGCCCAGCACGTTTCCGCTGGCGAAGTAGCCGAGGTACATCAGCACGACCAGCAGCAGCGGCAGCACCGCCCCGTGCACGCCGAACTGCGCCCGGCTCTGGATCATCTGCGGGATGCCGAGCTTGGGGCCCTGGGCCGCGTGCAACGCCATCGGGACCGCGCCGAGCGCGTTGCCCAGCGCGATCGCGACCAGCGCCCACAGCGGGTGCAGCCCGACCAGCACCGTCAGCGCTCCGGTCACCGCCGAGGTGATCTGCATGTTCGCGGCGAACCAGAGCGTGAACAGGATGCGCGGGCGCCCGTGCCGCTCGTCCTCCGGGACCGGGTCGATGGATCTGCGTTCGACTTCCAGGGATGTTGCCATTCCGCCTCCTCGGCGCTGCGCGTTGCGTTCCATTGGCGGGGGGACCACCCCGGTGAGCCAATGCCCGATCCGGAGCTGATGTCTGCGATCCAAGACTCCGGGGCGTGCGTTCGGCCGGTCCGCGGCCCCCGATCGGCGGCACCGGACCCGGGGACCGGATCAGGGGCGACCCCGATGTCCGGCCCTCGGGCCGGGCGTAAGTTCACTCCGGAGCGGATATGGGGGGGCGAAAAAGCATGGCCCGTGTGGGATTGGCGGTCGGTGGCGCGGCACTGGTGCTGCTGGGTGGAGCGGCGCTGGCCTGGGGGCAGTTCGGCGGTCAGGACCGGACGCGAACGGTGCCGGTGGACGGCGTCAGCGCTGTCGAGCTCCTCGAGGGTTCGGGTTCGGTCGCGGTCCGGTACGAGCCGGGAGCGCGCGGGGAGGTCCAGGAGCGGATCAGCTCGTCGGGCTTCTGGGGTGGCGGTGAGTCGCGGCTGCGGGTCGACGGCGGCAGGCTCGTGCTCGACACCAGCTGCGGCTGGAACTGCAGCGTCGACTACCAGGTGACCCTGCCCGCGCCCGTGCCGGTGACCGGCGAGCTCGGGTCGGGCGACCTCGAGGTGGCCGGGATGGCATCGGTCGACGCCAGGCTCGGCTCGGGCGGGGCGGACGTCCGGGACGTCGCCGGCGCGGTCTCGGTGGAGACCGGTTCGGGGTCGGTCTCGCTGGCCGGCCTCGGCGGCGACGTCGACGTGCGCACCGGCAGCGGCGGTGTGGACGGCCGGGAGCTGCGGGGCGGCCGGTTCCGCGCCGAGCTCAGCTCCGGGACCGTCGCGGCCGAGCTCACCGCACCGCAGGAGGTCGACGTCCGGACCAGCAGCGGCGGCATCGAGCTCGAGGTGCCGCAGGGGGCGTACCGCGTGCGCGCCGACACCGGCAGCGGCGGCGAGGAGATCGACGTGACCCAGGACCCGAACGCGCCCCGGAGCCTGGAGCTCTCCACGGGCAGCGGGTCCATCCAGGTCGTGCCCAGCTGACGACCGCGCCCACCCCGCGCCCGGTGCCGCCGGGCGCGGGGTGGGCGCGCGCCGGTGTCCTCCGGCGGCCTCGGCGGGTACCCGGACCAGCGAACACCCGTGCGGGAGCGGCCGCCGGGAACTCGAACACCTGCTCAGCCGTTGTCGAGGCAGAAAGCTTGAGTGTGACCGGCTCAACCGGCGTTTGACGAGACGCGGTCGGGCTCGGTAAAACTTGAGTCAGCAAGGCTCAAGGGCTGATCATGTCCTGGGCGTACTGGCAATGAGCAGGAGGAACCATCCATGGCGCGAGCGGTCGGTATCGACCTGGGGACGACCAACTCCGTCGTTTCCGTCCTGGAGGGCGGTGAGTCGACGGTTATCGCCAACTCCGAGGGCTCGCGGACCACGCCGTCGATCGTGGCCTTCGCGAAGAACGGTGAGATCCTGACCGGTCAGCCCGCCAAGAACCAGGCGGTGACCAACGTGGATCGCACGATCCGGTCGGTCAAGCGGCACATGGGCACCGACTGGAAGAACACGATCGACGACAAGGCCTACACGCCGCAGGAGATCTCCGCGCGCGTGCTGATGAAGCTCAAGCGCGACGCCGAGTCGTACCTGGGCGAGGACGTCACCGACGCGGTCATCACGGTCCCGGCCTACTTCGAGGACGCCCAGCGGCAGGCGACCAAGGAGGCCGGCCAGATCGCGGGCCTGAACGTGCTGCGGATCGTCAACGAGCCGACGGCGGCGGCGCTGGCCTACGGGCTGGACAAGGGCGAGAAGGAGCAGACCATCCTGGTCTTCGACCTGGGTGGCGGCACCTTCGACGTGTCGTTGCTGGAGATCGGCGAGGGCGTGGTCGAGGTCCGGGCCACCAGCGGTGACAACCACCTCGGTGGTGACGACTGGGACGAGCGCATCGTCGAGTGGCTGGTCGAGAAGTTCAAGTCCTCGAACGGGATCGACCTGACCAAGGACAAGATGGCGCTCCAGCGGATCAAGGAAGCCGCCGAGAAGGCCAAGATCGAGCTGTCCTCGTCGTCGACGGCCAACATCAACCTGCCCTACATCACGGTCGACTCGGACAAGAACCCGATGTTCCTGGACGAGACGCTGTCGCGGGCCGAGTTCCAGCGCATCAGCTCCGATCTGCTGGAGCGCACGCGCAAGCCGTTCGAGGCGGTCATCCGCGACGCGGGCATCAAGGTCGGCGACATCGACCACGTGGTACTGGTCGGCGGCTCGACCCGGATGCCCGCGGTGAGCGACCTGGTCAAGGAGCTGACCGGCGGCAAGGAGCCGAACAAGGGCGTCAACCCCGACGAGGTCGTCGCGGTCGGCGCGGCGCTGCAGGCGGGTGTGCTGCGCGGTGAGGTCAAGGACGTCCTGCTGCTGGACGTCACGCCGCTGTCCCTGGGCATCGAGACCAAGGGCGGCATCATGACCAAGCTGATCGAGCGCAACACCACCATCCCGACCAAGCGCTCGGAGACCTTCACCACCGCCGACGACAACCAGCCGTCGGTGCAGATCCAGGTGTTCCAGGGCGAGCGCGAGATCGCCGCGCACAACAAGAAGCTCGGCATGTTCGAGCTGACCGGGCTGCCCCCGGCGCCGCGCGGCGTGCCGCAGATCGAGGTCTCGTTCGACATCGACGCCAACGGCATCGTGCACGTCAACGCCAAGGACCTGGGCACCGGCAAGGAGCAGTCGATGACGATCACGGGCGGCTCGGCGCTGCCCAAGGACGACATCGACCGCATGGTCAAGGACGCCGAGGCCCACGCGGAGGAGGACAAGAAGCGCCGCGAGGAGGCCGAGGCCCGCAACCAGGCGGAGACGCTGGTCTACCAGACCGAGAAGGTCCTCAAGGACAACGACGAGAAGCTGCCGCAGGACGCCAAGGACAAGGTCAAGGCCGCCATCGACGAGGTCAACGAGTCGCTGAAGGGCGAGGACGTCTCGGCGATCAAGACCGCGGTCGAGAAGCTGGCCACCGAGTCGCAGGCCCTGGGCCAGGCCCTCTACGCCGACGCCGGTGCCGGCGCCGCCGGGGCCGACGCGGGTGCCGGTGAGGGTGCCGCGGGCGCTTCGGGCTCGGCCAAGGCCGACGACGACGTGGTGGACGCCGAGATCGTCGACGACGAGGACGAGAAGAAGAAGTGACGTCGGACAGGCCAGAGATGTCGCGGAACGAGGGTGAGCAGGAGCCGGTAGTGGTCAGGGATCGGCGCCGGATCGACCCGGAGACCGGCCAGCGCCGGACTCCGGCACCGGCCGAGAGCGAACCGAAGGTCGCCGGAAGCATCTCCGGGACGCTCGACGACGAAATCGCCGAAGCCGAAGCCGTCGTCGAAGAGGTCCCGTCGTCGGGCCTGCAGCAGCAGGTCGACGAGCTGACCAGCGACCTCAAGCGGGTCACCGCGGAGTACGCGAACTACCGCAAGCGGGTGGAACGCGACCGCGAGGCCGTGATCGAGGCCGCGAAGGCGTCGGTCGCGGGCGACCTGCTCACGGTGCTCGACGACGTCGAGCGCGCTGAGTCCCACGGCGACCTCAACGGAGCTTTCAAGGCCGTCGCCGACAAGCTCATCGGGTCGCTGAACGGGGCCGGGCTGGCGCCCTTCGGCCAGGAGGGCGACGAGTTCGACCCGTCGGTGCACGAGGCCGTGCAGCACAGCACGTCGCCGGAGGTCTCCGGGCCGACGGTGACCGCCGTGCTGCGGCGCGGCTACCGGTTCGGCGACCGGGTGCTGCGGCCCGCGATGGTCGCGGTCACCGACCACGAGCCGGGCGAGCAGCCCGCGGAGTCGGCGGCGGGTGAGCAGGCGCAGTCCGGTGAGAAGTCGGCAGACCAAGGTTGATACGAGCGGGAGGAGGGGCGTCCAGTGAGTGCCAGGGAATGGCTCGACAAGGATTTCTACGCCGAGCTGGGCGTCTCTTCCGACGCTTCGGCTGACGAGATCAAGAAGTCCTACCGGAAGCTGGCGCGGGAGAACCACCCCGACGCCAACCCCGGTAACAGCAGGGCCGAAGCCAAGTTCAAGGCCGTTTCCGAGGCGTACGGCGTGCTCTCCGACCCGGAGAAGCGCAAGCAGTACGACGAGGCCCGCAGGCTGTTCGGTGCCGGCTTCGGCAGCGGCCAGGGCGGAGGCGGCTTCGGCGGCTTCGGCGCCGGTACCGGAACCGGAACCGGCGGCTTCGACCTCGGCGACCTCTTCGGCGGCGCGCAGGCCGGCGGTGGCATCGGCGACCTCTTCGGCGGCCTGTTCGGCAACCGCCGCGGCGGCGCCACGTCGGCCAACCGCCCCCGGCGCGGCGCCGACGTCGAGACCGAGGTGACCATCGACTTCACCGAGTCGGTGCGCGGCGCGACCGTGCCGCTGCGCCTGTCGAGCCCGGCGACGTGCGTGACCTGCCACGGGTCGGGCGCGCGTCCCGGCACCCGGCCCCGCAGTTGCTCGACCTGCGCGGGGGCGGGGCTCGTGACGCGCAACCAGGGCGCCTTCGCGTTCAGCGAGCCGTGCCCGGACTGCCGCGGACGCGGGCAGATCATCGACGACCCGTGCCCGGAGTGCCGGGGCGAGGGAGTCAGCACCCGCACCCGCACCCTGACCGTCCGCATCCCGCAGGGCGTCTCCGACGGCCAGCGGATCCGGCTGGCCGGCCAGGGCGAGCCGGGCAGGCACGGGGCCGCGGCCGGAGACCTGTACGTGGTGGTGCACGTCAACCCGCACCGGGTGTTCGGCCGGTCCGGCAACGACCTCACGATCACCATTCCGGTGACCTTCCCCGAACTCACCCTGGGAACCACGTTGACGGTGCCCACGCTGGACGGCAAGGTCTCCTTGAAGGTCCAGCCCGGCACCAGCAGCGGCCGCACTTTGCGGGTCCGCGGCAAGGGCGTGGAGGGCAAGAGCGGCACCCGAGGGGATCTCCTGGTGACCCTGCAGGTCGCCGTTCCGTCCAAACTGGACGGCAAGGCGGAGGACGCGTTGCGCGCGTACGCGGAGGCGACCGCGGATCACGACCCTCGCGGGGACCTCGACGAGCTGCTCGGGAGGTAAGGCATGACCAGCGGTCGGAGTCGGGCGAAGCTGAGCATGACGGTCGGGTTCCCACCGGGTGCCAACGAGGACACGCCGGTCTTCGTGATCTCGGTGGCCGCCGAGCTGTCCGGGCTGCACGCCCAGACGCTGCGCAGCTACGACCGACTCGGGCTGGTCTCGCCCGGACGGACCGCGGCGGGCGGGCGCCGGTACTCGGCGCGTGACATCGCCCTGCTGCGCGAGGTCCAGCGGCTCTCCCAGGAGGAGGGCGTCAACCTCGCGGGCATCAAGCGCATCATCGAACTGGAGAACGAGGTCGATGCCCTGCGCGAGAAGGTGCAGGAGCTGATGACCGAGGTCGCCGCGGCGCACGCCGCCGCGGAGCAGGCGGCGGCGCAGGTGCACGCCTCGTACCGCCGGGACCTCG
Source organism: Saccharopolyspora erythraea (assembly GCF_018141105.1). Taxonomy (NCBI): domain Bacteria; kingdom Bacillati; phylum Actinomycetota; class Actinomycetes; order Pseudonocardiales; family Pseudonocardiaceae; genus Saccharopolyspora; species Saccharopolyspora erythraea. The sequence goes on along the minus strand of NZ_CP054839.1, from coordinate 8,037,823 downwards.
TCCCGGTTCGCCAGGAAACCGCGCTGGTCGTCTGGAAGCCCGACCGCAGGCGCTGAGCCAGCCGTGCCGTGCCGCCCCCCGCGTGGGGCGGCACGGTCACGTGGGGCACAGGGTCAGGAGCGGGCTCGGCAGGACTGGCCGGGCTGGCGATGACGGCCGGACCTGGCGATGACGGCGGGAGCCGGCGATGACGGCCCGGGCGGCGGTTGGGGCCGGATGCGTGTCCGGAGATCGGCAATGAGATCGGACTCTGATCGGCCTCTGGTCGAGAGTCCTAAATAGACAATTGGTGCGGCGTGTGTGCCGCACTCAAGCCGGTGCGACTACCGGTGACACGGCGCGGACCAGCGGTCCCCCGTGGCGTGGGCTGTCAACGGCCCGCGGCGCGGCAGCGCCCGGCCCGGTCCGCGACCACGATGTCGCTGAGATCGCCCGGGGTGGCCTGTCCGTACCCGCGATTTGCTCTGCCCAGGACGCCTGCCGGGACGTCGGGCCTCCCTGCGACGGCCCCCGCGTTGCTCGCGACGCCCCTGCTCAGTCCAGCGTGAACGGGTCGTACTGGATGTGGTCGAGCGGCGTGCCCGCTACCAGCATCCGCGACACGGTCGCGCGGATCATCGCCGGCGAGCCGCCGACCAGCACGTCGCGTTCCGACCATGCGCCGTAGCGGGTCACCACGTCGGCGAGCGTGCCGTGCTCGGCGCCTACGGCGCCCGGGTCGTTCTCCAGCACCGGGGTCACCGTCAGCCACGGGTTGCTCATCGCGACGCGCTGGAGGCCCTCGAGGTCGTAGAGGTCGTCGCGGTTGCGTCCGCCGTAGAAGAGCTGCACGCGCGGGTTGTCGCCGTACTGGGCGAGGTCGTCGATGATCGCGCGCATCGGCGTCAGGCCGGTGCCTCCGGCGATCATCAGCACGTCCCGGTCGCGCTGGCGGTCCACACCGAGGCGCCCCATCGGGGAACCGATGCGCCAGACGTCGCCCGGCCGGGCGTGACCGACCAGCGCGCGGCTGACCCAGCCGCCCTCCACGGACTTGATGTGGAACTCCATGGTGCCGTCCTCACTCGGCGCGTTGGCCGGTGTGAGGTAGCGCCACAGCCGCGGGCGCTGCGGAACCTCGACGCTCACGTACTGCCCGGGCTGGTAGGGCACCGGGTGGTCGGGCTGCACGCGCACGATCGCGACGTCCCAGCTCAGCCGCTCGTGGTGCACGATCTCGCCGTTGTACCAGGCGGGGCCCTCGTCGGCGGCCGCCGCTTCGGTCATCGCCGAGGCCATCACGGTGTAGGCCTCGGCCCATGCGCGCTCGACCTCGTCGGTCCACGACGAGCCCGCGTGCTTCTTGATCGAGGCCAGCAGCGCGGTCCCCACCGCCTCGTAGTGCGCGGAGACCACGCCGAACTTGCGGTGGTCCCGGCCGAGCTGGTGCAGGAACGGCAGCAGGTCGTCGGGGCGGTCCACCATCTGGATCACGTGGACGAGCGCGCGCAGCAACCGGCTGCGCTGCACCTCCATGTTCACCGCGAACAGGTCGCGGGTGGCCGGGGAGAGGCTGAAGAGCATTCCGTAGAAGAACCTGGCCACGTCATCGGCCTGCGGCTCCACTTCGGCCCAGCTCTCGCGGATCAGGCGGACCATCTGGCTGACCCCGGGAGATGGCTCGCGGTTCGGGGGAGGACCGGGGCTCAGTACGGCGTTCGCTGTCATGGTTCGGGCGCAGTCTTCTCCACGTAGGCGGTCGCACCGTTCGGGCACGTCGCTGTCGGCCAAGCGTCCCCCGACTAGGGGGGACCCTAACGTGTCCGCTGTGCCGCGTGCGCCTTGATGGCACTTTTGAGTGCATTTTAACTACATCTTGTTGATATTCCGGCTCTCCGTCGGGCGAACCTGGTAGCCGTCGCTGTTCGAACGAAGCGAGGCGTGACACGGTGAGGCGCGTGATCCCCGACCACTTACCCCCGGCCGGCCGTTTGCGTCCCCCGACCGGCCCATCGCATCCCCCGACCGGCTCCGTGCGATCCACGACGGGAGCAGTGCGCACCGCTGCCGGCCCGCTGCGTACCCCGGCCGGAACCGTGTTCCCGCAGCTCACCCCGAGCGGCACCGCCGACGACGACCTGCTGGAGCTTGAGCTCGCCGACCCGCCGTCCGCGCGGTCGTCCCAACCGGAACCGACGCTCGCGAAGGCGGACTCCCCGAACCGCTCCGACGACCCGAACGACCCCTTCACGGAGGGTCACCAGGGCGCTGCGCTGCCCGGGTCGGCGGGCGAGCACCTGCTCCAGTGCGCCTACGGCACCGCCAAGCGCGCCCGGCGCTTCTACGACGACCAGGTCCTCGACCACCTGAACCCGCAGATGAAGGAGTTCATCTCCCGGATGGAGATGGCCTTCGTGGCCACCTCCGACTCGCGCGGCGACTGCGACTCCAGCCTGCGCGCCGGTCCCCCCGGCTTCATCGAGGTGCTCGACGACCGGCACATCGCCTACCCCGAGTACCGGGGCAACGGCGTGATGGCCAGCCTCGGCAACATCAGTGAGAATCCGCACATCGGAATCCTGATGGTCGACTTCGTGTCCGACCTGATCGGCCTGCACGTCAACGGCAGGGCCCGCATCGTCGAGGACCCGGACCTGCGGGTCATCCACCCGGCACTGCCCGCGGAGTTCGACCGCGGTCGCACGCCCGAGCGGTGGGTGGTCGTGCAGGTCGAGGAGTCCTACGTGCACTGCCGCAAGCACATCCCGCGGATGGCTCCGGTCGTGCGGCAGCGGAGCTGGGGCACCGACGACATCAAGCGCAAGGGTGGCGACTACTTCGAGGCGAGGGGCACGCCCCGGCCGTGGCACCCCGCCGACGCCGAGGTCGGCGCGAGCTAGGCGACGCGGACGGCGGGTCCGGGGCCTGGCTGCGTCCGGCGGGACGGGCGATGGGACGGTGGGCTTCCCGCAACGACCGGCCCTTCCCGCTCGGCGGGATGTGCCTCTTCGCTCGAAGGGATCAGGGCCACGACCTGCCCAAGCCAGACATTTCGCAAGATACTGTCACCGGGGTCGCCGTGCGGGTGACCCCGGTCGGCGGAGCGCGCGAGCGCGGACGGTAGGAGAGTCGTGATCGAGCAGGAACAGGCCGGTGCTGCCGGCTCCGCCGGTGGCGTGCGGGACGAGGGCATCGACCGGCGCACGGCGGCCGAGTCCATCGAACGCGAGCTCGTGATGATGTTCCGCCGGGCGCGCAACGTGTCGAGCATGGTCGCCGAGCAGGTGCACCCGGACCTCGACCCGGCCTCCTACAGCCTGCTGCTGATGGTCGACGAGCACGGGCCGCTGCGGGGCATGGACGTCGCCGACCGCACGCGGCTCGACAAGTCCACGGTCAGCAGGCAGATCGCGACGCTGGTGGAGCTGAACCTGCTGGAGCGGGTGCCCGACCCCGACGACGGCCGGGCCCGGCGCATACAGCTCTCGGAGCTGGGGCGCGCCCGCCTGGAGCAGGTCCGCAACCAGCGGCGCAAGCACCTGCACGGCCAGTTCGCGAGCTGGACCACGCAGGACCTCAAGGACATGGCCCGGCTGCTGAACAAGCTCAACGGCATGATGTGACCCGCTGACGGCCGAGCGGGACGGGGCCTTGAGGTCCCGCGACCTGCGGTGACTCGCGGACGTCGTGGCGGCAACCCGCTGCGCGGCCCTCGCGGTCAGGGCATGAATTCGGCGGTTAGGGCGCACACGTCTCGGCTGCTGGCTCACGGCTTGGCTGGCGGCTCACGGCTCGGCTGCTGCCGCATGGCTCGGCTGCTGCCGCATGGCTTGGCCGGCGGCGCATGGCTCGGCTGGCGGCGCACGCCTTGGCTGCTGCCGTGCGACTTGGCTGGCGGCGCACGGCTAGAGGGAGCTGGCGCGCGGCTTCGCCTGGTGGCGCGCAGCCACGGCCGCCTGCTGGCGAAGCACAGGCTCCGGCTGTCCGCACGTGGGTCCGGCTGTCGGTGCGGGGTCCGGCTGTCTGCACGTGGGTCCGGCTGTCGGTGCGGGGTCCGGCTGTCTGCACGTGGGTCCGGCAGGGGTCCCTCCTCTCCCCGATCTTGATCTGCCTCACACGGCAATCTTTCGCCGCACATCAAGTTGCCTAACGCAACTAACCTTTGTATAGTTGCCTCGAGCAACTAAAGGGATGTAGCCATGGGACCCACGCCTGAACTCTGCAGCGAGCTGCTGCGCCCGCTGCGCTTCCTGATCGGCCTCAAGCACGTGGCGTTGCAGAAGGGCTTCCAGTTCAACGACGAAGTGCCCTACGCCGCGACCGGCCTGCTGGCCGAGCTCGTCCACCGCGGCGAGTGCCGGGCCTCCGACCTCGCCCAGCACCGGGTCGTCGACGCCTCGGTGGTCAGCAGGCAGGTGCACCAGCTCGAACAGGCCGGGATGATCACGCGCCGCCCCGACCCCGACGACCGGCGGGTCTCGCTGCTGCGCGCGACGGCCGACGGCGAGCGCGCGCTCGCCGCGCTGGAGCGCCGCAAGGCCGAGTGGCTCAGCCGGGCACTGAGCGAGTGGGACGACGACGCCGTCCGGCAGCTGGCCGATCTCCTGTCGACGGCGGCGAACGACCTGCACCGCGCGGCCCACGCGCAGGAGGAGGTATCGGCGGACGCGCGGCGGGTCGCCGAGCCGTCCGCCGCCGCGAAGCCCGCGCCCACCGCTGCTGAGCCAGCACCCGAACGGCCCGCAGTCCAGCGGCACGCGCCAGAGCGGACCACGCCTGCGCGGGACGCACCCGAACGGCCCTCGGTCCAACAGCCCACAGCCGAGCAGCCCACAGCCGAGCAGCCCACACCCGAGCGGGCTGCACCCCAGCAGCCCGCCCCCGCACAGCCCGTGCCCGAACACCACGCGCAGACCGCGACGCCCGCGCCCGCGGCGCGCACGACGACGGAAGGAGCCTGATGACAAGCTCGACGATCCGGCACGCGGCCCCCGAGCGGGTCGCGCCCGCGCAGGCGGACGGGACGTCCGAGCCGATGACCCACCGGCAGATCATGGAGGCGATGTCGGGCCTGATGCTGGCCCTGCTGGTCGCCATCCTCAGCTCGACCATCGTGTCCAACGCGCTGCCGCGCATCCTCGCCGACCTCGACGGCAGCCAGAGCCAGTACACCTGGGTCGTCACCGCGATGCTGCTGACCTCGACCGCGAGCACGCCGATCTGGGGCAAGCTCTCCGACCTGTTCAGCAAGAAGGCGCTCTACCAGCTCGCCATCACGATCTTCACGGTCGGCTCGGTGCTCGGCGGCTTCGCGCAGTCGATGCCGATGCTGATCGGCTTCCGCGCGGTGCAGGGCATCGGCATGGGCGGGCTGCAGGCGCTGATCCAGGTCGTGATCGCCGCGATGGTCTCGCCGCGCGAGCGCGGCCGCTACAGCGGCTACATCGGTGCGACCTTCGCGGTGGCCACGGTCAGCGGACCGCTGGTCGGCGGCCTCATCGTCGACACCCCGTGGCTGGGCTGGCGCTGGTGCTTCTGGGTCACGGTGCCGATCGCGGTCATCGCGTTCGTCGTCCTGGGCCGCACGCTGAAGCTGCCGGTCGTCAAGCGCCCCATCAAGATCGACTGGTTCGGCGCGCTGTTCCTCGTCGGCGGCGTGAGCCTGCTGCTGGTCTGGGTGTCGATGGCGGGCAAGCAGTTCGCCTGGGCCTCGCCGGAGACCGCCGCCCTCGTCGGTGGCGGCGTTGCCGCGCTGGTCGTCGCGGTGATCATCGAGAGCAGGGTCGGCGAGCCGATCGTGCCGCTGCGGATGTTCGCCAACGGCACCGTCACCCTGGCCACGATCGGCACCGTCGCGGTCGGTACGGCGATGTTCGGCGGCGCGGTCTTCCTGGGCCAGTACTTCCAGATCGCGCGCAGCTTCAGCCCCACCCATGCCGGTCTGATGACGCTGCCGATGGTCGGCGGGCTGTTCCTGTCCTCGACGATCTCGGGCCAGGTCATCTCCCGCCGCACCGGGCGCATCAAGCCGTTCCTGGTCGGCGGCGGCATCGTGCTGGTGGCCGGGATGGCGCTGCTGAGCACGATCGACCACGAGACGAACCTGGTGCTGGTCGGCTGCTACCTGGCCATGATGGGCATCGGCGTCGGCGCGCTGATGCAGAACCTCGTGCTGGCGGTGCAGAACACCACCGACAGCCGGGACATGGGGTCGGTCACCTCGGTCGTGACGTTCTTCCGGACGCTGGGCGGCTCGGCGGGGGTCTCGGTGCTGGGCGCGATCCTCGCGACCCGCGTCTCGGACTACATCGTGGAGGGGCTGGCAGGCACGCCCGGCGCCGCCCACGCGGGCGGAGGCGGCTCGCTCGACATCGACTCGCTGCCCGCGCCCGTGCAGGTCGTGGTCCGGGCCGCCTACGGCGACGCGATCGGGGACATCTTCCTCGTGTCCGCGTGCATCTCCGTGGTGACGCTGCTAGCTGTGCTGTTCATCAAGGAGGTCCCGCTGCGCACCACGGTTGATTCACAGCCCGCGCGGGGGGCTGTGGACAACTCCGCCGAAGCTGTGGACAAGTCGGTGGAAACCGGTGCGCACGAGTCCGCCGCCACCAGCGGCTATCCCCAGGTTGGGGGTGTGCGCGAAGGCACTGTGCACAGCCGCCGCGAACCTGTGGACAACTCTGTGAACAACGGGTCCGATGCCTGGTCAGAGCCGGTGAGGCCGCGGCCGTACACCACCGAAGGAGTGCAGTTGACGGGAATCCTCGACGATCTCCACCTACACGGTTCGGTGACAGACGCCTCCGGCGCTCCGGTCGAGGGCGTGGTGCTCACCCTCACCGACTCCAGCGGGCGCCAGGCGGGCCGGGTGCGCACCTCGGGCGACGGCCGCTACCGCCTCGAGGTCCCGCACGGCGGCAGCTACGTGCTGATCGCCTCCGGCGGCAGCTACCAGCCGACCGCGTCGATGGTCGTGATCGGCGACCGGCCGGTGTCCCACGACGTGCGGATGTTCGGCGCGGGCGGGGTCGCCGGCGTGGTGCGGGCCGGCGCGCGGGAGGTCTCCGGCGCGATGGTGCTGCTCACCGACGTCCGGGGCGAGGTCATCGGCTCCTGCGCCACCGGCGAGGGCGGCCGGTACGTGTTCGGCGGTCTGGTCGGCGGCATGTACGCGCTGACGGTCACCGCCGACGGATATCGCCCGACGGCGACCTCGGTCCACGTCGACGACGGCGAGCAGGTGCAGCTCGACGTGGCGTTGCAGGCCGGTACGACGCTCAGCGGCGTGGTGCGGGCCCCCGGGCTCGACGCCCCGGTGCCCGACGCCAGGGTCACCCTGCTGGACGCCGACGGCGTGGTCGTCGCGGCGGCCACCACCGGTGCCGACGGCGGCTACGAGTTCACCGACCTGCCGGAGGGCGAGTACACCGTCATCGCCACCGGCTATCCGCCGGTCGCGTCGTCTCTGCGCGTCGCGGGCGAGCAGGTCGCCCACGACGTCGAGCTGGGCCACCCCGGGAACTGAGCAGGAAAGGCATGCTGAACATGGACAACGGCCACGGCGCGGTGACCGCCACCGTGCGCGCCGGCGACGGCTGGCCGGTGCCCGGCGCGGCGCTGACCGTCATCGACCCGGCGGGCGCGCAGGTCGCCAGGGTGCAGGGCGACGACGACGGCTCGGCGGTCGCCGCCGGGCTGCCCGCGGGCACCTACACCACGATCATCACCGCGCTCGGCTACGAGCCGGTCGCGCGCACGACGATGGTGCACGAGGGCCGGGCGGCGGCGCTCGGAGTGGTCGAGCTGCGGCAGGTCGGCGGGTTCGACCTGCCCGCGCCGGGGCGGTGGCGGATCGACCCCGTGCACTCGTCGATCCGCGCAAGCGCGCGGCACCTGGGGATCAGCAGCATCCACGGCCGCTTCGCCGACTTCACCGGTGACGTCCACGTCGGCAACCCGATCGAGAACTCGGTCGTGGAGGTCGTGATCGACGCCAGGAGCATCGACACGGCCAACGAGCAGCGCGACGAGCACCTGCGCGGCGCGGACTTCCTCGACGTCGAGCGCTACCCGGAGATCGCGTTCCGGTCGACCGCGCTGCGTCCCCGCGGCGGCGACGCGTGGGACCTCGACGGCGTCCTGATGCTGTGCGGGGTGAGCAGGCAGGTGCGGCTGGACACCCGCTTCGCCGGCGTGGGACCGGACCCCTGGGGAGGCACGCGGGCGTCGGCTTCGGCGTCGGTGCAGCTGCGCCGGGAGGACTTCGCGATGAACTTCAACCAGGCGCTTCGCACAGGCATCGCGGCCATCGGCACCACGTTGCGCGTCGACATCGACATCCAGGCGGTCCGGCAGGGCTGAGGCGGCCCGGGAACGGGACTGGTCATCGGCTTCCCGGGGTTCGGGGGCATCCGAGACGCGTGCGGTCACCGGAGGGTGGCTGCACGCGCCTCTTCTTGCCGCTAGACTTGAGTGCCACCCGCTCAACTTTCCTAACGCTGACTCGTGACGGCGGCGGGAACCGGGTGGCAGGCAAGTGCGACGAGGTGAGGAATGGACGCTTTCAACCCGACCACGAAGATCCAGCAGGCGATCTCTTCGGCGGCGCAGGCCGCGACCGTCGCGGGAAACCCCGACGTCACGCCCGCCCACCTGCTCGGCGCCCTGCTCGCCCAGGGCGACGGGCTCACCGCGCCGCTGCTGTCCGCGGTCGACGCCGACCCCTCCGAGGTGCGTTCCGAGCTGGAACGGATCATCAACGCCCTCCCCGCGGCCAGCGGCTCCACCGTCTCGGCGCCGCAGCTCTCGCGGGAGGCGGTCCGGTCGCTGACCCACGGCCAGCACCTGGCCACCGAGATGGGCGACGACTACGTCTCCACCGAGCACCTGCTGGTCGGGCTGGCGACGGAGGGCGGCCAGGTCGCCGACCTGCTGCGCAGGCACGGCGCCACGCCGGACGCGCTCAAGGACGCCTTCGCCAAGGTGCGCGGGTCGGCCCGGGTGTCCAGCCCCGACCCCGAGGGCACCTACAAGGCGCTGGAGAAGTACGGCCAGGACCTCACCGACCGCGCCCGCCGCGGTGACGTCGACCCGGTGATCGGCCGCGACGCCGAGATCCGGCGCGTCGTGCAGGTGCTGTCGCGGCGCACGAAGAACAACCCGGTGCTGATCGGCGAGCCCGGCGTCGGCAAGACCGCCATCGTCGAGGGCCTGGCCCAGCGGATCGTGGCCGGTGACGTGCCGGAGTCGCTGCGCGGCAAGCGGGTCGTGTCTCTCGATCTCGGGTCGATGGTCGCGGGCGCGAAGTACCGGGGCGAGTTCGAGGAACGCCTCAAGGCGGTGCTCAAGGAGATCACCGAGTCGGCGGGCCAGATCATCACCTTCATCGACGAGCTGCACACCATCGTCGGCGCGGGCGCGACCGGTGAGGGCGCGATGGACGCGGGCAACATGATCAAGCCGATGCTCGCCCGCGGCGAGCTGCGCATGGTCGGCGCAACGACCCTCGACGAGTACCGCGAGCACATCGAGACCGACGCGGCCCTGGAGCGCCGGTTCCAGCAGGTGCTGGTCGGCGAGCCGAGCCCGGAGGACACCGTCGCCATCCTGCGCGGGCTCAAGGAGCGCTACGAGGTCCACCACGGCGTGCGGATCACCGACGGCGCGCTGGTCGCAGCCGCCACCCTCTCCGACCGCTACATCACCGCGCGGTTCCTGCCGGACAAGGCCATCGACCTGGTCGACGAGGCGGCATCCCGGCTGCGCATGGAGATCGACTCCCGTCCGGTGGAGATCGACGAGGTCGAGCGGGCCGTGCGCAGGCTGGAGATCGAGGAGATGGCGCTGGCCAAGGAGGAGGACCCGGCGTCGCTGGACCGGCTGGCCGCGCTGCGCTCCGAGCTGGCCGACCGGCGCGAGAAGCTCTCCGAGCTGACCGCGCGCTGGCAGGGCGAGAAGGAGTCCATCGACAGGATCCGCGTGCTCAAGACCCAGCTCGAGCAGCTTCGCGGCGAGTCCGAGCGCGCCGAGCGCGACGGCGACCTCGGCAAGGCCGCCGAGCTGCGCTACGGCCGGATACCGACGCTGGAGAAGGAGCTCGGCGCGGCCACCGAGGCCCAGAGCAGGCACAAGGCGATGCTGCAGGAGGAGGTCACGCCCGACGACGTCGCCGACGTGGTGAGCGCGTGGACCGGCATCCCCGCGGGCCGGCTGCTGGAGGGCGAGACGACCAAGCTGCTGCGGATGGAGGACGAGCTCTCCGCCCGCGTCGTCGGCCAGGCCGAGGCGGTGCGCGCGGTCTCCGACGCGGTGCGCCGGGCGCGCGCGGGCGTGGCCGACCCGGACCGGCCGACGGGCTCGTTCATGTTCCTGGGGCCCACCGGTGTCGGCAAGACCGAGCTGGCCAAGGCGCTGGCGGGCTTCCTGTTCGACGACGACCGGGCGATGATCCGCATCGACATGAGCGAGTACTCCGAGAAGCACTCGGTCGCGCGCCTGGTCGGGGCGCCGCCCGGCTACGTCGGCTACGACCAGGGCGGGCAGCTCACCGAGTCGGTGCGCCGCCGCCCTTACTCGGTGGTGCTGTTCGACGAGGTGGAGAAGGCGCACCAGGACGTCTTCGACGTGCTGTTGCAGGCCCTCGACGACGGCAGGCTGACCGACGGCCAGGGCCGGACGGTGGACTTCCGCAACACGATCCTGGTGCTGACCTCGAACCTGGGGTCGCAGGCCATCGCCGACCCCAACCTCACCGAGCAGCAGCGCGACGAGGCCGTCCGCGCGGTGGTGCACCAGCACTTCAAGCCGGAGTTCCTCAACCGGCTCGACGACGTCGTGGTGTTCCACGCGCTGTCGACCGAGGAGCTGACGTCCATCGTGGACATCCAGGTGGAGCGGCTGGCGCGGCGGCTGGCCCAGCGCAGGCTGGTCCTGGACGTGCAGCCCGCGGCTCGCGACTGGCTGGCGCTCAACGGCTTCGACCCGGTATTCGGCGCCCGGCCGTTGCGGCGGCTGGTGCAGTCGGCCATCGGCGACCAGCTCGCGAAGAAGCTGCTGGGCGGCGAGATCCGCGAGGGCGACAAGGTGCGGGTGGACACCAGCGACGACAACTCGGCGCTGGTCGTCGAGGCGGCCTGACGGCGCAGAGGGCGGTTCCGGCCGGAACCGCCCCCTGCGCGCGGGCGAAAAGGATCTCGGGGCCAGAGGGCACCCTGGGTTTCGCTACGCAAGGTGGCAGGCGCTCAGGCTCTCGCGGATGTGAACCGGGGACCGGCGTAGTGCTGCAACGCGCCGGCGAGCTGCTCCACCGGCTCCTTGAGCTCGTCGACCTGCACCACCGGCAGCCCCGACCAGCCGTTGCGCCGGATGACCGGCGCCTTGCTCCTGATCGGCGCCCCGGCGACCGGCCAGACCACCAGGAACGGCTTGTCGGAGGACTTGGCGCCCGGCTTGTGCTCGATCGTCAGCCCGGCCACCGCCTGCCACGGCAGCGCGCTGTCGACGCCCTGCGACGGGACCTTGAGCAGGAGCCCCCGCTCGTCGACGCGCATCTGGAACGGCCGAAGCGCCTTGATGAGCGAGACGATCCCGCCGACCAGCAGCACCGGCGACAGCAGGAAGATCAGGTTCATCCGGCCGCCCTCGAAGAACCAGCCGACCACCAGCACGGTGCCGAGCCCGCCCAGCGCCATCATGATCAGCGCGACCACCAGCGCAGTTGCGCTCTTGTGGAAATCCACTTCCGAACAACCCCCATGTCCTGTGCTTGCACGGGCGCGTCCCCCCGACGCGCCGGCGCAGGAGCTTAGGAGCGGTGGCACCGCGCTAACCGGCTTTTCGCCATCTCCACCCTGTGAAGCGGCTCGCACGCGGTGTCAGCGCCGGGCCAGCGTGGAGATCCCGGCGACCGCGGCGAACGTCCCGGCCGCCACCGCGAACACCACGGTTGCCGAGGTCAGGCCGAAGGCCGTGGTGAGGAACCCCAGGGTGACGCTGGGAACGCCGGCCGACAGGTAGGCGACGACGTAGATCATCGCCGAGGTGCCCGCCCGGTGCTCCGGCGTGGCCATGGAGGTGAGCAGCCGGAAGCCGCCCATGAACATCAGCCCCCAGCCGACGCCGAGCACGAGCGACGCCGCGAAGAACAGCACCGGGCTGCTCGCGACGACCGAGGTCGCCACCCCTGCCAGGGACGCGATGAGCAGAGGTGTCGCGACCAGCACCGCGCGCCGGCCCGGCCACCCGGCGAACAGCAGCTGCGTCAGTCCGCCGACACCGGCGAGCGTCGCCACCGCGAGCCCGCCGACCAGGTACGGCGCGCCGCTGACCATGCCCTTGGCCACCGACGGGCCGAGCGACATGTACATGCCGCCGACCGTCCAGGCCGCGAGCATCGTGGTCGCCAGGAGCGCGAAGTCGCGGCCGCGTCCGGCGGGGACCGTCGGTCGCTGCGGGCGCAGCAGCTCGCGCCAGGTGCGCCCGCTGCCGGCCACCTGCTCGGGCATCGCGAGCACGGCGGGCACCGCGGCGGCCAGCCCGACGAGGATCACCACGTAGCTCAGGGTGGTGGGGCCGGGCGCGTACTGCACCAGCGTCCCGGCCATCAGCGAGCCGAGCGCCATGCCCAGGCTCGCCGAGACGCCGTTGATCAGCGGACCGCGACTGGTGCCGGGAGGCTGGAAGTCCAGCAGGGCGCCGCTGACCGCACTGGTCGCAGCGCCCGTCGCCAGGCCCTGCAGGATGCGGCCGAGGTAGAGCCAGCCCACCGCGGGCGCCGTGGCCAGCACGACCACCGAGACGATCTCCACCGCCAGCGAGACCAGCAGCACCGGCCTGCGGCCGACGTGGTCCGACAGCGAGCCGAACATGATCAGCGACACCAGGATCGCCACCGCGTACACCGCGAACACCTCGGTGAGCACGGTCGTGGTGAAGCCCCAGCGCTGCTGGTAGATCGAGTACATCGGGGACGGCGCGGTCGAGGCCATCAGGAACACGCACAGGATGCCGCCCACCAGCCAGAAGGAGAGCGATCTGGGCAGCCGCCGCGGCAGCGCGGCGGCGCTGCGGCCGGAAGTGCGGGCGAGCTCCTGCGTGGTCATGTTCGGGGTCTCCCATCGGAACGGATCATTCCGTTCCGGAGCAACGCCGGCCGCGGAACGAAGTATTCCGCTCCGGGCGGAAAACTTTCACGTCGTTTTCCGGCGGGCTCGGCAGGCGTGTAGGAGTCGTCAGCCGGTGGGTCCGGTTCGCCCTGTTCGTCCACCTGCGGAACGGATGGTTCCGCTCCGGGGTATCGTGGGGGGATGGCGGCCCCTGGGAAGACGGTCTCGTACGACGACCGGGTCATCGCTGCTGCTCGCGAGGTGTTCGGCGAGCAGGGCTTCGCGGCACCGATGTCGGAGGTCGCCAAGCGCGCGGGGGTCGGGGTGGCCAGCGTGTACCGCCGCTACCCGAGCAAGCAGGCGCTCGCCGAGGCGGTCCGCATCGCCTCCTTCCGCCGCATCATCGCCGAGGCCGAGGGCGCGCTGTCCGAGGAGCCCGACCCCTGGTCGGCCCTGGTCCGGTTCATGTCCCGCTGCCTGGCCGCGGAGACGCCGATCGGCACCGTGCTGCCGCCGATCGACGAGCTGCACGTCTACTCAGACGAGTTCCACCCCTTGCAGGACCGGATGGCCGAGCTCGTCGAGCGGCTCGTCACCTCGGCGCAGCAGTCCGGCGCGATGCGCGGCGACGTGCACTGGACCGACATCCCGCTGCTGTTCAAGCACCTCAACCCGAAGCTGCCGATCGGCGAGGACCGCCGGGCCGCGCTGCGCGCCCGCTACCTGACCCTGGTCCTGCAGGGGTTGCGCGACGACCGGGCCGGGCCGCTGCCCGCTCCCGCACCCGACGTGGGCGAGTGGCGCGCGATGTGCGAAAACCGCGTCCGCGTCTGACGGGGAGCCACGGGCGCGCCGTCCTCGACGGCGGACGGCGGCGTAAGCACTTCGGCGAAGCGGCCTCCCCGCCGGCAAGCCGCAGCCCGCGGAGCGCGCGCACGCCCACCGGGGTGGGTGCCCGGCGTACCCCCATACGCCGGGCACGCGGTGCACACGGCCCTCGGGCCACGTCGCTGCCTGCCGGGTTGTGCGGTGCGCCGCGGCTCGCCGGACGCCCGCGCGCGGGTCGGCCTGCAACATCGCGACTGCTGATCACCAGGACACCACCGCGTCGTGGTGGTGCCGCGCGGCGAACCGCCGCGGACGCGTCCGGGCACGACGGCCCGAAGTGATCGCCTGAACACCGGCAGACACCTCAGCACGCGCGCGCCGGGCCCCGCATCCGCAACCGCTACTGAGGAAGGCACGGAGTTCGGGATGTACGTAGTGGCCGCTGGCTAGAGTTGGCCTCCGCGTTGTAAGGGGGTTGGACAGAGTGAGCAGGGCGGGGGAGCTGCCCGCGGAGGTCACGCGGTTCGTCGGCCGCACGGAGGCGCTGACCGAGGGCGCCCGGTGGCTGGCCTCGGGCCGGGACGCCGCGGGCGAAGGACGGCTGGTCGTGCTGACCGGGATAGGCGGCGCGGGCAAGACCCGCCTCGCGGTCCGGCTGGCGCGCCAGGAGCGCGACCAGGGGCACTACGACGAGGTCAAGCTCGTCGAGCTGGCCGGGGTGAGCGGCGGGGACGACGTCGTCATGGGGGCGATCAGCCGGGCCCTGGGCATCCGCCGCCACGACCAGAGCCCGCGCGCCGAACCCGTCGTGGAGCACCTCGGCGACCGCCGCGTCCTGCTCGTGCTGGACAACTGCGAGGAGCTGGTCGAGCCGGTGGGCCGGGCCCTGACGGCCCTGCTGCGCGCCGCTCCCGGCCTGTCCGTGCTGGCCACCTCGCGGCGGAGCCTGGGCCTGCACTCCTGCGGCGAGTACGACCTGCGCCTGGGACCGCTGGAGGTGCCCGCGGCGGACGCCGCCCCCGAGCGTGCCGACGCCTCCGAGGCGGTGGAGCTGTTCCGGGTGCACGCGGTCCGCAGCGCCCCGGGCTTCGTCCTGGACGCCTCGACGCGCCCGCTGGTCGTCGAGATCGTCCGGTTGCTCGACGGCCTGCCGCTGTCGATCGAGCTGGTGGCGTGCCGGTTGCGCGGCGCGAGCCTGCCGTCGCTGGCCGCGATGGCGCGCCGCTGGCTGCACGAGCTGACCGACGACGACAGGAGCGTGCCCGCTCCGCTGGCGGCGCTGCGCTCGGTGATGTGGTGGACCTACGAGTCGTGCCCGCCCGAACAGCAGCGGCTCTGGCGGCGCCTGTCGGTCTTCCGCGACGGTTTCACGCTCGCCGCGGCCGAACACGTCGGAGGTGACGACCTCGGCGGCGCCCCGGTGGACGAGCTTCTGCTGGAACTGGTCGACCGCTCGGTGCTCACGCTCGGCCGCCACGGTCGCTACCAGATGCTGGAAACGCTGCGCCAGACCGGACTCGACCGCCTCCGCGCCGCCGGTGAGGAGTCGGGGATCGCGGACCGGCACCTCGGCTACTACCGCCTGCTGGCCCACGACGCCGCCCGCGGCTGGTACTCGGAGCGCGAGATCGAGGCCCTGCAGGGCATGGGCCGGGAGATGCCCAACGTGCGGGCGGCGCTGTCGTGGTGCGAGACCGGCAACCGCAAGACCGACGCCCTGGTGCTGCTGTGCGACCTGGGGGCGCTGCGGATCTGGTGCTACGACGGCCTGCTGCCCGAGGGCGTGGACTGGTTCCGCAGGATCCTGGCGCTGCCCGCCGACGCGCCGCCCGAGGTCGAGGCCGTGGCGTGGGCGCACACGACGGTCATCGTGGTCTCCCAGGGGCTCGGCGCGCACACCGGGCGCGAGGTGCTGGCCAACGCCGAACGCGCGCTGGAGCGGACCGGTGACCC
Source organism: Saccharopolyspora erythraea (assembly GCF_018141105.1). NCBI lineage: Bacteria > Bacillati > Actinomycetota > Actinomycetes > Pseudonocardiales > Pseudonocardiaceae > Saccharopolyspora > Saccharopolyspora erythraea. Next base: position 8,021,960 of record NZ_CP054839.1, on the reverse strand, counting down.
CGGTGCCGCGGCCGCCGTCGAGTACGCCCGCGGCACCTACCTCGGGTTCGCCGCGGCCTCGGCGGAGTCGGCCGAGGTGCTGGCGAACGCCCGCGAAGCGGCCCGCCGCGCAGGCGCGGCCGAAGGTACGGTCCACATGATCTCGCTGTTCCGCGCGGTGTTCCTGGCCAGCTACCGCGACGACCCGCGGGAGGCGCTGGCCGCGGGCCGGGAGCTGGTCGCCGACGCGGACCGGCACGGCGCCCGCTGGGCGCAGAGCTGGGCGGTGTGGCCGCTGGCCGTCGCCGAGACCGGGCAGGGCAGGCCGGAGCGGGCGCTTTCCCGCCTGCGCGACGCGCTGCGCATCCAGCTGGACATCGAGGACGCGTGGGGCCCGCCGTGGTTCGTCGAGCTGTGCGCGTGGGCGCTGGAGTCGCTGGGCCACAACCGGGCGGCGGCGCAGGTCTTCGGCGCCGCCCGGGCGTTGCAGGACGCGGTGGGGGCCGACCTCTTCGGGCTCGGGGTGTTCAGCGCGCGGCACACCGCCGCCTGCGACCGGGTGATGGCCGCGATCGGCCGGCGCGCCTTCGACACCGCCTACGAGCAGGGGCGCTCGGTCGGCGCCGCGTTCCGCGACGGCTCCCCGCGCCGGGACCACGCCGAGATCGTGCGGATGGTCCTGCGGATCATCGCGTCCCTGGAGGGGACCGCGACGCCGGTGCCGGGCGACGTCGCGTTGACGCGGCGCGAGACCGAGGTCGCGCGGCTGGTCGCGCACAACCTCAGCAACCGCGAGATCGCGGCCAGGCTGGTGATCTCCCCGCGCACCGTGGAAACCCACGTGCAGAACGTCCTCAACAAGTGGGGCGTCTCCAGCCGCGAGGCCGTGGCGCAGCTCGTCCCGGTGCGCCTTGCCGGCGCCGACGACACCGGGCCGGGCGGCTGACGGCCGCAACCGAGAGCTCTGCCGAACCCTCCACACCCCTTGACATACGCGGAAGCGTCAAAGACAGGCTCTGAAAGTCAGGTCGCCGAGGCCGGGATCTTCCTCGCCCCGCCGTCGTCATCGCAGGTCATCCGACGACGACTAGCCCGGTCCGGGTCGAACCCCCAGGTGATCTTCGTGTTCCGCGGCGATCGGACTACCCTGCGCTGTGTGGGTATGCCTGCCTGGGTCTGGTTCGCCGTTGCCGTCGTCGCGATCGGAGCCGGGGTCGCGCTGCTGATCACCGACCGGTCGCAGAGGACCTCGAAGAACAACCGCGAGCGACGCCGCTGGGCAGCGCTGCGCGGCTGGCAGTTCGCCGAGTCCGACCAGGTGCTGCCCACCCGCTGGGAGCGCGGCGCGCTCGCCCAGTACGGCGGGGCCACCGCCACCGACGTGGTCGCGGGCTCCACCTTCACCGCCGACGGCCGCCGCCAGGTCTACGTGCTCGACCTCGAGGTCAGCGGCCGCAGCGCCGCGGTCCTCGCCGCGATCCGCTGCCGCCGCAGCGCGCCGGCCACCGTCGAGCTGTGGCTGCCGGACGTGCCGGTGCCGCAGGACTCCGGGCTCGACCTGCTCGGCCCGGTCGGGGCGCGCTACGCCTTCGTCACCGACGTGGCGGCCGCGCGCCCGCTGGTCACCCCCGACCTGGTCGACGCGACCGAGGACATCGGCACCGACGTCACGGTGGTCTGGCTGGAGGGCGAGTGGGTGCTGGCCGCCATCGACCCCGCCGAGGCCGAGCCCGCCCGGCTGGAGCGCCTCCTGCGCGCCCTCGGTGAACTGGCCGACCTCGTCGACCCGTTCGACAGCGACCCGAACGAGGAACCCGGCGTGGCCGATCGCACGATGGAGGAGTCCGAGCAGGCGTGACTCGCTCGGCGGCCGGTGGATACGGTTCCGGTATGCCGACCGCACTCGTCACCGGTGCCACCTCGGGCATCGGCAACGCATTCGCCCGCAGGCTCGCCGCGGAGGGCTTCGACCTGGTCATCGTGGCCAGGGACGCCGAAAGGCTGACCGCGCTCGCCGAGCGGCTGAGCGCCCGGCACGGCATCCACGTCGAGGTGCTGCCCGCGGACCTGACCGACGCCGGTCAGCTCGCCACCGTCGAGAAGCGCGTCGGCTCCACCGACCAGCCGGTCGAGCTGCTGGTCAACAACGCCGGGTTCGGCACCTCCGGGACGTTCTGGGACACCCCGGCCGAGAAGTTCCAGACCCAGCTCGACCTCAACGTCGCCGCCGTGCTGCGGCTGACCCACGCCGCCGTCCGCGTGATGCGCGAACGCGGACGGGGTGACGTGGTCAACGTGTCGAGCGTCGCCGGCTTCTTCGCGGTGTCCGGCTCGACCTACGCGGCCTCGAAGGCGTGGGTCACCGCGTTCTCCGAGGGCCTCGCGGTGCCGCTGACCGGAACCGGGGTGCGGATCATGGCGCTGTGCCCGGGGTTCACCCGCACCGAGTTCCACGAGCGCGCGGGTCTGTCGATGAGCGGGATGCCCAAGGCGTTCTGGCTGGACACCCACACCGTCGTCCACGAGGCGCTGGCCGACCTGCGCGCGGGCCGGACCGTGTCGATCCCCGGCATCCAGTACAAGGCGCTGGTCGCGGTCGGGCGGCTGATCCCGCGCTCGCTCCAGCGGCGCATCGTCACCCGAGCGGCGCCTGACCGCACCTGAGCAGCGGGTACGATGGCCGCTCGTGGAAAAGGTCGACGAACAGCAGCGCAAGGAACTGGCCGGGCTGATCGAGCAGCTCGCCGTCGTGCACGGCCGGGTCGTGCTCTCCTCCGGCAAGGTTGCCGACTACTACATCGACCTGCGCCGGGCGACGCTGCACCACGCGGCATCCCGCCTGATCGGCACCCTGCTGCGCCAGCTCACCGCTGACTGGGACTACGCCGCCGTCGGCGGGCTGACGCTTGGCGCCGACCCGGTCGCGACCGCGATGATGCACGCCGACGGCCCGGTGCTCGACGCCTTCGCCGTCCGCAAGAGCGCCAAGACCCACGGCATGCAGCGCCGCATCGAGGGGCCCGGCGTCGAGGGCAGGCGGGTCCTGGCCGTCGAGGACACCTCCACCACCGGCGGCAGCGTGCTGACCGCCGTCGAGGTCCTGCGGGAGGGCGGCGCGCACGTCGTCGGCGTGGCCACCGTCGTCGACCGCGACACCGGCGCCCGTGAGGCCATCGAGGAAGCCGGGCTGCCGTACCGTTCGCTGCTCGGGCTGGCCGACCTCGGCCTGCGCTGACCGACCACTGGAGGAGTGGGCATGGGAGCCGTCGTCCTGATCGCGCTGGTCCTGATCGTGCTGATCCTGGCGGGTGGCGTGGGAGCCGGCCTCCTGCTCCGCAAGCGCCAGTTCGGCAAGTACCGCGAGCTGGTCGGACAGGGCGCGGGCTGGCGCCAGGTGCCCGCGAACCCGCAGCTCTGGCAGCGGGTCGCCGCGCTGCGGTGGTTCGCGGGCCGCCGTGGCCTGCAGGACTTCTTCCACATGGCGGGTGAGCACCGCGGCGTGCCGTTCGAGGTCGTGCAGTACCGGCGCCCGCCGGGCGTCGGCGAGCGCGTCTACACCGCCGCGGCCGTCGTCTACGTGCCGCGCCCGGTCCCGGGCCCCGGCCTCCACCTCGCCCACCGCGACTCCTGGACGCCGCTCGGGCAGGACGTGGAGGTGCCGACCGGGCACCCCGATTTCGACCGCTCGTTCCTGGTGACCTCGCAGAACCCCGACTTCGCCCGCGCCGTCATGCAGCCCGGCCTGGTCGAGGGGCTGCTGCGCGACGGCCGGATGCGCTCCCGCGTGGTCGAGTTCGCCCCGGAACACCTGGTGGTCTTCGCGACCGTGGTCGCGACCAAGGACGCGGTGCTGCCGATGCTGGACATGCTGGTCGACATCCGGGAGAACGTGCCGTGGCAGACGTTGGCGCGGTAGTGGACGAGCAGGAGCCGGGCCCCACCGAGTGGGGCACCACCGTCGGCGTCGGCCCCTGGGAAGGCCGGTGGCCCGACGACGAGCGCTACGACCCTGAGCTGCTCGCGCACGGCGACCGCCGCAACGTCGTCGACGACTACCGGTACTGGCGGCGCGAGGCGATCGTGGCCGACCTGGACCGGCGCAGGCACGGCTTCCACGTGGCGATCGAGAACTTCCAGCACGACCACAACATCGGCACGGTCGTGCGCACCGCCAACGCCTTCGCCGCGCGCGCGGTGCACATCGTCGGGCGCAGGCGGTGGAACCGGCGCGGCGCGATGGTGACCGACCGCTACCAGCACGTGCACCACCACCCCGACCTGGAGGCGCTGCGCGCCTACGCGCGCGAGCACTCACTCGCGCTGGTCGCCGTGGACAACACCCGGGGCTCGCGACCGATCGAGCGCACCGCGCTGCCCGAGCGCTGCGTGCTGCTGTTCGGCCAGGAGGGCCCGGGGCTGCGGGACGAGTCGCGGGAGGGCGCGGACCTGGTGGTGTCGATCGCCCAGTTCGGCTCGACCCGCTCGATTAACGCCGGTGTGGCCGCGGGGATCGTCATGCACACCTGGATCGAGCAGCACGCCGACCTGGCCACCGCCTGGTAGCCGGAGCCGCGCGAAAGGGCCCGCAGAACACCCGCGCGGGCCCCGGAAGGACCGGGACCCGCGCGGGTGCGGAGTCTTGGTCAGGCAGCGTCCTGGCTCAGGCGGCTGCCTTGGACTTGCGGCGTCGCTCGCGGACGTACTCGATGATGATCGGCAGGACCGAGACCAGCACGATCAGGATCGCCATGGCCTCCAGGTTCTCCTTGATCCACGGGATGTTGCCGAGGAAGAAGCCGAGCAGCGTCATGCCGACGACCCAGGCGACACCGCCGATGGCGGAGTAGAGGAAGAACTTGCGCTGGTCCATCTTGCCGACACCGGCGACGGCGGTGATGAAGGTCCGCACGATCGGCACGAACCGCGCCAGGATGATCGCGCGGGCCCCGTAGCGCTCGAAGAACTCGTGGGTCTTGTCCACGTGTTCCTTCTTGAACAGCTTCGAGTCGGGTTTGTTGAACAGCGCCGGGCCGACCTTGCGGCCGATCCAGTACCCCGTCACGTTGCCCACGAACGCGCACACCGTGAGGATCAGGCAGGTGAGCCAGATCGGCGTCTGGATCGCGTTGGTGGCGACGAACAGGCCGGTGACGAACAGCAGCGAGTCACCGGGCAGGAAGAACCCGACCAGCAGGCCGCATTCGGCGAAGATGATCAGCGCAACGCCGATCAGCGCGAACGGGCCCAGCGACCTGATGATGTGCTCCGGATCGAGCCAGTCCGGCAGCAGAGCGAGCGATGACGTGCTTGCGGCGTCGATGAGCGCGGGCAATTCGGGCGTCACGCCTGCCAACGGTACCTTGGCCGTGCTCGGACCGGCGGCCAGCCCGATCGCAGCCGGTGACCGGCCGGTCGCGGTGGCGGTGCGCGGCCTGATCGACACGTCGCGCAGCGGCGGACCGCCGGGTCTAGAGCGTCGAGAACACTCCGGCGACGGCGCCCGCGAACAAGCCCAGCACCAGCGCGAACAGCAGCACCCGCGCCACCGGCAGCCGTCGCCGGACCTCGGCGGGTGGCGGAGGGGCGCCGGGCGCGGGCGGGGCGCCGTGGCCGGCGGGGGTACCGCCGGGACTGCCGACGGCCTGGGCGCGCAGGGCCGCCGACAGCAGCCGCTCGGGGTTCTGCTCGTCCACGCCGCCAGCCTAGGCGGTGACCCCCGCCGCCCGCCGCCGAACCGCGCAGTGCCTGTTCCGCCGGATCACCGTGCCCCGCACCGAGCATCCGGGAGCGCGCTCACGCGTCGACCCAGCGCCCGTCCTTCATCACCCGGTGCAGGCCGAGGTCGTCGTCGAGCACGACCAGGTCGGCGGCCAACCCCGGCCGGATGGCACCGACCCGGTCGGACATGCCCAGCAGCGCGGCCGGGCGGGCGGAGGCGGCGGCGACCGCGGCGGTCACCGGCAGCCCGCACGCCACGAGGTTGCGGAACGCGACGTCCATGGTCAGGGTGCTCCCGGCCAGCGAACCGTCGGCCAGCCGGGGCTCGCCGTCGGTGACCGTGACCGGCAGCTTGCCCAGCTCGTAGACGCCGTCACCGGCCGCCGTCGCGCTGATGGCGTCGGTGATCAGCACCGTTCGGCCCGCCCCGGCGTGCCCGGCGGCGAGCTTGACCACGCCGGGGTGCAGGTGCACGAGGTCGCAGATGAGCTCCACGGTCACCCGCTCGTCGTCGAGCAGGGCGCCGATCGGACCCGGCTCGCGGTGATGCAGCGGCCGCATCCCGTTGAACAGGTGCGTCGCCACCGTCGCACCGGCGTCCACCGCAGGCACGACCTGCTCCAGCACCGCGTCGGTGTGCCCGACGGCCGCGATCACGCCGTTGTCGACGAGCAGGCGGACCGCGTTGACCGAGTTGTCCAGCTCCGGCGCCAGCGTGATCATCCGGATCGTCCCCTGGCCGGCGTCGAGCAGCTGCTGGACCGCGTGGGTCTCCGGCGGCCGCAGGATCGCCGGGTCGTGCGCGCCGCAGCGGGCGGAGGACAGGAACGGGCCCTCCAGGTGGATGCCCGCGATCCTGCCGTCGGTGACCAGCTCGCCGAGCGCGCCGATCTGCTTGCCCAGGTCGGCCAGCGGCGCCGACACCAGGCTCGCCAGCATCGTCGTCGTGCCGTGCGCGCGGTGGGTGTCGATGGCGGCCAGCGCCTGGTCCACCTCGGTGCCGGTGAAGGAACCGCCCCCGCCGCCGTGGCAGTGGATGTCGACGAAGCCGGGCACCAGCCACCGCCCGCCCAGGTCCATCGCGCCGGCCACCGCACCGGTGCCGACGTCTTCGATCGTCGAACCCGACACCCGCACCCAGCCGTCGTCGAGGACCCCGTCCGGGGTGACGACGCGCCCGCCTGCGAGCGTCAGCGAGGGGGACTCGTTCACCGTTGCAACCCTTCCGTCGCCAGCAGCGCCGCGCCCAGGCAGCCTGCCGTGTCACCCAGTTCCGCCAGTTCCAGCCGCGGCCTGCGGTGGAACGGCAGCAGCATCTCGTCCAGCCGCGCGGCCAGCGGGTCGGTGAGCAGGCGGCCCGCCATCGCCAGCCCGCCGCCGAGCACGATGCCCTCCGGCGCGAGCACCGCCGTCAGCGTCACCAGCCCCTTGGCCAGCGCGTCGACCGCCTCCTGCCACACCGCGGCGGCGTGCGGGTCGCCCGCGCGGACGGCGTCGGCGACCGCGGCGGCTCCGTCGACCGGGGTGCCGACGCGCGCGGTGTAGCGGCGGGCGACGGCGGCCGAGGACGCGACCGCCTCCACGCAGCCGGTGCCGCCGCAGGGGCACGGCTCGCCGTGCCCGATGTCGACGTGGCCGATCTCGCCGGCGTGCCCGCCCGCGGAGTAGATCTGGCCGTTGAAGACCAGGGCGGCGGCGATGCCGGTGCCGATGGGCATCACGATCACGTCGCGCATGCCGCGCGCCGCGCCGAAGCGGGCCTCGGCCAGACCGCCCGCCCGGACGTCGTGGCCGAAGGCCAGCGGCAGGTCGAACCGGGCCGCCAGCATGTCGCGCAACGGCTCCTCCCGCCATCCCAGGTTGGCCGAGTAGACGCCCATCCCCCGCTGCTCGTCGACGATGCCGGGCACGACGACGCCGATGGCGTCGGCGCCGTCGCGCAGCTCCTCCACGATCTCGGCGACCGTGTCGATCACGCTCTCGGCGGTGGAAGGGCCGTCGGCGCCGCGCGGGGTCCGCCGCCGGGTCTGCCGCAGCGTCCGCGCGTCGTCGGGCTCGACAGCCACCAGCGCGGCCTTCGTCTCGGTACCGCCGACGTCGACGGCGATCGCATGTGAGGTCACGAGCCGATCCTCCGCTACGGTTCCCCCAGTGGTCTACACCAACACGTGTGGTGTTGATTCTGGACGAACGGTCCCCGGCGGAGCGAGCCGGCCGTCGCGCGTCCCACGGGGCCCGCCCGGGGAGTACCCGCTCGGCGGCCTCGGGGCCCTTCAGAGGCTGTCTTTGAACTCATCTTGCGTGGCGGTGCCGGTCGCGGGGGTGGGCCAAGCGGCTGCGCCGCTTCCAAGACCAAAAACAGGCCCTCAGGATGCGGCGCGAGCCGCAGCGGTCAGGTGCTCGCTCAGTGCGATCGCATGATCCGCTGCAGGGCGTCCAGCGCCCGGCTCGCGGTCGACTTCACCGTCCCCTTGGACACGCCGGTGGCCTCGGAGATCTCGGCCTCGGAGAGGTCGCCGTAGTAGCGCAGCACGAGCACCTCCCGCTGCCGAGGTGGCAGCTCGGCCAGCGCGGCCACGACCGCCTGGTGCTCGGCGGTCAGCATCGCCAGCGACTCCGCCGACCTGGCGTCGGCCTGGTGCGGCGGCTGGTACTCGCGGGCGGTCTTGCGTCGTCGCAGCACCGAGCGGCTGCCGTTGACCACGGCGGTGCGCAGGTACCCGATGGCGGCCTTTGCATCGCGAAGGCCCGACCAGTTGCGGTAGAGCCCGGTGAACGCCTCCTGAACGACATCCTCGGCCGTGGCGGGATCGTCGACCAGCAGGATCGCCAGCCGGACCATCCGCATCCGCTGCTGCCGGTAGAGGTCCTCCAGCGTCAACGGCCGCTCGGCGGCCTCGGCGGAGGCTGTGTCCAGCGCTCGCAGGTGCCCCAGGGTGCGTTCGACGCTCCGCTCGACTCCGAGTCCGGAAGAATCGCCGACCATGATCCGGGAACCTACCCGCTCACCGATGCCCGCCGTCGCCCGACCGGGTAGCGTGCCTGCCGGACCTGGGATCGAAGGCGTCCGGAAGCGGAGGGCGAGGATGGCGAAGTTCGTGGTCGAGCTGGTGTACGGCGAGGACCGGGACCACCGGCTGGAGGTGCGGCCCGCCCACCGCGAGTACTCGAAGGATCTCGCCGCGCGCGGTGTGCTGCTCGCCGGCGGGCCCTACGCCGACGAGCGCGGCGCGATGCTGGTCTACGAGGTCGCCGACGCCGACGAGCTGCGCCGGGTGCTCGACGCCGACCCCTACACCGAGGCGGGCGTGATCGCCGAGACGACCGTCCGGGAGTGGAACGCCGTCACCGGATCGTGGGTCGCCTGAGCCATACCCCCAGGCGGGACGGCGTGTGAGTATGTCCACAGGAGCAGTTCTCATCTGAATCCTGTCACCGGCTGGAACGCCGGCCCCGCGTGCGGCACTGTGACTCGAAAGTGTCGTGCCGATCAGGCACGCCCGAGCGCGGTCCCTCACTAGGATGCGGCGCAACTCCCGCCACCCACACAGACTCCACCCCCGAGGAGGACGACCGATGCCCATCGCGACCCCCGAGGTCTACGCGGAGATGCTCGACCGGGCGAAGTCGGGCGAGTTCGCCTACCCGGCCATCAACGTGACTTCGTCGGAGACGCTCAACGCGGCGCTGCGCGGCTTCGCCGAGGCCGAGAGCGACGGCATCATCCAGTTCTCGACCGGTGGTGCCGAGTTCGCGTCCGGCACCAAGGTCAAGGACATGGTCACCGGTGCCACGGCGCTCGCCGAGTTCGCGCACGTGGTCGCCGCGAAGTACCCGGTCAACATCGCCCTGCACACCGACCACTGCCCGAAGGACAAGCTGGACGGCTTCGTCCGGCCGCTGATCGAGATCAGCCAGGAGCGGGTCAACCGGGGCGAGAACCCGCTGTTCCAGTCCCACATGTGGGACGGCTCCGCGGTCGAGCTGACCGAGAACCTGGAGATCGCCGCCGAGCTGCTCGACCAGGCGGCCAAGGCCAAGATCGTCCTGGAGATCGAGGTCGGCGTCGTCGGCGGCGAGGAGGACGGTGTCGCCAACGACATCAACGAGAAGCTCTACACCGCCCCCGGCGACTTCGAGCGCACCGTCGACACGCTCGGCGTCGGCGAGAAGGGCCGCTACCTGCTGGCGGCGACCTTCGGCAACGTCCACGGCGTCTACAAGCCGGGCAACGTCAAGCTGCGCCCGGAGATCCTGAAGCAGGGCCAGGAGGTCGCCTCGCAGAAGCTGGGGCTCGACGCCGGGTCCAAGCCGTTCGACCTGGTCTTCCACGGCGGTTCCGGCTCGCTGCTGGAGGAGATCCACGAGGCGGTCTCCTACGGTGTCATCAAGATGAACATCGACACCGACACCCAGTACGCCTTCACCCGCCCGATCGCGGACCACATGTTCAAGAACTACGACGGCGTGCTCAAGGTGGACGACGAGGTCGGCAACAAGAAGACCTACGACCCGCGCAGCTACCTCAAGGCCGCCGAGCAGTCGATGGCCGCCCGGGTCGCCAACGCCTGCGAGACCCTGAAGTCGGCAGGCCGGATGCTGGCCGGCTGAGGTCCGCGGACCGTCAGCGACGGCCCGTTCGCCGCGTGGATCCTGCGCGGTGGACGGGCCGTCGGCTTTTCCGCGCGGGTGAGAGGATGTCGGCATGACGCACGGGAACCTGCTGGAACCGCCGGCCACGCTGCTGCCGGAGAACGAGCCGGCGCGGGCCGAGCTCGCCGCCGGCACCGACGCCGCCGAGGTCGCCGCCCACCACCCCGCCTTCAGCGCCGCGTGGGCGCGGCTCGGTGAGCTGGCTCTGGAGTCCGGCGAGACCGTCGCCGCCTACGCCTACGCGCGCACCGGCTACCACCGCGGCCTGGACGCGCTGCGCAGGTCCGGCTGGAAGGGCTTCGGCCCGGTGCCGTGGAGCCACGTGCCGAACCAGGGCGTGCTGCGCGCCATCGCGGTGCTGGCCAAGGCCGCCAAGCAGATCGGCGAGGACGACGAGTACGACCGCTGCCGCCAGCTGCTCGCCGACAGCGACCCGGCCTCGCTGGAGGCGACCGGCCTGGCCTGACGGCCGTCGCGGCCCGGCGCGCCCGCGCGCCGGGTCAGCGGGTCCGCTGGTACCCGAGCGCGGCGAGACCGAAGAGGACACCGCCCGCGAGGAAGAACGGCTCGTAGAGCACCGTCGCGAAGTACGCCATCGCGTCCAGCTCGGCCAGGTGGAGCCGGCCCAGCAGCAGCGCCGCCCAGTCGACCACCGACGGCGCGCTGTGCACGACGAGCAGCGCGGCGGTGCCCCATGCGCCTGCCAGCAGCAGCCGACGCGGGAACCGGCGCCCCCAGTCCCGCACCAGGGCGAGCGCGAGCACTGCCGCACCCGCGCACAGCGGGATCGCGACGAGGTCGATGATCAGCAGCGGCAGGTTGCCCCGCACCGACAGCCCGGCGGGCAGGCCGAGCCGCCCGCCGAACAGCCAGTAGGCGTGGACGAGCGCGAACAGCGCGCCCCACGTCGCCGCGCCGTACGCCGCGGCTCGTGGTGAGTTCCTCGAGATTTCCATGCGGACACGATCGCCCGCGGCTGCCCCGGTCCGGTTCCCGCTCGGGAGCGGTCGTCCTCCCTCTCGGGAAGGATTCGCCGAAATCAGCAGAACTCCAGGCGGGACTTGAGGTCGTCGAGCCGGGCGTGCCAGTACTCCCGGGTCGGCTCGACGTCCTCGGCCGAGTCGAGCCGGTTGTGCTCGACGTGGACGCTGCTCCTGTCCGCGTCCTTGGCGATGATCGTGATGCTGACCCGGGATCGCTCGCCCCAGTCGAAGCGGGCCGATCCCGGCGCGGTCGCGGTCCGCAGCCGCAGCGGCGCGTCGGCCAGCCACTGCCTGCGTTCGCGGTCGTCGGTGAACGCGCGGTGCACCTGGGCCGCGCCCGCCGCGATCGTCCTGGAGACGGTGACCGCGGTGCGCATGCCGCGTTCCTGCTCGTAGCCGACGGTGATGCTCTGCGCCGACCAGTCGTCGACGCCGTGCTCGGCGCCGAGGTGGGCCGCTATCTCGCCGTGGGTGCGTCCGGCGGCTCCCCACCGGTCCAGCAGCGCGAACCACTCGTCCCAACCTCGCCCGGTGCGCTCGGTCAGCACCTCGTCGGACAACCGATCACGTTGACGTCCCGCACCCACCACGCACCTCCGACTCGCCGATCCGGATCAGAGACACCCTGTCCGCGGCGTTCGCGCAGGACGCGGACACCCGCGACGCCGCGCGTCGCGTGACGGACAATGTCCAGTGTGCATCGACTGCGCGAGGAGCTCAGCCGCCGAATGCGCCGCCTGCTGCGCACCGGGACGCCGATCGTGCAGTGCGCGGTGGCGGCCGGTCTGGCGTGGGCGCTGGCCAAGAACGTGATCGGACACCCGCAGCCGTTCTTCGCGCCGATCGCCGCGGTGATCTCGCTGGGCGTCTCGCTGGGTCAGCGGATGCGCCGGGCGCTGGAGCTGGTGGTCGGGGTGAGCATCGGCATCGGGGTCGGCGACATCCTGATCTCGGTGATCGGCACCGGCTGGTGGCAGATCGCCCTGGTGGTCGCGCTGGCGATGAGCACGGCGGTGCTGCTCGACAGCGGCGGCGTGATCGTGCTGCAGGCGGCGTCCTCGTCGGTGCTGGTCGCCACGCTGCTGCCGCCCGCGACGGCGGGCGGGCTGACCCGGATGATCGACGCGGCCGTCGGCGGCCTCGTCGGGTTCGTGGTGGCCGCGCTGCTGCCGGCCAACCCCCTCACGGTCGCCCACCGCAACGGACGGGTGGTGCTCGGCGCGCTGGCCGACGCGCTGCGCGGGGTCGCCGGTGCGGTGGCCGGGCTGGACACGGCGACCGCGTCCAACGTGCTGGCCGCGGCCCGCAAGAGCCAGCGTTCGGTGGAGGAGTTCCGCTCGGCGCTGGAGGCCGGGCACGAGATCGCCCGGTTCGCGCCGATCCGCTGGCGACGCCGTGGCGACCTGGAGCGCTACGAGACCGCGGCGACGCCGATCGACCGCGCGTTGCGCAACACGCGTGTGCTGGCAAGGCGGGCGCTCGCGGCGTTGCAGGACGGCGAGCCGGTGCCGCGGCCGCTGCCCGGTCTGCTGGAGGAGCTGGCGGGCGCGGTGGTGCTGCTGCGCGACGAGCTGGCGAGCGGCGTGGAACCGTTGCAGGCGCGGGAGACCGCCCGCGGGGTGGCGCGCAGGTCCACAGTGGAGCTGCTGGGTGAGGGCGACTTCTCGATGCAGGTGGTGGTCCTGCAGGTGCGGTCGATCGCGGTCGACCTGCTGCAGGCCACCGGGCTGAGCCGGACCGAGGCCATCTCCGCCCTGCCGCCGCTGCACCCGCGGGAGGAGCAGAAGGAGGACTGAGCCGCCCGCGCCGGGGCGCCGGTCATCGGCGCCCCGGCTTGGGGAGGTCTCAGCAGGTGCCGAGGGCGGTGTTGAGGGCGCCCTTCTCGGCGTCGGTGATGGTGAGCTCGTACTTGTGCTTGGAGGCCACCCACATCGAGGCGTAGGTGCAGTGGTAGTCGGTCTTGGACGGCATCCACTGGTCGGGCGTCTGGTCGCCCTTCTCCTGGTTGATGTTGTCGGTGACGGCGATCAGCTGCGGGCTTTCGAGGTCGTTGGCGAAGGCTTCGCGCTGCTGCTGGGTCCACTGGGCGGCGCCGGAGCGCCAGGCGGCGGCCAGCGGGACGACGTGGTCGATGTCGACGTCGCTGGGCTTGGTCCAGCTGCCGCCGTCGTAGGGGCTGTTCCAGGTGCCGGAGGTGGGGTAGCAGTCGGAGCCGGTCTGGACGTTCTCGCCGTCGCGCTTGAGCACGGCCTCGCGGGTGTCGCAGTTCTCGGCGCCCTCGCTCCAGTGCGGGAACTTCTCGCGGTCGTAGCCGTCCATGGAGCCCTCGGGGGCCACGGTCAGCTCGGCGAGCCAGCTCTTGGCGGTGGAGGCGTCCGGGATGGCGGGCGGCGTCGCCCCGGCCGGAACGGCCAGCCCGGCGGTGAGGGCACCGGCGAGGGGCAGGGCGAGCAACGTGGCGCGCAGCGATCGGTGGAGTGTCATGGCGTCCCTTTCGCAGGCAGCTTTTCGCCGATGACCATGAAGCAGCCAGGTGGCCGGATCAATGCCAAAGGGTGGCCGGCGGGTGACCTGACGTGAATTCGCCACCTATCGTCACACCGGTCGGTGACTTATGCACGGCGTTCAGCGGCCGGCAGCCAGCCGCAGGTCCTCGGTGTGCCGGTACCAGCCCCACTTCTCCGCGGGTCGCGGGTGCGCCACGCCGTCGCGGACCACGGTCGCCGAGCGGAAGCTCGCCTGCAGCGCCCGGCCGCGCACCACCTCCTCGCGCCTGCGCAGGAACGCGCGGCGCGTGGTGGTGACCCGGATGCCGTCGGAGGCGGGTTCCAGCATCGCCGACAATGGGTCGGAGGTCGGCTCCGGCAGCCGCGCCGCGTCCGGGTCCGGGGCGACCTCCATGCGCAGCGCCGAGCCGTTGAGCACCTGCTGGTCGTCGCAGTAGACCTGCCCGGTGATCGGCTCGACCACGCCGGAGGCGACCAGCACGCCGCCGGAGTCGTCCCTGACCAGCGGCACCGGCCGGACCGCGCCGTGCAGCGCCTGTTCGAACCCGGCGTCCCCGGTGGCCAGGCCGTAGAGGCGGGTCGCCGGCGACTCCGCGACCGGCACGTAGCCGACCTCCACGTGGGCGATCCGGTCCTTGCGCAGCAGGCGCAGCACGACGGCCGCCAGGTCGGCGTCGGTGCCGTGCACGAGCAGGCGGCCCTCGAGATCGGCCAGCAGCGAGTCGACGTCCGCGCGGCCCGGCGTGGCCGGGACGTCGAGCCATCGCACACCGTGTCCGCAAGGACGCGCTGTGCGATCGACGTTTCCGCAGGACAATGCAGTCGTACTCACGTTTGGCTCCTGGTTTACCCTGATCGACCGGCATACCCGTGGTGGACGCAGGTCCGCGTGAGCGACCACCCCAGTCCAGGTTGGAGTTTCACATGCCGGCGATCGTGCTGATCGGAGCCCAGTGGGGCGACGAGGGCAAGGGCAAGGCGACCGACCTGCTCGGCGAGCAGGCGCAGTGGGTCGTGCGCTACCAGGGCGGCAACAACGCCGGTCACACCGTGGTGCTTCCGGACGGGCAGGACTTCGCGCTGCACCTCATCCCGTCGGGAATCCTCACCCCCGGTGTGACGAACGTGATCGGCAACGGCGTCGTGGTCGACCCCGGGGTGCTGCTGGAGGAGCTGGCCGGGCTGGAGGCCCGCGACATCGACACCACCAGGCTGCTCATCTCCGCCGACGCGCACCTGATCATGCCCTACCACGTGGCCATCGACCGGGTCACCGAGCGCTACCTGGGCAAGAAGCAGATCGGCACCACCGGCCGCGGCATCGGGCCGTGCTACCAGGACAAGATCGCGCGGGTCGGCGTCCGGGTGCAGGACGTGCTCGACGAGAAGATCCTGCGGCAGAAGGTCGAGGCCGCCCTCGACATCAAGAACCAGATCCTGGTCAAGGTCTACAACCGGCGCGGGCTGGACGTCGACGAGGTCGTGGACACCGTGCTCGGCCAGGCCGAGAAGTTCGCGGGCCGGATCGCCGACACCAAGCTGCTGATCAACCAGGCACTGGACCGCGGTGAGACGGTGCTGCTGGAGGGCTCGCAGGGCACCCTGCTCGACGTCGACCACGGCACCTACCCGTTCGTCACCTCCTCCAACCCGACCTCGGGCGGTGCGTGCGCCGGTTCCGGCATCGGGCCGACCAGGATCAACGGCGTGGTCGGCATCCTCAAGGCCTACACCACCCGCGTCGGTGCCGGTCCGTTCCCGACCGAGCTGACCGACGACGCCGGGGAGAACCTGCGCAAGGCGGGCGGCGAGTTCGGCGTCACGACCGGGCGCTCACGCCGCACCGGCTGGTTCGACGCCGTCATCGCGCGCTACGCGACCCGCGTCAACGGCATCACCGACTACTTCCTCACCAAGCTCGACGTGCTCACCGGGCTCCAGACCATCCCGGTCTGCGTGGCCTACGACGTCGACGGCGAGCGCGTGACCGAGATGCCGATGACCCAGACCGGCGTGCACCACGCGGTCCCGGTCTACGAGGAGCTGCCGGGCTGGTGGGAGGACGTCAGCGGCGCCCGCGGCTTCGAGGACCTGCCCGCCAACGCCCAGGCTTACGTGAAGCGGCTGGAGGAGCTTTCCGGCGCGCGGATCTCGGCGATCGGCGTCGGCCCGGGCCGCGACCAGACCATCGTGCGACACACGATGGCGTGATTCTCGCGCTCGTCGACAGGCCCCGGTGCTCCGTGCCGGGGCCTGTCGCCTTTCCGGTGTCCTGGTCGCGGGATCACACCCGTTCGCCGGAATAGCGTCACCCGGAGTGCGGTTGTGGTGCACCGTCCGATCACCGCGAGAGAGGTCGTCATGCGCGCACTCCTGACCACGCCGGGCACCGCGTCCGGCCTGTCCCTCGGCGACGCCCCGGATCCGGTGCCCGCCGCGAACGAGGTGCTGGTCGACGTCGAGCACGTGTCGCTGAACCACGGCGAGGTCGCCTTCGCGCGGGCGCCGGAGGCCGAGCCCGGCGCGGTGCACGGCTGGGACGCCTCGGGTGTCGTCGCGCGCGCGGCCGCCGACGGCTCCGGTCCGGCCGTCGGCTCCCGGGTGGTGACCTTCGGCCTCGGCGGGGCGTGGGCGCAGCTGCGCGCGGTGCCTGTCGGCGAGCTGGCCGTGGTGCCCGACGACGTGTCGCTCGCGGTGGCCTCCGCCGTCCCGGCCGCGGGCGTGACGGCGCTGCGTGCGCTGCACCGGTCGGGCCCGCTGCTCGGGCGCCGCGTGCTGGTGACCGGTGCGTCAGGCGGTGTCGGCCGGTTCGCGGTGCAATTGGCGGCGCGGGGTGGCGCGCACGTGGTCGCGCTCTCCGGTCGCGGTGCGGGCCTTGCCGAGCTGGGCGCGCACGAGGTGGTGAGCCGTCTCGACGACGTGGGGCCGTTCGACGTGGTGATCGACAACGTCGGCGGTCCGCAGCTCGTGCGGGCGT
Organism: Saccharopolyspora erythraea; assembly: GCF_018141105.1. Taxonomy (NCBI): domain Bacteria; kingdom Bacillati; phylum Actinomycetota; class Actinomycetes; order Pseudonocardiales; family Pseudonocardiaceae; genus Saccharopolyspora; species Saccharopolyspora erythraea. The sequence goes on along the minus strand of NZ_CP054839.1, from coordinate 8,005,143 downwards.
GGGAGCTGCTGGAGCCCGGCGGTGTCGTGCAGAGCATCGGCTGGACCTCCGGCGAGCCCGCGACCTTCCCGCCGTACTCGACGGTGGGTCCCGCCAAGTCGCTGACCGCTTTCCGGATGGGTACCGATCTGAGAACGGATCTTGAATATCTGACTGGCCTGATCGCCGCGGGAGAGCTGACCGCCGACATCGGCTGGCGCGGTTCGTGGTTGCGCTACGACGAGGCCGCCAAGGCGCTGCTCGGAAGGGAAGTCACTGGTAAGGCCGTGCTCGACGTCGAGTGACCGGTGCGTCGCGGAGGTCCGCGACCGCGGCGACCTGCACCGCTTCGAGTGACCGATGGGGTGTCACTCGTTCGTGTTCGACTGTCTCTAGGATTCACCGGTGCCCCGCGACGATCACGCACCACCGCGCGGCACTGCTCATGGACCGGCTGTCTGAGGATGAACCTTGAGCGACCAGCAGAACACGAGCAAGAGCAAGGGCCTCTGGCTCTCCCGCGCGGCGCTGGGCTTCGTGGCGATGGCCGCGGTGATGGGCTGGGGCGCCAGCTTCGTCGGCCTGCACGCATACGGCCAGGACCAGATGGTCGGCTTCAGCTACTGGTCGGCGTGGCTGATCCCGGCGACCTTCGACGGCGCCGCCTTCGGCGCCACGCTGATCACCTACCGGGCCTCCATCCACGGCCGCAGCGCCCTGCGCGGCCGGCTGCTGATGTGGATCTTCACCGCGATCAGCTCGTGGATCAACTGGATCCACCAGACGACGCCGGAGGCGCGCATCGTCGCCGCCGGGCTCCCGGTCGCCGCGGTGGCCGTGTTCGACGTCGTGCTCGCCGAGCTGCGCGCCGACTACGAGGAGCGGCACGGCAAGCGCCGTTTGCGGCTGCGCCCCGGGCTCCTGCTGCTGAGGTGGCTGGTCGACCGCGGCGGCACTTCGGTGGCGTTCCGCAGGCAGGTCACCGACATCCCGGTCTCCGAGATCGCCGGGCTCGGCACGTCGACCACGGTCTCGACCGAGTCGCCCGCTTTCGTCGAGCCGCCGCGCGACGTCGCAACGACGGCCGCGCCGCAGGGGCAACCCGCGCGGCAGCAGGCGGTGGCCGCGACGGAACCGGCGGAGGCTCCGACGGTCGCCGTGGCACCGACCGCGCCTGTCGCGCGGCCGGTGGCCGCGGTCGAGGAGCGGGAGCGGGCGGTGCCCTTCGCGCCGAGCGCGCCCAGGCCGGAGCCGGTCCCGCACGTCCCGGCCGAGCCGAAGGCGAGCGGCGAGCCCGAGGTGCCCTCCGCGAAGGCCGGCGCGCCCGCCGCGGCGGCCGGCGCGCCCGCCGACCACCGCGAGCCCGCGAAGGCCGCTGGGGAAGTCCCTGCGCCGGCGGAGAGCGACGACAGGCCCGCGGCTGCGCAGGCACCGGAGTCCGGCGAGGCTGCCGACCCGCTGCCTGAGACGGCGGCGGACAAGGCCGAGGAGACCGCCGAGCCGGCTCTCGCGAAGGCGAGCGAAACCGTCTCGGTGGAGACCACCGAAGGCGACGCCGGGAAGGCAGCCGCCGAGGAGAAGCCCGACGACTCGTCCAGCAGCAAGGCCGACGAGTCGGCGACCGCCCGGATGGGCACCGCCGGGAAGGACGAGGACCCGGGCGAGAAGACGGAGGTCCTGCCCGTCGTGAAGCCGGATCAGATGACCGACCAGGACAAGCGCGAGGCCGCCCGCCGCGACTACCGCCGCTCCCTGGAGGACGGCCAGCCGCTGAGCGGAGTGGCGCTGGGCCGCCGCTACGGCTTCTCCGAGCGCTGGGGCCGCACGCAGATCGCCGCGGTGCGCGACGAGCGCCGCAGCCAGGAGCAGGCGGAGGAGCTGGTCGGCGCCGACCACGCCTGAGTGGCTGTCTTCGGACTTGCCTTGTGCGGCGGTTCCGGTGGCGGAACCTCAGGCGCCCTCTGGCTCCGGGATCTTTTTCTGACGTATCAGCCATACGCGGCGAAAAAGCTGTCCTCGCCAGAGGATGCCTGAGAACCGCGGCGGTTCCGGTTGCGGCGGTGGGCCAAGCGGCTGCGCCGCTTTCAAGATCGAAGTCAGGCCCACCGCTCAGCGGTTGCGCCAGGAGTTCTCCAGCGCGGCCTCCTGCAGGTCCAGCTCGCGCAGGACGCGGCGCAGGACCTCGTCGTCGAGGCGGCCCGCGTCGCGTTCGTCGGCCATGGCGGCCCGCTGGACCTCCAGCAGCTCCCGGCGCAGGTCGGTGAACACCTGCCGGGTGGTGTCCTCCCGCTCGTCGGGCGTCCTGCCGACCTGGTCGGCGGCGAGCATGCCCTGGTGCTCCAGCATCGTCCGGATGCGCGGCAGCACCCGGTCGAACCGCTCCTGGTCGCATTGCAGGTCTCGGGGGCTGAGCCGGTCGAGGTGGGCCAGCGCGGCGCCGGTGGCGATCCGCCTCGCCTCCGCCTCGGAGCGGTCGTCGTCCTCGGCCTCGCGCGGGTCGGTGACGCCGAGCCTGCGGATCAGCCACGGCAGCGTGGTGCCCTGGATGAGGATCGTCCCGACGGTGACGACGAACGCGACGAACTGGACCGTCTCCCGCGCCGGGAACGGCGCCCCGCTGGCGGTCGTCTCCGGGATGGCGCCCGCCGCCGCCAGGGTGACCACGCCGCGCATGCCCGTCCACGCCAGTACGGCGCTGCGCCGCCACGTGCCGCGGGGCTCCCCCGAGCGCAGCAGGTGCGACAGGCCGGGCAGGTAGTTCGACGTGTACATCCAGACGACGCGGAAGGCGATCGTCGCGAACAGGATCAGCAGGGCCGCCAGCACCACCCACCGGATGTCGCGCCCGGTCGAGACGACCTGGGCGATGACGTCGCTGAGCTGCAGGCCGATGTAGGCGAAGACCAGGCTCTCCAGCAGCAGGTTGATCGACTCCCAGACCGTGTGCTCCTGGAGGCGTCCGGCCGCGCGGGCGCGCGGCTGCTTGTGCCCGACGTAGAGGCCCGCGGCGACCACGGCCAGCACCCCGGAACCTCCGAACTGCTCGGCGAGCAGGTATGCCGAGAACGGCACGAGCACGCCGAGCAGCGTGGCGACCTGGACGTCGGGCACCCGGGTGCGCGCGGCGTGCGCGAGCACGCCGAACAGCAGCCCGACCGCGACGCCGACGACGACGGCCTGGCCGAAGACCCGCAGGTCCTCGGCGAGCGTCGGCGCGGTGCTGACGACCGCGACCATCGCCATCCGGTACAGCGTGAGGGCGGCCGCGTCGTTGATCAGGCTCTCGCCGCCGAGAATCGTCATCAGCGCGCGGGGCAGGTGGAGCTGCCTACCGATCGCCGAGGCCGTCACCGCGTCCGGTGGCGCGATCACCGCTCCGAGCACCAGCGCCGGGGCCAGCGGCAGGTCGGGGATGAGGACGAAGGCGAGCCAGCCGACGAGGAACGCGGTCACCACGACCTGGATCACGCCGTGGTAGGCGATCGGCCGGATGCGCGAGCGGAAGTTCGTGTAGGAGCTGCCCAGCGCGGCGGCGTAGAGCAGCGGCGGCAGGACCGCGGTCAGCAGCAGCTCGGGGTCGATGCGGAAGTCCTCGGTCCCCGGGACGAGCGACACCACGAGCCCGGTGAGCACCAGCAGCAGCGGTGCGGCGATCTCCCGGCTGCGCGCGAGCGCGGTGACCAGCAGCGCCCCGATCAGGACCAGCAGCAGTTGGGCCACCGCGCACCACCTCCGTCCGCGGTGGACAGGCTACGCACGGGCGGAGCCCGGTGGCTCTCGCCGCCTCCGGAGGACCGCGATGCGGACAGGCCCCTCGGCGCGGCACCGGGGCACCGCGCCGAGGACGGCCTCAGCGCGCGGCGTGCTCGTCGCGCGCGATGACGGCGGTGTCCGGGTGGTCGGCGAAGATCCCGTCGATGTCCTGGGCGAACAGCGCGGCGTAGAAGCCGAACACGTCGCCGTAGGCCGACGGCACGTCCGAGGAGCGGAAGTCGGCGGGCAGGAACTCGTTCTCCGCGCGGACCGTGTAGGGCACGACCTGCAGGCCCGCCGCGTGGGCGTCGGCGACGACGGTGGTCGGCTCAGTGAGCCGGCCCTGGTCGTCGACCGGCAGGACGACCTTGGTGTCCGGGCCGATGACGTCGGCGTAGCCCGCGATCTCCCGCAGCCCCTCGGGCTTGACCAGGTCGGCGTAGGTGCGCGGGTCTCCGGCCTCGATGAGGTCCTGCGGCGCACCGCTGTTGCTGATGAGCTGGACCAGCCCCACCTCCAGCGACTCGTCGAGCCGCTTGAGGTTGCCCACCTCGAAGGACTGCACCACGACCTTCGCGTGCCGCTTGTTCAGCCCGTTGCGGTCGAGGGTCCGCACCACGCCCGGCTCCAGCGGCAGGCCGATGCGGGCGAAGTAGCTCGGGTGCTTGGTCTCGGGGGCCACGCCGATCTCGCGGCCCAGCTCCTTGGACAGCCGCGCCCGCAGGTCCAGCACCTCCTGGAAGGTCGGCACCTGCCAGCGGCCGTTGTAGACGGTGTTGTTGGGGCGGATGTCGGGGATGCGCTCGACGGCGCGCAGCGTCTTGAGCTCCGCGAGCGTGAAGTCCTCGGTGAACCAGCCGGTCAGCTCCTGGCCGTCGATGACCTTGGTGGTCCGGCGGTCGGCGAACTCCGGCCGCTGGGCGACGTCGGTGGTGCCGCTGATCTCGTTCTCGTGCCGGGACACCAGCACGCCGTCCTTGGTGGGCACCAGGTCGGGCTCGATGTAGTCGGCGCCCATCCGGGCAGCCAGCTCGTAGGAGGCGAGGGTGTGTTCGGGGCGGTACCCGGAGGCGCCGCGGTGCCCGAAGACCTCGACGCGGTCGCCCGGTTGGGCGGGGGCCGCGCTCGCGGGGAGCTGGATCACCGTACCCAGCACCGCGGCTCCTGCGACGGCCAGCGCCGTCAGACGTGCCCGGATCATGGTTGGACCTCCGTGTGTGCTCCGGCGGCCTCGCGCCGGTCGACGATCAAGGCTCGGGCCCAACCCGAGCCGGTGCAAGCGACCATTCGCCCACCGGAAGTGGGACCGGCGCCGACCGGTGGGTGAACAGTGCCGGCCGGTGCGGGGACGTGGAGCTGAACAGGTGACGCCGACCACTCCCACGGTGCCCGGCTTGCGCCGGATGTCCGATCCGACACACCTGGACGGGGGCAGGGCTCGCCGACGGCACCGGAAGTTCTACGCTGCGCCCGTGCGAATCCTCGTGATTGGTGCCGGCGGCCGGGAGCACGCGATCGTGCTGGCGTTGTCCCGCGACCCGTCGGTGACCGCGCTGGCCTGCGCCCCGGGCAACGCCGGGACCGCCGCGCTGGCCGAATCCTATGGTGTGGACGTCGCCAAGCCCGCCGAGGTCGCGGAGCTGGCCAGGAAGTGGGCCGCCGACCTGGTCGTGTTCGGCCCGGAGACGCCGCTGGTCGCAGGCGCCGCGGACGCGGTGCGCGCCGCGGGCATCCCCTGCTTCGGGCCGTCGAAGGCGGCCGCGCGGATCGAGGGCTCCAAAGCCTTCGCCAAGGACGTCATGCTCGCCGCCGGGGTGCCCACCGCGCACAGCGAGATCGTGGACAACCCCGCCAAGCTCGACGAGGCCCTGCACCGCTTCGGGCCGACCTGGGTGGTCAAGGACGACGGCCTGGCCGGGGGCAAGGGCGTGCTGGTCTCCTCCGACTTCGACGCGGCCCGCGCGCACGCGCTGAAGCTGCTCGACGACGGGCACCCGGTGCTGCTGGAGTCGTTCCTGGACGGGCCGGAGGCGTCGCTGTTCTGCTTCGTCGACGGCACGACCGTGGTGCCGCTGCTGCCCGCGCAGGACTTCAAGCGGGTCGGCGACGACGACCACGGCCCCAACACCGGCGGCATGGGCGCCTACGCCCCGCTGCCGTGGGCTGCCGACGACCTGGTCGAGACCGTCGTGCGCACCGTCGTGCAGCCGACGGTCGACGAGCTGGCCGCGCGCGGCACCCCGTTCTCCGGGCTGCTCTACGCGGGTCTGGCGCTGACCTCCAGCGGTCCGCAGGTGATCGAGTTCAACTGCCGCTTCGGCGACCCCGAGACCCAGGCGGTGCTCTCGCTGCTGCGCACGCCGCTGGCGTCGGTGTTCAACGCGGTCGCCCACGGCGAACTGGCCGCCCTGCCGCCGCTGGAGTGGGAGCCGGGTTGCGCGGTGACCGTCGTCATCGCCGCCGAGGGCTACCCCGGCCGCCCGCGGGTGGACGACGTGATCAACGGCGGCGACGGCCGGGGCGTGCTGCACTCCGGCACCCGCAGGCGCGAGGACGGCGCGGTGCTCTCGGCCGGTGGCCGGGTGCTCTCGGTCGTGGCGAACGGCGACGACCTGGAGTCCGCCCGAGAGGAGGTGTACCGGCGGGTCGCCGGCGTGCACCTGCCCGGCTCGCACCACCGCACCGACATCGCGCTGCGCGCCGCGCGCGGCGAGGTCACCGTGCCCACCGCCTGAGCGCGCGACCGCCGAAAACGGGAGAACAGCGCGAAAATCGCATAACCGGCGAGAAGGCCGCGACGGCGCAGCGGAACGGGCGCCGCGAAACGAGTGAACCGCTCGGCGATTCCGGGAAATCCCGGCCGCCGGGCGGTTCGCTTTGGTAGGCATGAGCAGGGGATCCGATCTCCGCCGCGGATCGTTTCGCGTCATCGGCGGAAAAATCTAGGAGAGCGATTGTGACCAGAGCTGGTTACAACATGCAGGCGCTGGACGACTGCCGCGCGAAGCTGGACTCCAAGGCCGGGCCGGTCGGCGCGATCGGCGACGGTTTCGAGAACCAGCACGTGGACGCGGCGATCTTCGGCGAGCTGGACGCGGCGGGCGCGATCGCCTCGGCGATCAGGAACTTCGACACCACGGCCAAGCAGCAGTTCGACGCGGCCGAGCAGCTGCTGCGCAGCGCCGGCTCCGCGCTGGACGCGGTTCGCACCGACGTCGGCGACGTCGACGCGGCCAACGCCGAGTCGATGCGGGTCTGAGGCGGGCCGATGGGGATATCAGGCGAGATCGCGGGCCTGCCGGGCGGTGGCGAGCTCGCGGAACAGGTGCGCAGGATCGAGAACAGCCGGCCGGGTGACATCAGGCAGATCGGCACCAGGTGGCGCGAGTCGGCGGGCAAGACGGGTGAAAGCGGGCAGGACCTCTCGCGCGCGGTCGCCGGTCTGGACGGGGCGTGGGGCGGAGCCTCCGCCGACGCGTTCGTCGCCTACATGGGCAAGCTGACCGGTGGCTTCGACACCGCGCGGCAGTCGGTGGAGAGCTCGGCGGCGGCGCTGGACCGCGCGGCGCAGGTCGTGGAGACCGCCAAGGAGGCGGTGAACGCGATCGGCGAACGGGCGCTGGCCGACGCCAGGCGCGCCGAGCAGGACTACCAGAAGGCCGTCCAGGCCGCGGGCGGCGACGAGGAAGCCAAGAAGCGGGCGGCGCAGGAGCGCGACGACACCATCAGGCGGGCCATGCAGCAGCACGCGGGCGAGGCCCGCACCAGGATCGCCGAGGCGAACCAGGGGCTGGGTGCCGCGCAGGGCGAGCTGACCGGCGCCGCCGCGGGGATGGCCGACGTCTTCTCGAAGCTGCCAAAGGCAGGCGACGAGAGCTTCACCCCGGCTCCGGGTCGCAAGGTCGACTGGGACATGACCCCTCCGCCCCCGCCCGCGCAGTCCAACCCGCAGAGCACGGGTCCCTCGGGCGAGTCGGGTTCCGGTTCCGGTGGCTCCGGTTCGGGCGGTTCCGGTGGCTCGGGCGGGTCCGGCGGAGGCGGCGGATCGGACTCGGGCTCCGGCGGTGGTGGCGGCGGAGGCGGTGGCCTCGGCCCGAGCGGTGGGCCGCCGAGCGGCGGACCGCCCCCGGGCAACGTCGACCAGTGGATCCGCGAGGCGATCAAGATCCTGCAGGCCAACGGCATCCCGGTGACCGAGGAGAACATCGACGAGATCTGGACGATCATCGAGAAGGAGTCCGGCGGCAACCCGCACGCCATCAACAACTGGGACTCCAACGCCGCCAAGGGCACGCCGTCCAAGGGACTGATGCAGTGCATCGACCCGACGTTCCAGTCGTACAAGCTGCCCGGCCACGACGACATCTACAACCCGGTGGACAACATCATCGCCGGTGTCCGCTACACCTTCTCCCGCTACGGCGGCTTCGACGGCCACCCGGGGCTGAAGTCGATGTCGCAGGGCGGCGGCTACCAGGGCTACTGACGGGACGCCGGTCGCGGGCACACCGCGGCCGGCACCCGCTCGGCAGGCGCGGAACGGGCCCCCTTCCGCCGGGACTCGGTTCCGGCCGTTACGGGACGGCCTCGGCACTGCCAGTGCCGAGTCGGATTCCGGTGCCTTCGGGCCGTCCGCTGCCCGGGCTCGCCGGTCCGGCCGCTCAAGGCTCCCGGGGCTCGGTCCGCACCGGCACCGCGTTGCTCCCCTCGGGCGCCGCGGTCCGGGACTGGGCGTTGGAGTGCCGTGCGGCGCCTGGCACGCTGGGGCCATGCCAGACTCGTTGCTCGCCGCCGCCACCAGGGCCGACGTCCCGCCGTTCCACGTGATGGAGGTCGTGTCCGCCGCGGCTGCCCGGCAGCGCACCCGCGGCGACGTCGTGTCGCTGGCCGCGGGTCAGCCGTCGTCGCCCGCCCCGCGGGCGGTGCGGGAGGCCGCTGCCGACGCGCTGCACAGCCACCCGCTCGGCTACACCGAACAGCTCGGCCTCGCCGGGCTGCGCGAGGCGATCGCCGGGCACTACAACCGCACCTACGACGTGCCCGTCGAGGCGGGCGACGTCGTGGTCACCACCGGTGCTTCGGGTGCCTTCCTGCTGGCGTTCCTGGCCGCCTTCGACGCCGGTGACCGGGTCGCGCTGGCCCGGCCCGGCTACCCCGCCTACCGCAACATCCTCGCCGCCCTCGGCTGCGAGGTCGTCGAGCTGCCGTGCGACGAGTCGACCCGGTTCCAGCCCACGGTGGAGATGCTCGAGGCGCTGGACGAGCCGGTGCGCGGACTCATCGTGGCCAGCCCCGCCAACCCGACCGGGACGGTGCTGGCGAAGCGGGAGCTGGCGGAGCTGGCCGCCTGGTGCGAGCGCAACGACGTGCGGCTGATCAGCGACGAGCTGTACCACGGCATCAGCTACGAGGAGCCGCTGCACACGGCGTGGGAGTTCTCCCGCGAGGCGATCGTGGTCAACAGCTTTTCAAAACTGTGGTGCATGACCGGCTGGCGGCTGGGCTGGATGCTGGTGCCGCCCGGGCTGCTGCGCGCGGTCGACTCGCTGACCGGCAACTTCACGCTCTGCCCGCCCGCGCTGTCGCAGTACGGCGCGCTGGGCGCGTTCACCTCCGAGGCATACGAGGAGGTCAACGCGCACGTGCAGGTCTACCGGACCAACCGGGAGCTGCTGCTGGCCGGGCTCGCCGAGCTGGGCATCACCCGGGTCGCCCCCGCCGACGGCGCCTTCTACGTCTACGCCGACATCGGCCACCTCGCCGAGGACTCGATGGCGTTCTGCCGCAGGCTGCTCGAGGACACCGGCGTCGCGGTGGTTCCCGGCATCGACTTCGACCCGGTCGACGGCCACCGCTTCGTCCGGATGTCCTTCGCGGGCAGCACCGCCGACATCTCCGAGGCCCTGGCCCGGCTCGCGACCTGGCTCCGCCGCTGACCGCGACACCGCTGGTCGGGCCGGGGTGCCGGGCCGACCCCGAGAACCCTGAGTTTTCCCGGAATGTCGGTTCGGGGCGGTCGCGGTGGGCGGTTCCTCTGGCAGGCTGGAGGCACGGTCCGCTCGGGGGCCGCTGTCGGCCGAGTTGAGGTGGCTTCGGATGTTGTGGAAGGTGATCGGCGGGCTGCTGTTGCTGTGGCTCGTGATCTCGGTGGCCGGCGTGTTGTTCAAGGGCCTGTTCTGGCTCGCCGTCATCGGCGGCGCGCTGTTCGTCGCCACGGCGGCGCTGGGCTGGGCGAGGGACCGCAAGCAGCTCAAGTGACGAGGCACCGCTAGCCGAGGACGCCCAGCTCCCGCAGCTTCCGGCGGGCCGCCTCCGCGCCCGTCCAGGTCTCGGCGCGCAGGCCCGCCTCGCGCGCCGCGTCGATGTTCTCCTGCCGGTCGTCGAAGAACAGGCACTCCTGCGGACGGGCCGCGATGGTGTCCAGCAGGTGCAGGTAGATCGCCGCGTCGGGCTTGCCCAGCCGCAGGTCTCCGGAGAACACCAGGTGCTCGAAGTTGCGCGCCCACGGCTGCTGCTCGGCCACGCGGGCGAAGGTCGACGGCGCGTTGGACAGCAGTGCCAGGGTGACCCCGGCGTCCGCGAGCTCGTCGATCAGGCGCAGCGTCTCGGCGTCGGTGTCCAGCCAGCCGTTGGTGTCGGTGCCGGTCAGGGCCTCGATGCGGGTGTCGTCGACATCGACGTCGAAGTGCGCGCCCACCGCGCGCCAGTAGTCGGTGTCGGTGCCGCCCCGGTCGTAGGCGACCCGCTCGGCGAAGTAGGCCGTCTCGAACGACTCCGGGTCGGTGCCCAGCATCGCGGCCAGCTCCGGCAGCGCCCGCGTCCGCACGCTGATCACCTCGCCGTAGTCGAAGACCACCCAGCGCAGCACTCCAACCTCCCCGTCGGTCGACGTTCGCGGGCTCACCGGTCCGACCGGCCGATCCGGCGCAGGGCCTCCTCGATCGTCGCCTTGCCGACGTCGCGGTGGGTGACGAACCGGACTTGGCCGTTCATCGGGACGGCCAGCACCCCGGCCGTGCGCAGCCGCTCCAGGGTGCGACCGACGTCGGGAACCGCCGCGAGCACGATGTTGGTCTGCGGCGTCGACGCGTCCCAGCCGCGCTCGGCCAGCCCCTCGGCCAGCAGCCGCGCGTTGCCGTGGTCCTCGGCCAGCGAGTCGATGCGCTCCAGCGCCACCAGGCCCGCGGCCGCGAGCACCCCGCCCTGGCGGACCCCGCCGCCGAGCATCTTGCGCATCCGCCGCGCCTCGGTGACGAACTCCTTCGATCCGGCCACCACCGACCCGACCGGCGCGCCGAGCCCCTTGCTCAGGCACGCCTGCACGGTGTCGGCCCCGACGGTGAGGGCGGCGGGCGGCACCTCCAGCGAGACCGCCGCGTTCCACAGCCGGGCTCCGTCGAGGTGGACGCGCAGGCCGCCGTCCCGGGCCGCGGCGGCGAGCAGTGCGTGCTCGTGCGGCGGGATGACCGCCCCGCCCGCGCCGTTGTGGGTGTTCTCCAGGCACAGCAGCGTCGTGTGCAGGGCGTCGTAGCGGGCGCTCTGCCCGGTGTAGGTCCGGACCAGGTCCGCTGTGGGGCGCCCCGGCCCCGCGGTCCACTCCAGCGGCTGCGGCATGCCGCCGGCCAGCCAGGCCGCGGTGCCGAGCTCGAAGTCGAGCACGTGCGCGCCGCGCGGGGCGAGGAACCGGTCGCCGCGCTGGAGGTGCAGCGAGAGCGCGATCAGGTTGCCCATGGTGCCGCTGGGCACCCACAGGGCCGCCGCGGTGCCGAGGAGGCCAGCGGCCTTCTCCTCCAGCGCGCGCATCGTCGGGTCGTGGTCCAGCACGTCGTCGCCGACCTCGGCCGCGGCCATCGCCGCGGACATCTGCCCGTCGGGACGCGTGACCGTGTCGGAACGGAGATCGATTGGCGCCGCTTTGGTCACGAACCGATCACACCACACGAACACCGGTTCAGGGAATCGGCCCGGTGTGTGGCACCGGCCCGGGCTTCGGTATGAAGGTCGGGTGTGAGCTGGATCGCCGCCGCCCGCCGTGCAACGGTTGGGGCCGGGCGTTCCGTCCAACAGGTGGCAGTACTGACGAGCGGAGAGTTCCGCGTGGACCAGCGCGAGGAGCAGGAGTTCGCGGAGTACTTCGCGGCTCGGCGGGAGGCGGTGCGTCGGATGGCGTACATGATGTGCGGTGACTGGCACCGCGCGGACGATCTCGCCCAGACCGCGTTCATCGCGCTGCACCGCCATTGGCGCAAGGTCCGGGACAAGGGCGCGCTGGACGCCTACGTGCGCCGCACGCTGACCCGGGCGGTGATCGACGAGTCCCGGCGGCCGTGGCGCCGGGAGCGTTCCACCGAGGTCCTGCCGGACGCGCCCGAGGTCTCGGGCGAGGTGGCCAACGCGGTCGCCACCCGGCAGACGCTGCTGGCCGGGCTGCGCAAGGTCCCGCCGAAGCAGCGGGCGGTGCTGGTGCTGCGATTCCTGGAGGGACTCGACGTCGCGGGAGTCGCCGAGGTCATGAAGTGCAGCGAGGGCACGGTCAAGAGCCAGTGCGCGCGCGGTCTCACCGCGCTGCGCGAGGCCCTCGGTGACGAGCTCGGCGATCTCCGGTCGGCGTTGTGAGGAGGTGCGGTCAGGTGGACGAACGCAAGCTCGAGGAGCTGTTCCGCGAGGCGGTGCCCTCGGCGCCACCGGCGTCCTTCGACGAGGGCGACGTGGTGCGGGGCTCCCGCCGGATAACCGCGCGGCGCCGGATGGCGGCGGCGGGCGGTGGTGTCGCCGCTGCCGCGGTGCTGTTCGTCGGGGCCGGTTTCGGCACCGGCCTGTTCACGCCCGGTGACCAGGACACCGTCGCGTCTCTGCGCGAGTCCGGCCCGCAACCACCCGCGCAGCCCGCACCGACCAACGGCCCGATCGTCATGAACGACCCCGGTACGCGTTCCTCGTGTGGCGCGCCCGACGCCCGGCTGGCCGACGCCCTGGCGGGCGCGCTGCCGGAGGCGGCCGGACGGGCCGCGGTACCCGCGTCCGGCTCCTGCCCGTCGGGCTCGCAGTCGGCGGCGTTCGAGCTGACCGAGGGCGCGTCGACGGGCAACGTGAGCGTGATCGTCAGCCCCGCGTCGTCGGTCGGGGCGGAGCAGGCCAAACCGACCGAGGTGCGGCGACCGGACGGTACGGAGCAGGTCGTCCGCAAGGCGGTCAGCGGCCAGGTGCTCGTGGTGCGCAGCGACCCGGACGGCGCGACGGAGGCGCCGTTCGGGGAGCGGCTCGTCGCCATCGCAGACGGCCTCGCCGGCCGTCTCTGACAGCGCGAGGGCCGGGCGCCGAGGCTGCCCGGCCGCGCTGTCGGCCGCGAGGCGTGACCGTCGTGGTCCCGCCCAGCGGACCCTCACTCTCGCGCTCTGAATCCCCAGGCCAGCGCGATCTTCCTCGACGTCGGGCGGTGTCTTCCCTCACCGGAACGGTACATGCGTACCAAATTTTTGTACGGTAGTACCAGTCGGAGGCGATCGGGGCCCGTGCCGGTCGCCGGGCGAGTTGAAGTGAGAGGAACTCATGGCCTGGGTCGTGCTGATGCTTTCGGGAATGCTGGAAGCGGGTTGGGCCATCGCGCTGAAGATGTCCGACGGCTTCAGCCGGCTGTGGCCGACGGTCTGGTTCGCCGTGCTGGCCACCGGCAGCTTCGCCGGCCTGGCCTGGGCGATGCGGACCCTGCCGGTCGGCCCGGCCTACGCCGTCTGGGTCGGCATCGGCGCCGCGCTGACCGCCGTGATCGGCATGGTGTGGCTCGGCGACCCCGTGTCGGTGCTGAAGGTCGTCTCGATCGTGCTCATCGCGGCCGGCGTCATCGGACTGAACCTCAGCGGTGCCGCGCACTGACGCCTGCGGCGGGCGCGGCGCAACGCAATAGGATCGGCGACCATGACGACGGCCAGCACTCCCAAGGGTGAGCGACGACGGCAGGCGCTGGTATTGGCCGCCGCGCAGCTCCTGGCCGAGGGGGGTTTCGACGCGGTCCGGCATCGCGCGGTCGCCGACCGGGCGGGGCTGCCGCTGGCGTCCACCACCTACTACTTCTCCAGCCTCGACGACCTGGTCAGCGCGGCGGTCGAGTTCGAGGGCAGGCAGGAGCTCGCCGCGGCGCGGGAGTGCCTCGCCGGGCTCGGCGACGAACGGCTGCCGGCCGAGACCGTGATCGACCTGATCCTCGACCTGCTGCTGGGTTCCCGGTCCAGGGACGGGGGTGTCGAGCCGGTGCTGCTGCGCTACGAGCGCCTGGTCGGCACACCCCGGAGGCCCTACCTTGCTCCGCTGATCAGGGAGCTAAACGCGGAGTTGCAGGAGCTCGTGCGCGAGATCCTGGAACGCGGCGGCGTCGCCGGTGGCCCGGAGCAGGTGCGCCACCACTTCGCGCTGGTGGACGGCGCGGTCGTCAACGCCCTGATCGAGAGCGACCCGGACCCGCGCGGAGCGGCCCGCCGCATGCTGAGCACCCAGTTCTAGTCTTCGCCCGAGGTCCGTCGGCAGTGCGATCTGCGCCAGGCTGTTCGGAGCCAGATGCCCCGGCCGCGGCCAATCCCGCGTCAGGTGCGGGTTGCGGTGCGGTGAGAGCCTGTTTTTGAACCCGCCTTGCTGGGGGGTGTGGGCGGCGGAACCTCAGGCGTTCTCTCGCCGCGGGATCTCTTTCTCATGTATGCCGATACGCCACGAAAGAGCTGTCCTCGCGAGAGAACACTTGAGAACCCGCTGCGGTGCCGGTTGCGTAGGTGGGCCAAGCGGCTGACGCCGCTTCAAAGATCAAAAACAGGCTCTGGGGTTCGGCGCCCGGCGACGCGGCCCGCGTCAGGCGCGTTCCGGGGTCGCGGCCCGGTGCAGCTCGGCGTAGGAGCCGCCCGCCGCGAGCAGTTCCGCGTGGGTGCCGAGCTCGACGATCCGCCCCGACTCCATCACCGCCACCTGGTCGGCGTCGCGCGCCGCGTGCAGCCGGTGCGCGATGGCGATCACGGTGCGGCCCGCCAGCAGCGTCGACATCGAGCGCTCCAGGTCGCGCGAGGTCTCGTTGTCCAGCAGCGAGGTGGCCTCGTCCAGCACGAGGGTGTGCGGGTCGGCGAGCATGACGCGGGCCAGGGCGATCTGCTGCGCCACGGCGGCGGGCACCGGGTGCCCGCCCGCGCCGAGCACGGTGGCGAGCCCTTCGGGCAGCCGCGACGCCCACTCGCCGAGGCCGACGGTCTCCAGCGCGGCGAGCAGCCGCTCGTCGCTCCAGCCGTCGTCACCGGCGGGCAGGCACAGGTTGTCCCGCAGCGAGCAGGCGAACACGTGGTGCTCCTGGGTCAGCAGCACGACCTCGCGGCGCAGCCGGTCGGTCGGCAGCGAGGTGATCTCGGTGTCGCCGAAGGCCACCGAACCGGAGTCCGGCGCGTTGACCCCGGCGACGAGCCGCCCCAGCGTGGACTTGCCCGCACCTGATGGACCGACGATGACCAGGCGCTTCCCGGCCCCCACCGTCAGGTCGACGCCGTGCAGGATCTCC
This sequence comes from Saccharopolyspora erythraea, assembly GCF_018141105.1. Taxonomy (NCBI): domain Bacteria; kingdom Bacillati; phylum Actinomycetota; class Actinomycetes; order Pseudonocardiales; family Pseudonocardiaceae; genus Saccharopolyspora; species Saccharopolyspora erythraea. Next base: position 7,989,884 of record NZ_CP054839.1, on the reverse strand, counting down.
TGTCCCTCCCGGTAGGAGAAGCGCACGCCGCGCACGGACAGGTCGTGGCCGCGGTCGCGCTCGACGGCCGCGCCGCCCTCGCCGGGGCCGCTGACCGGTGCGCGGCCGACGCCCAGGATCCGGCGCAGCGCGGCGTTGCCGATCTGCAGCTCGTCGATCCACGCGAGCAGCTCGTCCAGCGGGTTCGACATCGCCTGCGCGTAGAGCACGACCGTGGTGATCGTGCCCAGCTCCACCGAACCCGCCGCGTACGCCCAGCCGCCGATCAGCAGGATGGCCCCGATCGGCAGGACGTAGGACATCTCCAGGCACGGCAGCCAGATCGTGAGCAGGTTGCGGTGCCGCTTCTCCTTGCCGACGGCGTTGCCCAGCACACGCTCGTTGTGCGCGATGCGGCGTTCGGAGAGCCGCAGCGCGTCCACGGTGCGCGCGCCCTCGACCGACTCGTGGGTGCTCGACTGCACCTCGGCCCACCCGGCCAGCACGCCCTGCAGCACCGGCCGGGCGCGCGGGTAGTACCAGCGGGTGCTCAGCACGATCAGGGGCACCGCGATCAGCATCCCGCAGGCCAGCAGCGGTGAGGTCACGACCATGGCGACCGCGGTCAGCAGGAGGGTGATCAGCGCGACGGTGATCTCCGGGACCGCGCTGCGCACGGTGTAGTCGAGCCGGTCGACGTCGGTGGTGGAGCGGCTGAGCAGGTCGCCGGTGCCCGCCGACTCCACGGTGCTCAGCGGGAGCCTCAGCGCGTGGCCGACGACCCCCTCGCGCGACTTGGCCAGCAGTTGCTCGCCGAGCAGCGTCGCGCGCATCCGCGCGGCCCGTGCCAGCAGCGCCTGCGCCACCAGCACGGCCAGGAAGACGCCGGCCAGCACGTCCACCCGCACTGTCGACGCGCCCGCCACGACCGAGTCGACCAGCATGCCGAGCAGCTGCGGACCTGCGAGCCCGACGACGGTTGCGGAGATGAACAGCGCCATCATCACGGCGTACGCACCGCGGTTGGCCAGCGCGGTGCGCCAGACCCAGTCGCGCACGGCGCGCTGGTCGGCCAGCGGGAGCCGGGTGTTCACGAGCTCCGTCCTTCCAGCGTCGCGGTTCTGTCGGCGGCCTGCCGCCACAGCGGGCTCTGGCTGACCACGACCGTGGTCCGCCCGGCCCGCAGCTCGCGGACCCGCCGCACGATCCGCGCCTCGGTGTGCGCGTCGACCGCCGAGGTCGGCTCGTCGAGCACGAGGACGTCGGCGTCCGAGCACAGCGCCCTGGCCAGCACCAGCCGCTGGCGCTGGCCACCGGACAGCGACCGCGCCCGCTCGTCGAGCACCGCGTCGGCGGGCAGCGCGTCGATCACGTCGTGGGCGTCGGCGGCGTGCAGAGCGGTCGGCACGTCGACGGCGGTGCCGAGGTCGAGCTCGGTGTGCACCGGGCCGGAGAACAGCAGGTCCTGGTTGTGCGCCAGCACGATCCGGCGGCGCAGCTCCGCCGGTGCGACCTCGTCGAGCGGGACGCCGTTGGCCAGCACGCGTCCGTGGGCGGCCCGCGGGTTCGCTTCCGCAGTCCGGTGATCGGAACCGTTCTTCGCGGCGGCGCGTGCGTTCGCTTGCGGTGGGTGGCCATCGGACCCGGCGCTCTGCTCGCGTCCGCCGTCGGAAGCACCGCTCGCCGCGTCGCCGTCGAGCGCGAACCGGTGGCCGGCCAGGCGTTCCGCCAGCGCCTCCCCGTCAGCGCCCGCGTCGATCACCGTGAGCTCGCCCGCGGCGATCTCCAGGCCGCGCGACTCGTCGCGCAGCGCGAGCGGACCGGTGTCCAGCGGCCTCGGCCGCTCCGGCGGTCCGGGCTCGGGCCGGGTGCGCAGCAGGTCGCACATGTGGCGGGCGGCGACCTTCGCGGTCGCGTAGGAGTAGGCGGCCTCGGTCGCCGTGCGCACCGGGATCACCAGGAACGCCGAGACGCCGTAGAAGGCAACCAGCTCGCCGACGGAGATCGTGCCGGCCAGCGCCAGCCGCGCGCCGAGCCAGGTGACCAGCACCGTGACCAGGCCGGGCAGCAGGATCTCGGCGAAGGCCAGCCACGCCTCCACCCGTCCGGACGCCACGCCCGCCGCGCGCACCCGCTGGCTGGAATCGACGAACCGCGCGTGGAACCGCGACTCCCCGCCGACACCGCGCAGGATGCGCAGGCCCGACACGATGTCGGTGGCCAGCGCGTTGAGGTCGGCCACCCGCTCGCGCTGGACCTCCTCCCGGCGGTGCAGCGGCGACAGCAGCGGGCCGATGCCGATGGTCGCCAGCGGCACGCCGACCAGCACCACGGCCCCCATCAGCGGCGAGAGCGCCAGCACCACGCCCGCGGCGATGGCGAACGAGACGAGCGAACCCGCGGCCCGCCCGACGACCTCGAACAACGCGGCGATCCGGTAGATGTCGGAGGAGCCGATGGCCACGACCTCGCCCGCCCGCACCTTGCGCGTCAGCGTGCCGCCCAGGCGGGCGACGTGGGCCAGCGCGAGCCGCTGCGAGGTGGCCGCGGCGTCGATCCACATCGTGTGCGAGACCCATTCCAGGCCGGCCGAGCCGGCCGTCTGCACCGCGCCGAGGCCGAGCACGACGAGCAGCCACGTCAGCAGCACGGAGGCGTCCCCGGTGCGGATGCCGTTGTCGATCGCGTTGCCGATCGCCAGGGGCATCAGCGCGGTCGGCAGCATCCAGAGCGCGCCGGTGAGCACCGCGACGACAGGCAGCCAGGGGCGCCGCCGCAGCAGCGACCACAGGAAACGGGATGAACCGCGCGTATCGGGAGTCATGGCGGACCAAACGGTAGTCCGGCCTGGTCAGCGCGGCGACTCATTTTCGCGCCGTCGCACCGCCGCGCATGCGGACGTGCCCGCAAGTCCGGGCGGAGCCGCTCAGAAGTCCCAGGAGATCGTGGACAAGCCGCGGCGATCGGCTTCTTCGGCGCATTGCGGGCAGCGTTCGGTGACGCTTTTCGAGTTCGGTTCCCGGCCGCTGGGCGTGGCCTGCGGAACCTTGATCAGGTCGTCGCAGAGCGTGGGCACCTGCTGGCCGGAGTACACCGCGCCGGGGCGCATCTTGGTCGCGTGCCTGAGCTTCAGGCCGGACCCGACGATCCAGAACACGTCGTGGCGATCCGGGCCGAACATTTCACCAGACCATCCGTTCGTTTGTTTTTCGGTCGGTTGACGCTGAACGACGAACTGGTGAACAGCCTGACATTCGGCCGCCGACCTGGCTACTATTTACACTTCAATTAAGGAATAGCACGTTCTCCGAATAGGCTTGTTCGCCGGTCCGGCGAGCTGACGAAGCGTCGATATGCGTGAAATCTGGTCATTCGTGCTGTTCTGAACGCAGTCGCCTGCCGCTCCAGACGGTCCCTTGCGCGACCGGCATGACGATCATCACATCCGAATCGGCCCCGCGGGTAGCGGGTTCCCGCCGCTTGGCAACCACCCCACCGCCCGCGCGTCCACCGCACGTGCAACCCCCTCCCTGCGCGGTCCGTACTACGAGGTGGTGGCGCGGAAAGGGGATCAGGCCGATGCGGGCGGAAGAGGAACGGTCTTTCCGCGAGTTCGCCACGAGCCGTGCCGTGGTGCTGCGCCGCTCGGCGTACCTGCTGTGCGGTGACTGGCACCTCGCCGAGGACCTCGTCCAGAACACCCTCCTCAAGCTCTACCGCGCCTGGCGACGGGTCGACGGGGACGCGGCCGACGCCTACGCGCGCAAGGTGCTGATGCGCGTGTGGCTCGACGAACGGCGCAAGCCCTGGCGTCGCTCGGAGAACCGCGACGGCGTCGTGCCCGACCCGGGAGACCCGCTGGCCGACCCGGCCGTGGCGGGCCAGCGAGCGCAGGCGCGCGACCTCGTCCTGCGCGCGCTGGCCGAGGTCCCGCCGCGGCAGCGGGCGGTGCTGGTGCTGCGCTACTGGGAGGACCTGCCGACTGCGGAGGTGGCCGCCGCGCTCAGGTGCTCCGAGGGCACGGTCAAGAGCCAGGCGTCGCGCGGCCTGCGCAACCTGCGGGCCGCGATCGCCAGAACCGCTCCCGACCTGGCCGGGGCGGGCGCGAGGAGGAGTGCGTGATGGATCCGGAACTGCTGCGCGAGGGCATGCGGACCGCCGTCGCCGACGAGCCGCCGCTGGGGTTCGACCCCGACGACGTGGTGGCCGAGGCGGCGCACCGGCAGCGGCGCCGCCGGACGACGGCCGCGGCGGTCGCTGCGGTCGTGGTGGCGGTGGTCGCGGGCCTGGTGCCCGCATGGCTGACCGACTCCGGCCTGACCCCGGCCGCACCGCCCGCCGCGCGTCCGGTGGAGTGGCCGCCGAAGGCGATGGCTCCGCTGCGGATCAGCGAGCCGGAACTGGCGGCGCGCGCCGCGCGGCTCGAGGCCGACCTCACGCGGATGGTGTCGCGGGCGGTCCCGGACTCCAGGGGGTTCCGCGCAGGCCGCCGGACCGGTTTCGTGCCCGCGGCCGACGGCGGCGGCTCGGCCAGCGTGAACGTCTCCGCCGACTTCGTCCGCCCGGTCACCAGCCCCGGCGTGGGGACCGCACCGATCAGGGTGCGCCTGGAGACCACCGTCTACGCGCCCGGTGCCGCGGGGCTGTCGGCGCGCGAGTCGTGCGCCCAGGAAGACCAGTACAAGGCGGTGCTGGACTGCCGGAGCTGGCCGCAGTCCGACGGATCGCTCCTCGTCGACGTGCTCACCCGGTTCCGCTCCGAAGGGACGGGGACGCCGGTGCACGACGTCTACCACTTCCGCACCGACGGAAGCGCCGTGCTGACCTCGGCCGCTTTCGCGACCGCCGAGGCCGGGGTACCCGCGTTCGAGCTGGAGCGCGTGATCACCAGTACGACCTCCGAACCCGCGATGAGCTCGAAGGAGCTCGCCACGCTCGCCACCGACCCGCTGCTGACCCTCTCCCGCTGACCACTGCGGTGGCGGTCGCCCGGGACCGCCACCGGGCCGCGCCGACGTGCGGGCGGGACCCCACCGCTCCCGCGCCGACGTGCGGGCGGGACCCACCGCTCCCGCGCCGACGTGCGCTCCACCGGCCCGCGGCCCGCGCTCCGACCGGTCGTCGGACGTTTGACCTGGTCAGCGGCAGCGGGGTGAGCGCCCCCGCCGCCGCGGGCGGCAGTATCCTGGCTGCTCGTGACGGTCAAGCCCAACCTCCCGAACGTGCTCGCCGCCCGCTACGCCTCGCCGGAGCTGGTGGAGCTGTGGTCTCCCCAGCACAAGGTCGTCCTCGAGCGGCGGCTCTGGCTCGCGGTGCTGCGCGCCCAGGCCGACCTCGGCATCGACGTGCCCGAGCAGGCGCTCTCCGACTACGAGCGGGTGCTGGAGCGGGTCGACCTCGACTCCATCGCCGAGCGCGAGCGCCAGACCCGCCACGACGTGAAGGCCCGCATCGAGGAGTTCAACGCGCTCGCCGGGCACGAGCAGGTCCACAAGGGGATGACCTCGCGCGACCTCACCGAGAACGTCGAGCAGCTCCAGGTGCGCCGCAGCCTCGAGCACGTCCGCGACCGCGTCGTCGCCGTGCTGGTCCGCCTCGGCAGACTCGCCGCCGAGCACGGTGAGCTGGTCATGGCCGGTCGCTCGCACAACGTCGCGGCGCAGGCCACCACCCTCGGCAAGCGCTTCGCCACGGCCGCCGACGAGCTGCTGGTCGGCTTCCGGCGGCTCGAGGAGCTGCTCGACCGCTACCCGCTGCGCGGGATCAAGGGACCGGTCGGCACCGCGCAGGACATGCTCGACCTGCTCGGCGGCGACCCGGCCAAGCTCGCCGAGCTGGAGCGCAGGGTCGCCGAGCACCTCGGCTTCGGCCGGGCGCTGACCAGCGTCGGCCAGGTCTACCCGCGTTCGCTGGACTACGAGGTGCTGACCGCGCTGGCCCAGCTCGCCGCCGCTCCCTCCAACGTGGCGACCACGGTCCGGCTGATGGCCGGGCACGAGCTGGTCACCGAGGGCTTCAAGCCCGGCCAGGTGGGCTCCAGCGCGATGCCGCACAAGATGAACACGCGCTCGTGCGAGCGGGTCAACGGCCTGGCGGTGGTACTGCGGGGCTATGTGTCGATGACCGGTGAGCTGGCGGGCGACCAGTGGAACGAGGGCGACGTGTCGTGCTCGGTGGTCCGCCGGGTGGCGCTGCCCGACGCGTTCTTCGCCTTCGACGGCCTGCTGGAGACGTTCCTGACGGTGCTGGACGAGTTCGGCGCGTTCCCCGCCGTGGTCGCCCGCGAGCTCGACCGCTACCTGCCGTTCCTGGCCACCACCAAGGTGCTGATGGCCGCCGTGCGGGCCGGTGTCGGCCGCGAGACCGCGCACGAGGCGATCAAGGAGAACGCGGTTGCGGTGGCGCTGGCCATGCGGGAGAAGGGCGCCGAGCGCAACGACCTGCTCGACCGGCTGGCGGCCGACGACCGGCTGCCGCTGGACCGCGAGGCGCTGGAGGCGCTGCTCGCCGACCGGCTGGCCTTCACCGGCGCGGCGGCGGCGCAGGTCGGCGACGTGGTGGCGCAGGTGGAGGCGATCGCCGCGCGCTACCCCGGCGCGGCCGCCTACACCCCGTCGCCCATCCTCTGACCTGCCGGGCGGGCGGCGACCGCCGCCCGCCTACCGGTCGCGCCAGAGGAAGAAGAACAACGACAGCGACATGACCAGCACGACGATGCAGGCGAGGATTCCCGCCGCCAGCGCTGCACCCATGCTGTCGCTCAGCACGGGGATGTCTCGCTCGCCGGGAGGGCCTTCCACGGTCACCCCGTCGTAAATGACGATGTAGCGGATCATCAGCACTATTCCCGCGCCGGAAGCGAGGGCCAGCAGGGGCAGCCCCCAGAGCGCGGCGGCTTCGCCGTCCCAACGCGGCATGTGACCTGGAGCGTCGGGGCAGTGGCGGAACAGCGCCTCGCCGATCCGGGCGCCGTCGGCGGTGCGGTCGTCGATCACCACCTTGGACCCGTCGGTGAACCTGACGGTGCACGGCAGGGATGCGACGGGGAAGTGCCGGGGCGACGGGGCCAGGGAGCTCACCTCCTGCCACGTCCAGCTCCGGCGTCCGAGCAGGGCGCGGCGTGCCAGGCCGTGCTCGTACAGCTCGACCGCCTCCCGCCGCCCGCCGCGAACGGCCCGGGACAGCCGGATCGCCGCCACCGGTAGTCCGCCGCCGATGAGCACCAGGGCGACACCCAGCACCCGGCCCGACCCGGGCACCGCCGCCAGGATGAAGAACGCCAGCAGCCCCACCCCGGCCAAACCCGCCGCGAGCGCCACCGCGCCGGTCCACCAGCGGCGGCGGTTGTCAACGGGGTGTGTGCTGAGCAGCCTGCCGAGCCGCGCGTCGATCGCTGCCGGTTCCATCGCCCGCGCCCTCCCGCCGCGGCCCCGCGGCTGTCGTGGGGCGCATTATCGGGCCGGGCGGCGGCGGGTCCGGCCGGTCCCGCCGGTGTTCACCGGTATGGCCCAACGCCGGCGGTGAGTCAGTCCCAGTGCGCGTTGAAGAAGTCCAGCTCGCAGCGCGTGGCCTGCTGGAACAGCCGCAGGCAGCGCGCCCGCGCGCGTTCGTCGAGCGCGGCGCCGACGCGGTCCAGCTCCCCGCACAGCCACTGCACCCACTGCCGGAAGTCGTGGTTGCGGTGCAGCTCGATCCACTCCGCGTGCACGAAGTTCTCCGGCGCGGCGGCGGGTGCCCGCATTGCCCACTCCAGGTAGCTCCACTCCGCGACGGTGAGCACCGCCAGCACGTCGGCGTAGCCGCCGCGCGCGTTGGTGTCGGCCATCAGCTCCCGGAACGCCACCGTCGCCGGGTCCAGCGCCGGGCTCGTCCGGTCGGACTCGCCGACGCCGAGCGCGTCGAAGGAGCGCTGGAAGTAGGTGTTCACCTCGCTGGTGACCACGGCGATGCTGGCCGCGATGGTCAGCCGGGACGAGTGGCGGTCCGCCTTGGCCAGCGCCGAGCCCAGCAGCGCGAGGAAGTCGTCGACGAACTGGAAGTCCTGCACCAGGTAGGAGCGCATCTTCGGGGTCGGGACCAGCCCCTCGAACAGCGCGTCGGTGAACGGGTGGGTGGTCACGGCGGTCCAGTCCGGTTCGCTGCGGCCGCGCAGCCACTCGGTGAAGGACGGTGCGGATGTCTCGGTCACGGCAATCCTCCTCGCCAGCCAGTCATACCAGCCCCGTCCGGCCGGGGCCTGCCCCCGATAGGGGAGAATCCGCCACGTGGTTGCACTCGCCGATTACCCCCAGATCGCGGCAGGCAAGGTCCGCCAGCTGCACGCCGTGGACGACGAACACCTGCTCCTGGTGGCATCCGACCGCATCTCGGCGTTCGACCACGTGCTGAGCACGCCGATCCCGGACAAGGGCCGGGTGCTGACGGCGATGAGCGTGTTCTGGTTCAACCTGCTCGCCGACGTCGTCCCGAACCACCTGGTCGCCTGGGACGACCCGCGCATCCCCGCCGAGGTCCGCGGCCGCGCGCTGATCGTGCGCAGGCTGGAGATGCTCCCGGTGGAATGCGTCGCGCGCGGCTACCTGACCGGCTCCGGGCTGCTGGACTACCAGCGCACCGGCGCGGTGTGCGGGGTCGTGCTTCCGGAGGGCCTGACCGAGGCTTCCCGGCTGCCGGAGCCGATCTTCACCCCGGCGACCAAGGCCGAGCTGGGCGAGCACGACGAGAACGTCAGCTTCGAGGCGGTCGCGGGGACGGTCGGCCAGGAGCGGGCCGCCGAGCTGCGCGAGCTGACGCTGCGGGTGTACGGGCGGGCGGCCGAGCACGCCCGCGAGCGGGGCGTGATCCTGGCCGACACCAAGTTCGAGTTCGGCGTCGCCGACGGCGGGTCGCTGGTGCTCGGCGACGAGGTGCTGACCCCGGACTCCTCGCGGTACTGGCCCGCCGACGGCTACGAGCCCGGCGAGGTGCAGCCGTCGTTCGACAAGCAGTACGTGCGCAACTGGCTGACCTCGGCCGAGTCGGGGTGGGACCGGGCCTCGGACACGCCTCCGCCGCCGCTGCCCGGCGACGTCGTCGCGGCGACGCGGGCGCGCTACGTCGAGGCGTACGAGCGGATCACCGGGCTGGACCTGGCCGACTGGCCTTCCCCGGCGGCCTGACCGCGCGACCGGCCGCCGACTGCGCCACCGGGTCGCCGACTGCGCCACCCGGCCGCTGATTGCGCCTCCCGGCAGCCTGCCGAGCCGGCGGTAGCGCTGGATTCGCCGGATCTGTTCCCGCCGGACATCTGCGGGTCAGGCGCAGGTCACCGGCGGAGTGCCCAATGGTGTGCCGTGAGCATGCCGCTCGTCGTCTCGCTGTCCGGGCTCGACCACCGGGTCCTGGACCATTGCGCGGACTTCGCCGCCGAGATGGATCGCCGCCGGGTACCGCTGTCGCTGCTGTTCGCGCCCAGGCCGGGCGCCGACGAGCAGTTGCTGGACTGGATCCGGCACCGCCGCCGCGGGCGGGACACCGTGGAGCTGCACGGATTCGGGCGCGGGGAGACCGCGACGGGCGTGCTGAGCCGCCTCGGACGCCCGGCGGCGACGCTGCGCAGGGCCGAGTTCGCCACCATCCCCGCGCACGAGGCCGGTCTGCGGCTGCTGCCCGCGCTGGCGATGCTCGACCAGCTCGGCCTGCGCACGGACACCTTCGTGCCGCCGAGGTGGTTCGCCTCCCCCGGCACGCTCATGGCGCTGCGGCGCCACGGGTTCGCGGTGTGCGCGGACGCGCTGGCGGTCCGGGAGCTGGAGGCCGGCCGGGTGCACCGGGCCCGCGTGCACTCGCTCGGCTCCGGTGAGCGCGCCGAACCGTGGTGGTGCCGAGCCCTGGTGCTGGGCGTCGGACGCGCAGCCCGGCGCGGGCGCATGATCCGGATCGCGGTGGACGCCGCCGGCCTGCGGCGAAGCGGGCCGAGGCAGGCGGTGCTGGACGCCGTCGACCTCGCCCTGCACCACGGCGCGCGGCCCACGACCTACGCCTCCTACGCGGGGCCGGTGCGCATCCCGCGTCCCCGCGAACCGCAGCACCGGTTGCGCAACACCGACCCGTTGTCGAGCTGAACGGGCAGATGAAAAGCCCTTCACAGCGGGTTCAGGGGCATCTCACCGGCTTCTCCGATGCTGGTTCCTGTCAGGGCGAGAAGCCGATCTGAAGGAACCGAGGCGGAAGATCATGCGTATTCGCAACACGAAGCGGGCCTGGCTGGTGGCGACCGCGGTGACGGCGGCGGTGGGACTCGGCGGCGCCGGTGTGGCGCTGGCTGGCGAGACCGGCGCGCCTCCGGCGCAGCAGCAGGCGCCCGGACAGCCCGGTGCGGTGCCCGGCCAGGGCCCGGCTGCCGGGCCCTGCGTCGACGACGACCGGGACGACCGGTTCGATGACGACAGGTTCGACGATCGGGACGACCGGTTCGACAACGACGCCGACGACCGCTTCGACGACTGCGATGACCGGTACGACGACGACCGGTTCGACAACCCGGCCGACGACCACGACGACCGGTTCGACGACCCGGCCGACGACCGCGACGACCACCACGACGACGCCGACGACGTCGCCGGACGCGACGACTGATCCCGACCGGCGGGAAGCACGGCCGTGAGCCCCCTCACGAGACGGGGTGCATCACGGCCGCTGCCTCCCAGCAGGGCGACAGCGCGGGTCAGAACCGGGTCGGCACCTCGCGGTCGAGGACGTTCACGGTCGTGTCCTCGGGGCCGAGCTGCTCGAACATCCGGTAGTGCATCTCGGGGCGGGCCAGCACCGCCTCGTGGATCGGCACCGCGACGCGCGGCCGGACCGCGCGCAGGAAGTCCACCGCCTCGGAGAGCTTCAGCCACGGGGCGCCCGTCGGCAGGCCGAGCACGTCCACCCGCTGCTGCGGCACGTGGAACGAGTCGCCCGGGTGGTAGAAGGCGCCGCCGTCGACCAGGTAGCCGATGTTGTCTACCAGCGGGAGGTCCGGGTGGATCACGGCGTGCTTGCCGCCGACGACGTCGACCGTCGTGGTGCCGAAGGACAGCGTGTCCCCCGGGGAGGCGGTGGTGACCCCGAAGCCCTTGCTCTCGGCGATCTCGGCCGAGCCGTGGTCGGCGATGAAGCGGGCGTGCGGGTTGTGCTCCAGCAGCGCGGGCACCCGGTCGAAGTCGAGGTGGTCCGGGTGCTGGTGGGTGATCAGGACGCCGTCGAGGTCCCGCAGGTCCTCGAAGCCCGGCGAGAACGTGCCGGGGTCCAGCAGCAGCCGCGCCGAACCGGTCTCCAGCAGCACGCAGGAATGTCCGAAGTGGGTGATCTGCACCTTCGCGCCCTTTCTCGCCCGCGTCGATTCCGGTTGTCACTCTGCCACAGCGGCGCGGGCGCGATAGGACTCCTCACCAGGCGCGTTGCGGCAAGTCGGCCAGCAGGGCGGCCTCCTCCCCCCGCGTGAGCCCGGCCTTGCGCTCCCGGTCGGTGCCGAGCCGGCGTTCGGTGTCGAGGGCGTCCTGGACGGTGCCGACGAGCGGCCGGATGCCGAGCCCGGCGCCCCAGGCGGCGGAGCCGTCGCGGGTGACCACGCCGTAGTGGGTCTTCGGTGCCCAGAACGGCAGCGACTTCGGGCCCGACCAAGGGTTGACGCCCGCCTCGGCCAGGTCGGCGGGTGCGACCGCGGCGAGTTCGGTGTCCTCCGGCGCGACGAGTACCGCGACCTCCCGCAGCAGGGAGCCCAGCTCGAGGACCGGCCCGGTGGCGTCGAAGGTGCCGGTGGTGCGCTGCTCCGCGGAGTCGACGATCCACTTCGCCAGCGCCACGACGTCGATGTGCTGGATCGGCTGCGCCGGCTCGTCGGGGACCAGCACCCGGCCGCCGCGCGCGAACCGGGCGGCCCAGTACCCGAAGCGGTCGGTGGCGTCCCGCGCGCCGGTGATCAGCCCGGGCCGGACGATGAACGCGCGGTCGCCGACGGTGTCGCGCACCGCGTTCTCGCTCGCGACCTTGATCGCGCCGTAGACCCCGGCGAGCTGGTCGTCGGGGATCTCGGCGGGCGGCTCGGTCAGCGGTTCCAGCAGCTCGCCGGTCGCCGTCGCGGTCTCCGCGTAGACGTTGACCGTCGAGACGAACGTCCAGTGCCCGGCCGTCGAGCCGACCGCCGCCAGCGCGTCCCGCACCCACGGGTAGGACATCTTGGCGACGTCCACGACGGCGTCGAAGCGCTCGCCCGCGAGCACGTCGACGCTCCCAGGGGCGTCTCGGTCGACCTTGACCAGGCGCGCGCCTTCCGGCACCGGGCCGGTGACGCCGCGCGCGGCGCACACGACTTCGTGGCCGCGGCGCACGGCGTCGGCGGCGACCGCGTAGGACAGGAACTCGGTTCCACCGAGCACGAGGAGTCTCATGCGATCACCCTGGCCCGCGATCTCCGCGTCGGCGACCGTTCTCGCTACCGGCGAACGCGGGCCTCGGCGGTCACTCGACGACGGTGATGGTCGTGCTCGGTCCGACGCCGCCGCCGACGCGGGTGCGGACCTCGTACACGCCCGGCGGCACGTCGGCGACGGTGGCGACCGCCGAGGCGTGGCCGTCGCGGTCGCCGACGATGCGGGCCACGCCCTCGTCGGCGCCCATGGGGTGTTCGGCGTCACGGACGAAGGCCGGTGACGAGATCCAGCTGACCGCCTCCTGGCCGTGGTCCAGGTCCAGGTGCAGCGTGTTGCCCGCCCGGACCACCGAGAGGTCGGCGGTCAGCCCCGGCTGCCCGGCGGCCTGCACCGCGGCGGCGGGCGCGGTCGCCGGAACTGCGAGCGTCGGGGCAGCGGACGCGAAGGCGAGGCCGCAGGCAATGGCGGCGGTCACGAGAACGGTTGGCTTGCGCATGGGTGCTTCCTCCCCGGGTCCGGGTTCGGCCGAGCCGGTCGCTCGCCGCCTTCCACATCCGTAAGACGCCTGGCCCGGGTGGAGGTTCAACAAGAAGTTCAACCGTGATGTCGGGAACCGGCGGCGAGCAGCCCGGGCCGTGAGCCACGCCGCAGCTCGGCGCCCCTGTCCTCACGGGCGAACTCCCAGGTCAGTTACCCTTTCAAAGTACTGCTGGCCATCCGACCGGCTCGCGAGCAGCCGGTGGATCCGCACGGAAACCGGGAGCAGCACCAGTGGCCCGAGTCGTTGTCGACGTCATGCCGAAGCAGGAGATCCTCGACCCCCAAGGTCAGGCGGTGGCCAACGCGCTGCCCCGGCTCGGTTTCGAGGGGATCTCCGAAGTCCGCCAGGGGAAGCGTTTCGAGCTGGAGGTCGCCGACTCCGTCGACGACGCGACGCTCGCCAGGATCGCCGAGACCCTGCTCGCCAACCCCGTGATCGAGGACTTCGCCGTCCGGCGGGTGGACGCATGAGCCCGGCGGAGGGCTCGAGCGCGGGCGCCAGGGTCGGTGTCGTCACCTTCCCCGGCACCCTCGACGACGTCGACGCCCAGCGCGCGGTGCGCCGCGCCGGCGCCGAGGCCGTGCCGCTGTGGCACGGCGACCACGACCTGCGCGGTGTCGACGCCGTCGTGGTGCCCGGCGGGTTCTCCTACGGCGACTACCTGCGCTGCGGCGCGATCGCCAAGTTCGCGCCGGTGATGACCGAGATCGTCGCGGCCGCGGGCAAGGGCATGCCGGTGCTCGGCGTGTGCAACGGCTTCCAGGTGCTGTGCGAGGCGGGTCTGCTGCCCGGCGTGCTCACCCGCAACGAGGGCCTGCACTACGTGTGCCGCGACCAGTGGCTGAAGGTGGAGAACAACACCAGCGCCTGGACGACCCGCTACGAGCGCGGTGCCGAGCTGCTGATCCCGGTCAAGCACGGCGAGGGCAACTACGTCGCCGACGAGGCCGTGCTCGACGAGCTCGAGGGCGAGGGCCGGGTGCTGTTCCGCTACGCCGGGGAGAACCCGAACGGATCGCGCCGCGGCATCGCGGGCATCACCGACGCCCGCGGCCGGGTGGCGGGCATGATGCCGCACCCCGAGCACGCGATCGACCCGCTGACCGGGCCCACCGACGACGGCCTCGGCATGTTCCTGTCCGTTCTGGATGCACTGGTGGCAGCGTGACCGACACCGACCTGCACGTGGACAGCGTCCAACACGCGAAGTCCACTCCCGACACCCCGCAGCCCTACGCGGAGCTGGGGCTCAAGGACGACGAGTACGCCCGCATCCGGGAGATCCTGGGCCGCAGGCCCACCGACGCCGAGCTGGCGATGTACTCGGTGATGTGGAGCGAGCACTGCTCCTACAAGTCGTCGAAGGTGCACCTGAAGTACTTCGGCGAGACCACGACCTCGGAGATGAAGGCGAAGATGCTCGCCGGCATCGGCGAGAACGCCGGGGTGGTCGACATCGGCGACGGCTGGGCGGTGACGTTCAAGCTGGAGAGCCACAACCACCCCTCCTACGTCGAGCCCTACCAGGGCGCGGCCACCGGTGTCGGCGGCATCGTCCGCGACATCATGGCGATGGGCGCGCGGCCGGTCGCGGTCGCCGACCCGCTGCGCTTCGGGCCCGCCGACGCCCCCGACACCAAGCGGGTGCTGCCGGGCGTGGTGGCCGGTGTCGGCGGCTACGGCAACTGCCTGGGGCTGCCCAACATCGGCGGCGAGGTCGTCTTCGACGAGAGCTACGCGAGCAACCCGCTGGTCAACGCGATGTGCGTCGGCGTGATGAAGACCGAGGACCTGCACCTCGCGCACGCCAGCGGCACCGGCAACAAGATCATCCTGTTCGGCGCCCGGACCGGTCTGGACGGCATCGGCGGCGTTTCGGTGCTGGCCTCGGAGACCTTCGAGGGCGACGAGAGCGGCGCCGGCCGCAAGAAGCTGCCCAGCGTCCAGGTCGGCGACCCGTTCGCCGAGAAGGTGCTCATCGAGTGCTGCCTGGAGCTGTACCACTCGGGCCTGGTCGTGGGCATCCAGGACCTCGGCGGCGCCGGGCTCTCCTGCGCCACCTCCGAGCTGGCCTCCGCCGGTGACGGCGGCATGCGGGTGGACCTGGACCAGGTGCCGCTGCGCGCCAAGGGGATGAACCCGGCCGAGATCCTCTCCAGCGAGTCCCAGGAACGCATGTGCGCGGTCGTGAAGCCGTCCGATGTGGACGCCTTCATGGACGTGTGCGCCAAGTGGGACGTCACCGCGACCGTCATCGGCGAGGTCACCGAGGGCGAGAACCTGGAGATCTACTGGCACGACGAGCTGGTGGTGGACGTGCCGCCGCGCACCGTCGCCCACCAGGGCCCGGTCTACGAGCGGCCCGTGGAGCGCCCGGCCGAGCAGGACCTGATCTCCGCCGACAGCGCGGCGACCCTGGCCCGGCCGTCCACGGCGGACGAGCTGCGCGAGACCGTGCTGCGGATGGCCGCCTCGCCGAACCTCTGCTCGCGGGCGTGGGTCACCGACCAGTACGACCGCTACGTGCGCGGCAACACCGTGCTCGCCCAGCCGTCGGACGGCGGCGTGCTGCGAATCGACGAGGAGACCGGCCGCGGCATCGCGGTCGCCACCGACTGCAACGCCCGCTACACCAGGCTCGACCCGTACGCGGGCGCGCAGCTCGCGCTGGCCGAGGCGTACCGCAACGTCGCCACCACCGGTGCGACGCCGCTGGCGGTCACCAACTGCCTGAACTTCGGTTCGCCGGAGGACCCGGGCGTGATGTGGCAGTTCCAGCAGGCGGTGCGCGGGCTGGCCGACGGCTGCCGGGAGCTGGGCATCCCGGTCACCGGCGGCAACGTCAGCTTCTACAACCAGACCGGCAGCAAGCCGATCCTGCCGACGCCGGTCGTCGGCGTGCTGGGCACCATCGACGACGTGACCCGCCGCATCCCCACCGGCATCGGCGGTGAGCAGGGCGAGACGCTGATCCTGCTCGGTGAGACCCGCGAGGAGTTCGGCGGGTCGGAGTGGGCCAAGGTCGTGCACGACCACCTCGGCGGCACGCCGCCGAAGGTCGACCTGGCCCGGGAGAAGCTGCTGGCCGAGGTGCTGGTCGCCGGTTCCCGCGACGGCATGATCTCCGCGGCGCACGACCTCTCCGAGGGCGGCCTCGCGCAGGCGCTGGTGGAGACCGCGCTGATCGGCGAGACCGGTGCGCGCGTGGTGCTCCCGGAGGACGCGGACCCGTTCGTCTGGCTGTTCTCCGAGTCGGCCGGCCGGGTGCTGGTCGCGGTGCCGCGCAGCGAGGAGCTGCGGTTCACCGAGATGTGCTCGGCGCGTTCGCTGCCGTGGGCCAAGGTCGGTGTCGCCGACGCCGGCTCGAAGAGCCTGGAGATCCAGGACATCGCCGACATCCCGCTCGCCGAGCTCCGCGAGGCGTGGGAGGGCACCCTGCCGAAGCTGTTCGGCTGAGGTCCGGGCCCGTGGGTCTTCCGGCTGCCATGGCGGCCCGGAAGACTCACGGGTCCGTTCGGAGTTCCGGCACCTCCCCTTGCCAGGTGGTGCCTGCGACGTCCACGCGACCGGCGAGGCGGACGGCTTTGAAGTTCGCTTCGCCGGCGAAGACGCAGCCGGTCATCGCCAGCGATCCCTCCACTGTGGAGTCCGCGAACTTCGTCCTGCCGCCGAAAGTGGTTCCGTCGAATTCGGCCCGGCCGTGCAAGTGCACCCTGCTGAACCACGCCCGGTCCTGGAATTCCGTCATGGTGCAGCGAAAAAGACTCGACAGCCGTCCTGATCCCGTCGTCATTCCGGTGAACCACGCGGGGCCGGTGACGACGCAGCGGCTCAGGTTGGTAGTGCTGTAGAGCCGCGCATACCGCAGGGTCATCGTGCCGATCCGGCGGCCGGACAGGTCGAAGTACTCCAGCGTGGCGCCGGTGAGATCGAGGTCGTAGCGCGGCGCTGCGACGTCGTCGGCGGCAGGCAGCAGATCGGCGATGATCCGCTGCGCGCTGAGCCGGACCTGGAGCTTGCGCTCGGCGTTGGCGGTGGCCGGACCGGGCCACTCGCCGTCGTCGTCCGGTTTCGCCGGTGCGTCGCCGTAGCGCGGGTGCAGGAACGGCCGCCGCAGGTAGGAGCACAGGACGTCGAGCACGGTCTGGGTGTAGGAGGGATTGCTGCGCGCGAGCCCTGCGAGCGCGTGCAGCGCGCCGACCCTGACCTGGTCGGCCTCGCTGCCGAGGAGTTCGACGGCGCGGGCGAAGCGTTCGTCGGAGACGCGGTCGCGGTCCAGCTCCGCCCGCCGGGTCTCCAGCTCCTGGCGCTGCCGCTCGACGTCCTGCCGCTGCTCCTCGACGCGGCGCCTGCGGTCGTTGAGCCACAGCGCGTAGAGCGCGACGATCGACCCCGCCGCGAGCCCGCCGGTCCGCAGCGCGTCCGCGCCGGTGGTCCGGGGGTCCAGGGCGAGCAACGCGGAGCTGACACCGACCAGTGCCAGCACCGCCAGCGCGATCGTCACGACCAGCCCCGCCCTGCGTTCACCCATGCGGATGATTATCGGGGTCCGTGATCATCCACGTGGCGAAACGGGGACTGTCGGTGCCAGTGGGCACACCCCCAGGCGAGCAGCGAGACCGCCGCGCTCGAACGGCGCTGCACTCGGCGGCCGGTGCCCTCGGCGCCCCTGTTCGCCGAGGTCCGGCGCGAGTTCACGCGGCGGACTCCCTGACCAGGTAGCCGTCATCGGCGGAGGCGACCAGCTCCCAGCCCACCGGCACCGACGACTCCCCGGACACCCGGATGTCGTGCAGGTGCGTCCGGGTGGGTTCGGTGCCCGGGGAGAACTCCAGCCCGCCGTCGAGGCGGGCGTGGCGCAGGTCCAGCTCACCTCCGAAGAACGTCCCCCGCAGGTAGAAGCACTCGGCGGCCTCGACGTGCTTGAGGTCCAGCGTGCCGTGGAACTCGGTGCCGTCGAAGCTGCACGGCTCGGAGGTGGCGCAGCCGTGCAGTTGCAGCCCGCCGAGGAACACCGCGCCGTCGGCGCGGATCCGCCCGAGGAAGCGGCTGTCCCGCAACGCCACGTCGCCGTGGATCCGCGCACCCTTGAAGTTCGTCGTGTGCCGGAACCGGCACCTGTAGGCCGCGATCCGCCCGACGACCCGGTTCGACAGGTTGAAGCGCTCCAGCCACGCCCTGGTCAGGTCGAGGTCGTAGACCACGGGGTCGTCGTCGCCGGTGGTGGGCAGCAGGTCGGTGATCAGGCGTTGCGCGGTCTGGCGCACGTGCCGTTCGCGCTCCAGCTCGTGCGGGATCTCCGGCCAGTCCGCATCGTCCTCCGGCAGGTCGCCGGGCGAGGTCCACTTCGGATGGTCGAAGGGCCTGCGCAGGTACGAGCACAGCACGTCGAGGACGGTCTGGGTGTAGGCCGGGTTGCCGGCGGCCAGCCCGGCCAGCGCGTGCAGCGCGCCTACCCGCACCTGGTCGGCGTCGTGGCCCAGCAGCTCGACGGAACGGGCGAAGCGTTCGTCCGCGACGCGTTCCCGGTCGTGCCCGGTGCGCCGGTCCTCCAGCTCCTGGCGGCGCTGCTCCAGCGCGTAGCGCTCGCTGTCCAGCCGCTGCCGCTCGGCTTCGAGCTCCTGGCGGCGCTCCTCGACCACGCGGCGCCGGTCGTTGAGCCACAGCGCGTAGAGCGCGACGACCGAACCGGCCGCGAGACCTCCGGTGCGAAGCGCGTCGGCACTGTTCACGCGGGGGTCGAAAACCAGCAGCGCGGTACTGGCGCCGGCCAGCGCCAGTACCGCGAGGGTGATGGTCAACGGCAGGCGGCGATCACGCATGGCGTGATCATCGCGCCTGCGGTCAGCCGTTGGCCAGTGCCTGCAGGCGGTCGTAGCCGCCGTTGAAGGAGTTCTGGTCGATCGGGGACGAGCTGTACTGCCAGATGGTGTGGAATCCCCAGTTGTACGGCAGCTTGCCCACCGAGCTTGCGTACCGGGCGACCCACAGCGGGTTGGTCGAGCTGAAGTCGCCGTTGACGCACGAGCTCCACCAGCTGGTGCTGGTGTAGATGACGGGCCAGCGCCCGGTGCGGGCGTGGTAGGTGTCGCTGAAGTCCTTGATCCACGCGGTCATCTGCGCCGGCGTCTTGCCGTAGCAGGTGCCGCCGTAGGGGTTGTACTCCATGTCCAGCGCACCCGGAAGCGTCTTGCCGTCCTTCGACCAGCCGCCGCCGTTGTCGACGAAGTAGTTGGCCTGGGCCGCGCCGCTGGATCGGTCCGGCAGCGCGAAGTGGTACGCGCCGCGGATCATGCCGATGTTGTAGGAGCCGTTGTACTGCTGGGCGAAGTACGGGTTCTTGTAACCCGTTCCCTCGGTCGCCTTGACGTAGGCGAAGCGCTTGCCCTGGTTCCACCAGTACTGCCAGTCGACGTTCTTCTGGTGGCCGCTGACGTCGATGCCCGCCACGGTCGCCTGCGCGTCGACGTCCTGCGGTGCCGCCTCGGGGTCTCCGCCTTCGTGCTTGCGGATCTGTGAGCCCATGTCGGCGTCGTCTGCCTGGTTGCTCATCGGCCGCTCCGTTCCTGGAGGGGGAGTTGCGGTCGCTTGCGCGGGGGCGCTGAACAGCAGAGCGCTCGCACAGGCAACCGATAGTAAGGAGATCCACCGTCGCCTGCGACCACGTCCACTCGGATGGTTCATCGCCGTCCCTCTCGGAGGATCATCGCCGCAGCTACCCCCGGGGGAGGGGCCGGGCGGCGTCTCACCTGAAAGTGTGGGCAGCTTTTTTCTTAATAGGTAGATCTCGTGTTATTTTCTCACCGTATCGGCCCAATCCGGACATTCCGCGGAAGGTCCTGCTGGTAAAGGTGGGATTTCGATGACCTGCACAACCCGGCGCCCGGGATGAGCGTCGAACACAGCGCGGACCGCACACGGTCCGTCACCGACCACGGGTTGCGCGCCGCCGCGGAAACCCGCTCCGCCGACATCATCTGTCCTGCTCACCCGGCGTTCATCGCTACTCTGGGTGCGGTGGGCGGATGTTCGACCACCGGGTAGTCGCGACCGTATGCTCCGGACGAGATGGCCTAGGCGACTACGACGACTGGAGGGCGTCGCAGGCATGACCGGCTGGACAGCGCCTGTGCCCGGCGCTCGCGAGGCGGCTGGGGTCGTGAGCCGGGCGGACAGGCGGCGTTACGCGTCGGCATGGGCACAGGCACTGATGGGAACCAGCTACGTGCCGATGACCAGCGCCGAAGTGGAAGGCCGCCTGTGCGGCTACACCGACCGGCTGGTCGACGCGCTGCTCAGCGATCCCTTCGACGCCGCACCGGCCCGCGACGTCGGGGTCGACCTGGTCGGCGTGCACTTCACCAGCGCCGAGTCCCTGGCCAGGACCGTCGACCTGATCGGCGCGAACCTGCTGCGCACGCTCAAGCTCGGCCCCGGACCGGACTGGGACTGCCGCATCGCGGCGCTGCAGGGCGCGGTCTGCTCCGGGTTCGTCCAGGCCGTGCGCAAGCGCACCCTCGACGAGCAGGAGGCCATCCGGCAGGCGGTGCTCGACGCCCGCGACTCCGTCGAACAGGCGCTGCGCACCAGCGAGGCGCGCTTCCGCGCCATCTTCACCGAGGCCGCGATCGGCATCGGCATCGCCGACATGAGCGGCCGGATCCTCGAGGTCAACGCTTCGCTGCGGCGGATCCTGGGCCGCCCGGCCGAGAAGCTGCGCGGCTCGATGGTCAACGACTGGATCCACCCGGCCGACAACGCCGGGATCTGGCGCCTCTACGAGGAGATGGTGCGCGGCGAGCGCGACCAGTACCGCGTGGAGAAGAAGTTCAGCAGGCCGGACGGCGGCACGGTGTGGACCGAGATGATCGTCTCGCTGGTGCGCGGCGAGGACGGTCTGCCGCTGTACCAGGTCGCGATGATCGAGGACGTCACCGACCGCAGGCTGCTCCAGGAACGGCTGCGCCACCAGGCCATGCACGACCCGCTGACCGGGCTGCCGAACCGGGCGCTGTTCCTGGAGAAGCTCGGCGTGGCGCTGGAGAACCACGGTCCGGGCGAGCGGGTGGCGCTGTGCTACATGGACCTCGACGGCTTCAAGGTGATCAACGACAGCCTCGGCCACCACGTCGGCGACGACCTGCTGGTCGCGGTGTCGGAGCGGCTGGCGCTCAGCGCGCGCGGCGAGAACCGGCTGGTCGCGCGGATGGGCGGCGACGAGTTCGTGATCCTCGTCCAGGACTCCCCGGGCACCGAGCAGGCCGTCGAGGTCGCCGACCGGGTGCTGGACGCGCTGGTCGAGCCGATCCGCATCGGCGGCCACGAGCTGTCGGTCTCGGCCAGCATCGGCATCGTCGAGCGCCCGGTGCGCGGCCAGACCGCGGCGGAGCTGATGCGCGACGCCGACGTGACGCTGTACTGGGCGAAGGCCGAGGGCAAGGGGCAGTGGGCGCTGTTCGACCCGGACCGCAACGCCACCGAGGTCGCCCAGTTCCGGCTGTCGGCGAAGATGCCCGCGGCGCTGGACAACGAGGAGTTCTACGTCGAGTACCAGCCGCTGATCGGCCTGCGCGACTTCGGCGTCGTGGGCGTGGAGGCGCTGGTCCGCTGGTGGCACCCGGAGCTGGGACGGCTCGGCCCGGACCGGTTCATCGGGCTCGCCGAGGAGACCGGCCTGATCGTGCCGCTGGGACGCTGGGTGCTGCGGCAGGCGTGCCGGCAGGCGCGGCAGTGGCAGGACGAGTTCGGCGACGCGGCGCCGTTCGTCAGCGTCAACCTCGCGGTCCGCCAGTCCCGCGACCCGAAGCTGGTGGACGACGTCGCCGCGATCCTGCGGGAGACCGGGCTGGAACCGTCGAGGCTGCAGCTCGAGCTGACCGAGAGCGCGATCATGGGCACCGCCGACGAGCCGCTGGACGCGCTGCGCGCGCTGTCCAGGATGGGTGTGCGCATCGCCATCGACGACTTCGGCACCGGCTACTCGAACCTGGCCTACCTGCGGCACCTGCCGGTGCACGAGCTGAAGATCGCCGGGTCGTTCATGGAGGGCCTTCGCGACGCGGAGCGCGCCGACCCGGTCGACGCGCGCATCGTCGGCACCCTCGTCGACCTCGCGCACGCGCTGGGGCTGACGGTCACCGCGGAGGGCGTGGAGACCCACGCGCAGGCCCGCCGGGTGGCCGACATCGGGTGCGAGACGGGGCAGGGCTACTTCTTCGCGCGTCCCTGCTCGCCCGAGCGGATCAACGCGATCATCGCCGACCACTTGGCATGAGCACCCGTCCTCCCACTGATCGGGTGAAATCAGCGATCACTTTCGGATGTCCCTCGATCGAGCGCCGATCACCCGTTCGCGCTAGTCGGTCGTTCGGGCGATGACCGGGGTCCTCCGAGTTGCGAACCCGGCAGGTTTCCGCCCAACCGCGGCGCACTTCGGTGACCGGACGGCACCCGCGGCGCACGTCCGAATTTGACCGCACGCGCTCCGCCGCCGGCGACCAGCCGCGCGCCCTAGCGGTCGCCGCGGCCGTTGCGCCTGCTGGCTTCGTGCCGTCCGTGCCCGCCGTAGAGCACCGCCGCCGAGTTGACCAGCGCGACGTGGCTGAACGCCTGCGGGAAGTTGCCGACGAACCGCCCGCTGGGCACGTCGTACTCCTCGGCGTAGAGCCCGACGTCGTTGGCCAGCGCGACCAGCCGGGAGAACATCTCCTCGGCCTCGTCCCGCCTTCCGCCCAGCGCCAGCGCGTCCACCAGCCAGAACGAGCACGCCAGGAACGCGCCCTCGCGGCCGGTCAGCCCGTCGACCCCGGCTGTGCTGGTGTCGTCGGAGGTGTTGTAGCGCTCGACGAGCAGTCCGTCGGGCTGCAACTCGCGCTGGATCGCGCGCACCGTGCTGCGCATCCGCTCGTCGTCGGCGGTCAGGAACCCGACGGCGGGCAGCAGCAGCGTCGCCGCGTCCAGCGTCCGGCCGCCGTAGTACTGCGTGAACGCGCCGACCTCGTCGTTGAAGCCGTGCTCCAGAACCTCCGCGCGAACGGTGTCGCGGATGCCGCGCCAGCGGTACAGCGGGCCCGGCAGCCCGTCCTCCTCGATGGCGCGCACCGCGCGGTCGAAGGCCACCCACACCATCACCTGCGAGTGCGTGAAGTACCGCTCCGGACCGCGCACCTCCCACAGCCCGCGGTCGGGCTCACGCCAGATGTGCTCGAGGTGGCGCATCATGCCGCGCTGCACCGCCCACGATTCCGGCGTCTCGGTCAGGCCGCGCTCCCTTGCCAGGTGCAGCGCGTCCATCACCTCGCCGTAGACGTCGAGCTGGCGCTGCCGGTGCGCGGCGTTGCCGAGCCGCACCGGCGCGGCGCCCTGGTAGCCGGGCAGCCAGTCCGCCTCCCACTCCAGCAGGTGCCGCTCGCCGTTGACGCCGTACATGATCTGCAGCTCGCGGGGGTCGCCCGCGGTCGCTCGCACGAGCCAGCGCCGCCACGACTCGGCTTCCAGCTGGCAGCCGAAGTTGTCCAGCGCCAGCAGCACGAACGTCGCGTCGCGCAGCCAGCAGTAGCGGTAGTCCCAGTTGCGGTCGCCACCCAGCGCCTCCGGCAGCGACGCGGTCGGGGCGGCGACGATCCCGCCGGTCGGCGCGTAGGTCAGCGCCTTGAGCGTGGCCAGCGACCGGTACACCGCGTCCTGGTGCGGACCGTCGTAGACGATCTTGCGGGTCCACGTCCGCCAGAAGTCCTCGCTGTCGCGGACTTCCTGCTCGGGGTCCATCGGCGCCGGCAGCTCGTCCGGGTCTGGGGACCACTGCATCACCCACGACACCCGCTCGCCGGCGCGCACGGTGCAGACCGCCTCGTGCGCGCGCTTGTGCGGCACCGGCCTGGGCAGGTCGTCGCCGCGCAGCACCACCGTGTGCGGACCGGCGACGGCGAGGATGTACTCGTCGAGCACCGGGTCGGTTTCCCGGACCCGCCGCACCCACGGCGTCGTGTCGCCGTAGGCGAAGCGCACGACCCAGCGCATCCGGACCGCGACCTCGCCGGAGAGGCATTCCACCATCCGCACCAGGCAGGGCTGGTCGTCGTGGTTCTTCTCGTGCGGCGGCATGCTGTCGACGACCCGCACGACCCCGTCGTCGGTGTGGAAGTCGGTCTCCAGCACCAGGGAGTTCTCCCGGTACCTGCGTTCGACGCGGCGCACCGGCGCGACGGGGGCGATCTGCCAGTGACCGTCGTGGTCGGCGCCCAGCAGCCGGGCGAAGCACGACGGCCAGTCGAAGCGGGGCAGGCACAGCCAGTCGACCGAGCCGTCCTTGCCGACCAGGGCGGCGGTCCGCAGGTCGGACAGGAGCGCGTAGTCCTCGATCAGCCCCGGGCCACCGCGGTCGGTGTCCAGACCGCCGGGATTCGCATCGGCTGACGGCGACCCGTCGGTGGTGATCGCGCCGCCGTCAGCGCCGTCCGGGGCACTCGGGCCACCGGGATCAGCGGCCTGCTCGCCGTGCTCGGTACCCGCCACGCCCTGGTCCGCAGCGGGCTCGGCGAGGTCGGCCCCGAGTTCCCCCAGGTCCGGTCCGTGCTCGTCCGGTCCGGCATCGGGTTCGGCCGGATCAGCTCGGTCTCCGGTCCGGCCGGTGTCCTGAGTGCCCCGTCCGCCGGGAGCGTCCGTCATCGGTGATCCCCCGTCCTGGCCGTCGGCCCTGCCACGAGCGTCGACGACATCGCGGCGCGCCGAGCGGTGCGGGAGCCGCGGTCGCCGAGCCCACCCGGAGCGAACCACGCCGCGATCGTCCGCCGCCGAGGCTATGCACGCACGCCGACGCCGTCCACCCGCGCACCGCCGGCGTCGATCCGTGCACCGCCGGCGTCGATCCGTGCACCGCCGGCGTCGCCCCGCACCCCCCGCCCGAGTCCACGGAGTTCGCCCCTACCCGCGGAGTTCGTCCGTGCGAGGACCGCGTTCGCCCGCGCGTCCTCGGCGCCCGGGTCCGCCAGCCCCGCGGACCCGGGCGCCCGGGGTCATCCCCGTTCCGAGGCCGCCTGCACGAGCACGCTGTGCGGGATGATCGCGCGGATCGCGTCGTCGACGTTGAGCCCCAGGTCCAGCCCGCTCAGCACCTCCGGCAGGTCCGCCCCGGGCACCCGGCGGAAGCCGGGCCAGCTCCGCGGGACCCGCGACTCCGAGGTGCACGCGGGGACGAGCTGCGAGCCGTCGTCCATCTCGGCGGCGAAGATCGCGTCGTCCTCGCCCTCCTCGGCGTAGAGCAGGATCTCGGCGTCGAGGACCGCGGGCGGCAGGTCGCTCTCCGGCGCCTGTCCGGTGGCGATCCGGTGCAGCACCTGCTCCAGCTCATTGGTCGGCTCCGGCAGCGAGACCGCCATCTCCGACGGCACGTACTCGTCGTTGAACTGGAAGTCCTCGTCGATCTCGCCGTCGTCGTCGATGCGGTATGCGCCGATGACCCCCTCCGGCGGCACCTGGTCACCGGACTCCTGGTAGCCGGGATCGACGATGTAGAGCCAGGTGCCGGGGGTCTGCCTGGCCTCCTCGCGCATCTGGTCGGTGATCGGCGGCGGCGCCGGGCGCTCGGGCTGCTGGGACATCGGAACTCCGTCCTCGGGGTGTGCTGGTCGTCGGGCGTCGCCCTGCGTTGTACCCGTCGAGGGTGCCAGTAGCCACCTGGACTGTGCCGAGTGGACGGACCCGGTTGGAAGTCATCCCTTTCGAGGTGCCGCCCGGACCGCGGAGGTAGCAGACTGGCAGGGGTGCGGCGGGCGCCGGGGTCGGGGAGGTGGGCGAGGATGATCGGGCAGCGTGAGGCGTTGCGGTTGTTCGGCTGCGAGGTCTTCGACCCGGACGGCCAGCGGATCGGCATCGTCGGCCAGCTCTTCCTGGACGACATCACCGAACAGCCCGCCTGGATAACCGTGCAAACTGGACTGTTCGGCACCAACGAGAGCTTCGTGCCGCTGGAGGCCGCGGCCTTCGACGGCGACACGCTGACCGTGGCCGTCACCAAGGACGCCGTCCGGCAGGCGCCGCGGGTCTCGCTCGACGAGGGCGACCTGCCGCCGGAGCAGGAGCAGGCGCTCTACCTCTACTACGGCGTCACCTATGGAGTGACCCCGGAATCACCCGATGAGGAACCCGACGTATCCGCTGAGTACGTGGAAGCCGTCCGGCTGCGGCTGCGCCGCTGGGTCGCGGCGAGCTGACGGGACCGCCCGGCGCGCGGCGGCAAAACTGTGATCCACTCCGCCCCGAGGCGGCGTGGACGAGCGCGTTTCCCCTCCGGTTCCCAGTAAGAAACCCGCAGCTGGGAAAGGTTTCATCCCCCGGAACGACCTGGTGGCGACTACTCGCCAACGCGGCCCGATCGTGGATGCCCGTGGTTACGTTCCGTTCCGAAACACCGCCGAGTCGCGTTCGGCCCCACCCGAACGCCACTTATTGGAGGGGACCACATGAAGAAGCTGCTGTACGGCACCGGAGCCAGCGTCGCGGCGGCGGCGCTGGTGTTCGCCGCCGCCCCGGCGGGCGCGGCTCCGCAGCCGGAGCTCGCCCCGCTGACCGAGCACCCGCACGCGGCCGCCGCGGGTGCCGACGCCGACACCTACATCGTCAACCTCAAGGACGGCATCGCCCCGCAGGGTGTCGACCACGAGCTGGGCGTGCAGGCCAGGAGCGTCTACACCAAGACCATCAACGGCTTCTCCGCCAAGCTCAGCAAGGAGCAGCTGCAGAAGGTCCGCGAGAGCGGCAAGGTCCAGAACGTTTCGCAGAGCTTCCGCATCCAGGTGCAGCCGCAGACCAAGGCACCGGCGATCGGTTCCTGGGGTATCGACCGCATCGACCAGCCCGAGCTGCCGCTGGACGACAAGTACGAGCCGAAGGGCACCGGTGAGGGCGTGACCGCCTTCATCCTCGACACCGGCATCGACCCGTCGCACCCCGACTTCGGCGGCCGCGCCTCGGTCGGCTTCGACGCCACCGGCGGCAACGGCCAGGACGGCCACGGCCACGGCACCCACGTCGCGGGCACGATCGGCAGCGACACCTACGGCGTGGCCAAGGGCGCGAAGCTGGTCGGCGTGAAGGTGCTCGACGACCAGGGCAGCGGCACCACCGAGCAGATCATCAAGGGCATGGACTGGGTCGCCCAGAACTCCAACGGCCCGTCGGTGGCGAACATGTCGCTGGGCGGCAGCAAGGACCCGGCGCTGGACGAGGCCGCGACCAACCTGGTCAACGACGGCGTCTTCCTCGCGGTGGCCGCCGGTAACGAAAGCCAGGACGCCGCCAACGTCTCGCCCGCCAGCGCCGAGGGTGTGTTCACCACGGCCGCTTCGGGCCAGGACGACGCCTCCGCCGACTTCACCAACTTCGGCAAGGTCGTCGAGGGCTACGCGCCCGGCGTGGACATCGTCTCCACCGTTCCCGGTGGCGGCACCGAGACCATGAGCGGCACCTCGATGGCCAGCCCGCACATGGCCGGCGTCGGTGCGCTGTTCCTGCAGGCCAACCCCGACGCCAAGCCGGCGGACGTCATCACGGGTCTGCAGGGCCAGGCGGCCAAGGGCGTGGTCAAGAACGCGCCGCAGGACACCATCGCCGACCTGCTGCAGATCGGCGAGCTGTGACGCGGCGGTGAACCGCGGTAGACAGCGGTGACAACAGCGGGCCCTTCCCCGACACGGGGGAGGGCCCGCTGTCTTCCCATTATTCCCGCAGTTCAGGGCGCTGCCGTGGACCGCGAGGGGGAACGCGGGACTACGCTGAACGGAGCTAATCCGAAGGTTGTTCGACTAAATCCTTCTAAAGTCGGTTCCTGGCGTGCGTCCGCGGTGGTTACGTTTCTGATCGAGGGGGTGTTCGGTGCCCGTTGCGGTACTGATCCGAAGCAGTGCTGCCTGGGCACATCGAGGAGGGGTGTTCCGTGCTACCCGGATACACCGAAGCGCTGGAGCGCACGCAGGCTGACGGTCGGGAGACCCGCGACTCGTCGGTGACCGAACGAGCGGTGCAGGCCCAGGTCGAGGCCAGGGAAGCGGTCGCGTCCGTCGCCAAGGCCGCCAAGGCCCAGTCCGGCAGCGGGGGCGTGCTCCAGGTGGTCAGCGGCGCCAAGCGCGTCGGCTGGGCGGCCTACGAGCTGCAGCGCAACGCCAACCACCTGGTGCAGGGCGTGGCCAAGCCGCCCTACATCACCACCGGGCCGCTCGACTCGCTGGAGTCGCGCAAGCTCGCCGAGGGCGTGGAGTTCCAGGTGCTCTACGACCGTTCGGCGCTGGCCCGCCCGCCGCAGCTGGAGATCACCTCGAAGCTGGTCGCGCTGGGCGAGCAGGCGCGGGTGATCCACGTCGCGCCGACCAAGCTCATCGTGGTCGACAACGAGATCGCGCTGCTGCCGCTGACCGCGAGCGAGACGTCGGTGGAGAGCGCGGTGGTGATCCGCAGCTCGGCGATGCTGGCGGCGCTGGCCCGCATCTTCGAGGATCTCTGGCGGTTCGCCGCGCCGTTCAGCCCCGACCAGGACCCGATGATCGGCGACAACCAGCCGTCGGAGGAGGAGCGCTGGATCCTTTCGCTGCTCGCCTCCGGGGCCACCGACGACACCATCGGCAGGCTCATGGGCTTCAGCGCCCGCACCGCCCACCGGCGCGTCCGGGAACTGATCGCCAGGCTCGGCGTGGAGACCCGCTTCCAGGCCGGGATGCAGGCCGTCAAGCTCGGCTGGCTGTAGCCCGGGAACCTATGGGGTGGAGCCCGCCCCACACGCCGGACGTCTCACACATCCGCGACTTGCGCCGCCCGGAACGCGCCCAGCGCCTCGGTGGCCTTCGCGACCAGGTTCGCCAGCCCCGACTCGGTCGCGGTCAGCTCCAGCACGTCACCGCCGGCGCCCACCCGCAGCTCGATCACGTCCTTGCACACGTTGTAGTCGATCGGGCAGCGGTCGATCATCGCCCACGCGCCCATTTCCAACCCGCTCAACGCCCTTGCTCCTTCCGCTCGGAAACCATGATCGAGACGCTAGCGGCTAAACCTTTAGCCGCGCTATGACTCGATAGAGTGGTGACTCCGTGATCGCGGCTCGGAAGAATGATCGGCATGGCGGCACGAACAGATCCGGCGGCGCTGCGCTGGCTGGTGGGCATCGAGTTGAGGCACTTCCGAAGCCGGGCGCGCATCTCGGCGGCAGCGGCGGGCAAGGAGATCCGCACGAACCAGAGCAAGATCGCGCACATGGAAAGCGGCCGGTACCGGCAGAAGCCGGACGAGGTCGCCGTTCTGCTGAGGCACTACGGTGTCCCGCAGTCCGAAGTGGACCGCGTGGTCGCCATCGCCAGCCAGGACGACGGCCCGGCCTGGTGGGAACCGTGGCGCAAGGTCGTCTCCGACGACTTCGGCATCTTCCTCGGCCTGGAGGGCATGGCCGACCGCGAGTTCCGCTACGACCCGATGGGCATACCGGCACTTTTCCAGACCGAGGGGTACGCGATGGCGGTGACGGCACTGAGCCACCGTGTTTCGCTCGACCGGCAGGACATGGTCGTGGAGTTGCGGATGGAACGGCAACGACGACTTTTCGAAGATGAGCCGTTGAAGGTCCACGCCGTGATCGAGGAGTCCGTGCTCCGGCGGGTCGCAGGGGACGCCACTGTGATGCGCGATCAGTTGGAAAGGCTGATCTACCTGGGAGAACTCCCGAACTTGACGATCAACGTCCTGCCCACCGCACGTGGTATCCGGGCAGCCATGTTCGGCGACTTCAACCTGCTCAGCCTGCCCAGTGGCAGAGAGGTCGTGTACCTGGAATCGTTGTACGGCTCCGAATACGTGTACGACAGAGACGCCGTGCGTGGATATAACCTGATGGTGAACAGCGTCCAGGCCGACATGCTCGACGAGCAGGAATCCGTCGCTCTGATCAAGTCGGTGATGGCCGAGACCACGTAGCTCGGAGGTGCCCCGTGAAGGCCACTGATCTGCCCGGAGCCTTATGGCGGAAGTCGAGCCGCAGCGGGGACAACTTCAACTGCGTGGAGATCGCCCGCTCGGGCTCCGTCGTCGGGATCCGGGACTCCAAAGACCCCGACGGCGACATCCTCGCCGTTTCCCCCGCCGCGTTCCGCCGCTTCGTCGGCGGGCTGCGCTCCGAGCAGATCGGCTGACGAAGTCCGGCTCAACCAGCTCCTCGAGCCGCGCTGCCCGTGAGCTGTGCGCGCAGGACCGTGAAGGTCGGGTTGGCGAGCAGTCCTTCCCAGAACTCCGGCCCACGCGCTTCCAGCTCTGCCGGGGGGACGACGGTCCTCTGGCGGTGCAGGTTGGTGAATCCCACGCGCTCCAGCGAGGACTCGACAACGCCCGGTGGCCAGTAGAAGGACTCGAACTCGAACGGTGGCTCGACCTCCACCCGCACCGTGGTGCGGATCCGGCCGTCCGCTTCCCCGAGGGGCGTGCAGGTCAGCCCATAGCGGGAGTAGTTGGCGAGTCCGTCCCAGTCCGCATACGGGTTGGGGTACAGCAGGACCAGGTCGCCGCCGGGCCGAACGTTGGCGGCGAGACACGACAGCATGTGCTCCAGCGCGGCCGCCCCGGGGGCGTAGCCGACCAGCCATATCGCGGTGACCACGTCGAACGTTCCGAGCACCGGCAGTTCCGAGGCGTCGATGTGGTCGTACCGCACGCCGAGCGGTTCGGCGCTCTCGACGCGTCGGGCGTGCGCGATCATCTCCTCCGCCGAGTCCACACCCAGCACCTCCGCGCCGGCGCGGCGGAACAGGCGCGGGTAGAAGCCCGTGCCGCATCCGACGTCCAGCACCGACTTCCCGGAGAGCGGCGGCACGGCCGCCATCAGCGTGGCGACCTCGGCCGATCCGATCGGAATCCGCTTGACCTGTTCGTAGGTCTCGCCAAGAACGTCGTACTGATCCGTCATCTCGCGCACCTTAATGTCACACGCTTTACGGCGGCTAATGCTTGTTCGCTCCGTACTCGCCGGGCTGCGCTCCGGGCGGGTCCGCTGAGCCATAGGCTCGTCGGCATGTCCAAGCGTCGAGCCGTCGATCCCCGGGAACTCCGCGCTGCCGTGATCGCCGTGCGCGCGTGGCTGGCCGACGAGGAGGAGCCGAAGCCGCCGCGAACCGATCTCGCCGCCGCCGTCCGGTTGAGCCTGCGGACGTTGGAGCAGGTCGCGCCCGGTCGAAGCGTCGAGGTGCGGGTGCCGCCGTTCGCCGCGGTCCAGTGCGTGGAGGGGCCGCAGCACACGCGCGGCACCCCGCCGAACGTCGTCGAGACCGACGCCCGGACCTGGCTGCTGCTCGCCACCGGCCGTCTGACGTGGGCGCAAGCGCTCGACTCCGGCAGGCTCACCGCATCGGGCTCCCGCGCGGACGTCTCGCAGTGGCTTCCCCTGGTCAGCGCCGATCAGGGACCGTGAGCCCCGTAGATCAGGGCTGAGCCAGGGGCCTTCCGGACGAGGCGGAGTGCGGGCAAGCACGAATCTTGGGGCATGAGACGAACTCTTGGTGCTATCGCCGCCGCCTCCGTGGCGTTGCTGGTGCTGACGCCGAACGCCGCGGCCGCGCGGGACACCGCGAAGCTCGCGCTGCCGGAGCCTTCCGGTCCGCACGCGGTCGGGACGACCGCCCTGCACCTGCGCGACGACGCGCGCCCGGACCCATGGGTGCCGGAGGAACGCAGGGAACTGATGGTCTCGCTCTGGTACCCGTCCGAGTCGCGGCACGGGCCGCGCGCCGCGTACGTGACGCCGACCGAGTCCGAGCTGATCCTCGAGTCGGCCGGGGTGACGGGCGTACCGGGCGAGGTCCTGAGCACCACGCGCACGCACGCCCGCGTCGGCGTGCGGCCGGTCGACGGCGAGTTTCCCCTCGTGGTGCTCTCGCCCGGCTTCTCGCTCCCGCGCACGTCGCTGACCGGGCTGGCCGAGGACCTGGCGAGCCGGGGATACGCGGTGGCCGCGATCGACCACACCTACGAGGCGAGCGCGATCACCTTCCCGGACGGGCGGGTCACCGGCTGCCTGCTGTGCGGGGCCGATCCGGACGGCGAGGTGGTGGCCGGTTCGCGGGCCGCGGACATCTCGTTCGTCCTCGACCGGCTGACCGGCGAGGACCCTCTCTGGAGCAGGAAGATCGACGCTGACCGCATCGCGATGGTCGGCCATTCCATGGGTGGGGCCGGTGCGGCGCGGGTGATGCTCACCGATCCGCGGGTCCGCGCGGGGATCAACATGGACGGGACCTTCCACCCGGCGTTGGACACCGATCTCGGCCGGCCGTGCATGATGCTCGGGTCCGACCAGCACGGCAGGCCAGGGGCCGACGAGTCCTGGGACGGGACGTGGCCGAACCTGACCGGCTGGAAGCGGTGGCTTTCGGTCGCCGGGGCGGCGCACTCCTCCTTCACCGACTACTCGCTGCTGGGGGAGCAGATGGGCGCGGAACTCGAGGACGAGCCCATCCGCGGCGAACGTGCCGCCCGGATCACCCGCCTGTACGTGGCGGCGTTCCTGGACATCCACCTGCGGGGCCGTGAGCGGCCGCTGCTGGACGGGCCCTCGCCGCGGTTCCCGGAGGTCCGCTTCGAGAAGTAGGGCCACCGGGCCGCGCTCACCACGGCACCGGTGTCCCGTCCCACGAGAAGAACGCGCCGGTGGGGCCGTCGTCCGGCAGTAGTGCCAGCCGCACGGCCCCCTCGGCCCCTCCGCCGGGTCCCCGCCGCTAGCCGCGGCCCGGGGGTTGAGGTCCGTTGCCCGCAGCCCGGTCGCGAGCGCGTTGACCTTGAAGCCTTCGTCGGCGAGCGTCTGGGCGTAGTGGATGGTGAGGGCGTTGAGCGCGGCTTTCGACGACCGGTAGGCGGAGGCTCCGCCGTGTCCGGCCGCGAACTGCGGGTTGGTGCCGGTGCTCCAGGTCAGCGACCCGGTGCCGCTGGAGACGTTGACGATGCGGGGACAGGCAGAGCGGCGCAGAGCAGGCAGGAAGGCGTTGGTCACCGCGAGGACCCCGAAACGTTGGTCTCGTAGGTCCGCCGGAACTCCTCGACGTCGGACTCGGGCGGCGAGGCGAGCGTCTCCGAGATGCCCGCGTTGTTGACCAGGACGTCCACCGTGCCGCCGAGCGGCGGCCGCGACGCTTTCGGCGTCGGTGACGTCCAGGTGCAGGAGCCGGGCACCCCCGCCGATCTCCTCGATGGCCCGGCGGCCGCGCTCGGTGTCCCGGGAGCCGACGTGCACCGTCAGCCCCGCTTCGGCCAGCTTCCGGGCGATCTCCTTGCCGATACCCTTGTTGGCGCCGGTGACCAGCGCTGTCGAATCGCTCATGCGCCGACGTTCCCAAGGGGCGGGACCCCTCATCCAGGTACGGACGATCCTCCCCGGAGCTCGTGAGGAGGCGGTATGACACGGACGGAACTCGCGCACTTCCTGCGCACCAGGCGGACGCGGCTCGACCCGGCGCGCGTCGGCCTGCCCGCCGGAGGGAACCGCCGCACCCCGGGGCTGCGCCGCGAGGAGGTCGCCCTCCTGGCCAACATGTCCGTCGACTACTGCGTCCGCCTGGAGCAGGCGCGCGGCCCGCGGCCGTCGCAGCACGTCCTGGAGGCGCTCGCGGACGCCCTCCGGCTCCCGCCTGCCGAGCGCGCGCACCTCTTCCGGCTGGCCGGTGCGAGCGCGGCACCGCCCGCCCGCCCCGTCCGCCGCGTCCGGCCGCACGTCGCCGAGATGCCGCACCGCATGCCGGACGCGGGGGCCGTCGTCACCGACGCCACGTACGACGTCATCGCCTGGAACCCCCTCGCCGACGCCCTCCTGGCGACCTGCGCGGGGAGCCGAACCTGGCCCGGCGGCACTTCCTGCGGCTCGGGAACCGCGAGAGCTCCGGGTCGGAGGAGTTCGGCCGGATCGCGGCGGCACGCCTGCGGGCCGCGGGCGCCCGCTACCCGGGCGACGAACGGCTGTCCCGCCTGCTGGCGGAGCTGCGTGCGAACAGCGAGGAGTTCCGCGAGCTCTGGGGCACCCTTCCCGTGCACGCACCCGGTCACCGCACGAAGGTGATCACCATCCCGGGGCCGGGCGGCTCCGCGTCAACTGCGACGTGCTGCCGGTCCACGACGACGACCAGCAGATCGTCTTCATCACGGCCGAAACCCGGCTCCCGCGCCGAGCGCGCCTTCCGCCACCTGCTCGGAGGGCGCCGGGGGTGACGGCCTGCGATACCGGTCACGAGCCGCCACTGCCCGTGCTGTGACCAGCCTCAACGGGGCTTCGGAGAACGGCAGGACACGAACGCCTTACAATGAGGTGTAACTCCGGCTCCGTCCCCAGGGAGTTCTCGGTGGTCACCGACCGGCCCGACCCGGACCTGACAGTCAGCACGTCCCCGACTTCCCCGGCACCCCAGCCACCGGCGCCATCGGCAGCCGACCCGCTGGAGCAGGACGTCCCGCGCGAGGAGTGCGGCGTGTTCGGCGTGTGGGCGCCGGGCGAGGAAGTCGCCAAACTGACCTTCTACGGACTGTTCGCCCTCCAGCACCGCGGCCAGGAGGCGGCGGGCATCGCCGTCGGCGACGGCTCGCAGGTGCTGGTTTACAAGGATCTCGGCCTGGTCAGCCAGGTGTTCAACGAGCAGGTGCTGGCCTCGCTGCGCGGCCACGTCGCAGTCGGGCACGCCCGCTACTCCACCACCGGCGGCGGATCCTGGGAGAACGCGCAGCCCACCTTCCGCACCACCGCGACCGGCAGCGGCCTGGCGCTGGGCCACAACGGCAACCTGGTCAACACCGCCGAGCTGCAGGAGCGCGTGGCGGCCGAGGGCGTGGACTCCTCGGCGAACACCTCCTCGCCCGCCAACGGCTGCGACCGCGCCACCAGCGACTCCGACCTGGTGTGCGGGCTGCTCGCCGCGCACGCCGCCGACAAGGGCATCGAGCAGGCGGCGATGGAGCTGTTCCCGACCGTGCGCGGGGCGTTCTCGATGGTCTTCGCCGACGAGTCGACCCTCTACGCCGCCCGCGACCCGCAGGGCGTGCGCCCGCTGGTGCTCGGCAGGCTGGAGCGCGGCTGGGTCGTGGCCAGCGAGACGGCGGCGCTGGACATAGTGGGCGCCTCCTTCGTGCGCGAGGTCGAGCCGGGCGAGCTGCTGGCCATCGACGCCGACGGCCTGCGCTCCTCGCACTTCGCCAACCCGAAGCCGAAGGGCTGCGTCTTCGAGTACGTCTACCTGGCCCGGCCCGACACCACCATCTCCGGCCGGTCCGTGCACAGCACCCGCGTCGAGATCGGCCGCAAGCTCGCCGCCGAGCACCCGGTCGAGGCCGACCTGGTCATCCCGGTCCCGGAGTCCGGCACGCCCGCCGCGATCGGCTACGCGCAGGCCTCCGGCATCCCCTACGGCAACGGGCTGGTCAAGAACGCCTACGTCGGGCGGACCTTCATCCAGCCGTCGCAGACCATCCGCCAGCTCGGCATCCGGCTGAAGCTGAACCCGCTGCGCGAGGTCATCCGCGGCAAGCGGCTGGTCGTGGTCGACGACTCCATCGTGCGCGGCAACACCCAGCGCGCCCTGGTGCGCATGCTGCGCGAGGCGGGCGCCATCGAGGTGCACGTCCGCATCGCTTCGCCGCCGGTCAAGTGGCCCTGCTTCTACGGCATCGACTTCGCCTCCCGCGCGGAGCTGATCGCCAACGGCCTCGACCTCGACGGCGTGCGCCGCTCGATCGGGGCGGACAGCCTCGGTCACGTGTCGCTCGATGGGCTGATCGCGGCGACCGAGCAGCCGCGCACCCGGCTGTGCGCGGCGTGCTTCGACGGCGAGTACCCGATCCCGCTGCCCGAGGACGCCAAGATCGGCAAGTACCTCCTGGAAGGCATGGGGGACAGGGGGCTCTCCGGGCCGGCGGAGCCGGTCCAGCCCGCGGGCTACGGGGCGGCCGACGCCCTGCGCCGGCCCTGATCCGGGCCGGTCAGATACCTCAGGGGTTCGCCTGACGCGCGTAGCGTGGGTCGTGCTACACAGTCGCGCGTCCGGCGAATCGCAAACTCGCACCAGATGTGGAGCCAGTCGTGTCCGAAGACCTGCTGTCGGGGTCGAGCGTGAACAACGAGCAACCGTCCGCCACCTATGCCGCGGCGGGCGTGAGCATCGAGGCGGGTGACCAGGCCGTCGAGCTGATCAAGCCCTGGGCCCAGCGCGCGACCCGGCCCGAGGTGCTGGGCTCGCTCGGCGGCTTCGCCGGGCTGTTCCAGCTCAAGCTGGACCGCTGGAAGGAGCCCGTGCTGGCCTCCTCCACCGACGGCGTGGGCACCAAGCTCGCCGTCGCGCACGCGCTCGACCTGCACGACACCATCGGCATCGACCTGGTGGCCATGGTCGTCGACGACCTGGTCGTCTGCGGTGCCGAACCGCTGTTCCTGCAGGACTACATCGCCGTCGGCAAGGTGGTTCCGGAGCGGGTGGCGGCCGTGGTCAAGGGCATCTCGGAGGGCTGCGTGCAGGCAGGCTGCGCGCTGCTGGGCGGCGAGACCGCCGAGCACCCCGGGCTGATGAGCGAGGGCGAGTACGACGTGTCGGCGACCGGCGTCGGCGTGGTCGAGGCCGACTCGATGCTCGGCCCGGACCGCGTGCGCCCCGGCGACGTGGTGATCGCGATGGGTTCCTCCGGCCTGCACTCCAACGGGTACTCGCTGGCCAGGAAGGTGCTGCTGGACATCGCGCGGATGCCGCTGTCCGGGCACGTCGAGGAGTTCGGCCGCACGCTCGGCGAGGAACTTCTCGAACCCACCCGCATCTACGCCAAGGACTGCCTCGCGCTGGCCGCCGAGGCCGAAGTCCGCACGTTCGCGCACGTCACCGGTGGTGGCCTGGCGGCGAATCTCGCCCGGGTCATCCCGGAGGGCCTGACGGCCGTGCTCGACCGCGGCACCTGGACGCCGGACCCGGTGTTCCGGCTGATCGCCCAGCGCGGCCGGGTCGAGACCTCGGAGATGGAGCAGACGTTCAACATGGGCGTCGGCATGGTCGCCGTGGTCACCGCCGAGGACGTCGACCGCGCGCTGGCGGTGCTCACCGCCCGCCACGTCCCCGCGTGGGTGCTGGGCGAGGTCGCCAAGCAGCCGACGGTCGAGGAGGCCGGCGAGCACGACCGCGTCGTCCTGCGCGGCAACCACCCCCGGTTCTGACCCGGGCCTCCACCTGACGCGACCGGTCGGGCCCGCGCGGAGTCCGTGCAGGCCCGATCGGTGTTTCGTCAGCGCTGCAGCAGCGCCGTCATCTCGTCGATCTCGGCCTGCTGCGAGTCGATGATCCGCTGGGCCATCGCCCTGGCGTCGGGGTTCCGGCCGTCCCGCAGCTCGGTCGCGGCCATGTCCACGGCGCCGCGGTGGTGCTCGATCATCATCCGCAGCCACATCTCGTCGAACGCCGGGCCGCGGGCCTGTTCCAGCACCCGCATGTCGTCGGCGCTCATCATCCCGGCCATGTCGTGACCCATGCCGTCGCCGGACTCCCCGGCGTGGCCGGGCCGGCCGTGCTCGCCGTGCCCCTGCGCGGGCTGCCCGCCCGGGTCGTGGCCTTCGTGACCACCGCTCCCGGCCGCGCCCCACGCCGCCAGCCATCCGCCCAACTGGTCGATCTCGGGCTGCTGTGCGGCGCGGATGCGGTCCGCGAGGCTGACGACGGCGGGGTCGGTGGTACGACTCGGCACCTGGTCGGCCATCTCGATCGCCTGCCGGTGGTGCGGAACCATGCCCTGGGCGAACGCGACGTCTGCCTGGTTGAAGGCGCTCTGCTGCTGTTGCGGAGCGGCGGGTGGTGTCTGGGTCTGGGCCCCGGTCGCGCAACCGGCGGCGAACAGTGCGGAAGCGGCCACCATCGCGGCGGCCAATGAGCGCGTGCTCATCAGAAGTCTCCTCGGGTTGAACTCAGGCGTGTCCGGGCTCCGGTCCGGTGGGAACCGGACCGGCCTGACCCGTCACAGCCGGAGCACCCGCAGGCGGTAGATGTCGGGAACCACGCAGGGCGGCGGGAGGTGCCGCCGCCTGCCGTCGATGAGCCGGTGGAACAGCGTGCGCCGGAACGGGCGGGCGGTTCCCGCCCACCACAGCGCCAGTAGCCCCAGCGCGGCGGCGGCGATGATCGCCAGGCACAGGTGGAGGGAGGAGTGGCCGGAGCCCCGCATGTCGCAGCAGTCCGAGCTCGACCGCTCGTGGTGCTGCTGTTGCGCGTCGTGCGCGCTGTGGACGTGCTCCACGGCGGTCGGTGGCGGCGCCTCGTGCGGCACCGGAAGCTGGTGCATGGCAACGACGCCGAACAGGACGAGCGCGATGAGGACAAGGCGGGTCAGCCCGCCGCCTCGCCGGTTCGTCCGCATGTCCGGGAATTTACCCCCAGGGGGTAAGCGTTGCCGGGTGCGGGGGTGAGCTCATGACGACGGCGTCCAAGGCTTCCTGGTCGGTGGCCGCATCGGCGACCTTGCACTGCCTGACCGGCTGCGCGATCGGCGAGGTCCTCGGCATGGTGATCGGCACCGCACTCGGACTGCACGACGCCACGACCATCGTGCTCGCGGTCGTCCTCGCGTTCGTGTTCGGCTACGCGCTAACCATGCGCGGCGTCCTGCGCACCGGAGTCGGCCTCGCCGCCGCTCTCAAGCTCGCGCTGGCCGCCGACACGCTGTCCATCACGGTCATGGAGATCGTGGACAACGCGGTCATGGTCATCGTTCCCGGCGCGATGGACGCCGGGCCGCTGTCGGTGCTGTTCTGGGCGGCGCTGGCGTTCTCGCTGGCGGTCGCGTTCGTGGTGACCTGGCCGCTGAACAAGTGGATGATCGGCCGTGGCAAGGGCCACGCCGTCGTCCACCACGTTCACCACAACGACTGAACCGCACCGGGAATCATCCGCCGCGCCCGGCCGTTGTACGGGGCGCCGGTGTGCGCGTGCCCCCGGGCTCCAACAAGCGCCTGCTTGGAATACCGTTCGGCTGGAGCCTTGCAGAGCCACCCGCCGAGAGGCGGCCCGCACACCGGCCCTCGCTTCTTCGGCGCTGCGCGCCTTCGCTCGGGCCTCTTTTCCTTGCGGGGGCCGAGCCCCCGCAGGCCCCCACGGTGCGGTGGTCGCTTTGCCCGGTGCTCCTTCAGCTTGTTGAGCGTTCCCGGCCTGGGTTTCGACCAGCCCCAACGTCTTCCGGGCTCGAAACGGCTTTTCCCGGCTCGGATGCCTTCATCCGCTGCTCTGGCCCACTTGCGGGTGGAGAGTGCGCTTGCTGCGTGACGGCTGCACCGTGCGCGGGATTGCCGCTGGGAACGGGAGTTCCGTCGCCGGCAGTGCCGATCCGCTTCAGGTGCCTTGGCCGCGCTGCGCTTGGCCTTGCCCGCAAGGCGTTCGATCCCTGGGCACGACATCGACGCGAGCGGCGGTCGCCGGGTTGGCGGCGCCACTCACGTCGGTCGTCGGATTCGAATAGGGATGTTCATGCCCGTCGGGTGTGCGTCGTGGAGCTCATCGCCGCACACCGGACGGGCATGTGGTGACCACAGCTCGTCAACCCACCCGCCACGGGTTGGATCACGGCGGCTTCCGGCAGCACAGACCACCGAGTGAGCAGCACCTGCGTGCTGCTCACTCGGTGGAGTTGTGCGTCAACGCCGGTAGTCGTCGTACCCGTCGTCGTATGAGTCGTCGCGGTCCTCGTCGGACCGCTCGCCAGGTGACTCCGAGGACAGCTCGCGCTGCAACGCCTCGACGTCCATGGCGGGGGAGCTGTATTTAAGCTCGCGGGCCACCTTCGTCTGCTTGGCCTTAGCCCGGCCGCGCCCCATGGCTCGACCCCCTCGCGCAGGGTGCGCGGGGCGGCCAGGGGAACGGCGGCCCCGCATGATCTCGACAACTTTTCCTGTAACTACCGTACCGTGTCGATGCGGTTCGATGCGACGTGGTGCCTGCACTGAGTCCACGTGTCGTCGGTGACGTACGCCCCACCCCGTCGGTGCGGGTCGGCGCGGTGCCGCCGGGGCGCTGTTCGCGGACCTTCCGGCCGGTCGGTCCGGGGCTCGCGGGGCGCCTCGGCGGCCTGCCGAAGCCGTCCTCACCGGGCATGGGACGATGCTCGCTGTGCCAGAGCCGTTCGTCGCCTACCTGAGGGTGTACGAACCCCTGTCCTCATTCGACTCCCCGCTGCGCGAGGCGCTGGCCTCCGCGGTGCGCAACAGCCCGGTGGAGCCCTTCGAGGCGGGGGTCCGCGAACAGGACGTGTGGTTGCGCAGCCAGGTCGCCGCGCCGCCCCGGCTGCTGCCCGGCGAGTCGCCGGACGGACATGCGCTGGAGGCGCGGGAGGTCATGGTCCTGGAGCCGGAGGACGTCCCCACCGGACCGGCCGCCACCGTGGGACCCGGCCCGCTGGTGTGCCCGATGGACCTGCGCGGCCGGTCGGCCGCGGCGCTGGTCGGTTTCCTCGGTGACGCCGAGATCCCGCTGCGCTCGGCGGTGCTGTCGTTGCCGGTGGAGAAGGCCAGGGTCCACGCCAGCGCGGTGGTCGGGGAGCTCGCGGGCAAGGCGGTGCACGTGCTGTCGTCGACGTGGACGGTCCCGCTGCCCTGGTTCGTGTTGGTCGACCCCACCGAGCGCAGGCTGGTCGCCTCGGCGGACGGCAGCCGCAAGCGGGTCTCCTGGCGGGCTCCGATGGCCGACGCGCGCCGCCGGGTCGCGCGGGCGCACTCGGTGGCGCGGGAGTCGCTCGGCGAGGAGGGTCCGACCAAGATCCTGCGGGAGACCGGCCGCTGGCTGGAGCGCTTCCACCCGCACTCCGCCGTCGAGCTGGACTACGGCGGCCTGGTGCAGATGATGAGCGACAGCGACCTGATGGCCGACACCTCGGCCGAGGACGTGCACGCGATCGTCGACGCGATGGAGTCCGGTGACGCGGGCGAGGTCGGCGAGCGCTACGAGGCCCTGCGCGACTTCTGGTCCGAGTTCGCCGCCCGCGAGCGCTACAACTGAGCGACGCGGCGGCGCTGCTGCCGACCATCTCGGGGAACTCTTCAGAACCTCGGAAGCCTTGTCAATCCGGGATCGCCGACATCGTGAACGTCCATGAGCGATCCCTAGGGGCGGCAGATGATCTCGCCGTTGAGGACGGCGAACCAGCCGTCGGCGGCCTCGGTCCACTCGTGCCACGCGGCGGCCAGCTCGTCGAGCCGCTCCCGCGTGGCCAGTCCGGCGGTGACGGCCTGCTCGGCGAAGGACGACATGCGGACCCGGTCCGCCCACAGGCC
This sequence comes from Saccharopolyspora erythraea, assembly GCF_018141105.1. Lineage (NCBI taxonomy): Bacteria > Bacillati > Actinomycetota > Actinomycetes > Pseudonocardiales > Pseudonocardiaceae > Saccharopolyspora > Saccharopolyspora erythraea. The sequence goes on along the minus strand of NZ_CP054839.1, from coordinate 7,948,681 downwards.
GCCCCACCACGCCCGTTCCTCCGGCGTCGCGAAGCACCACGCCGTCGCGGTGCAGGTGACATCGGTGAAGCCGGCCTCCAGCGCCCAGCCCTTGAGCATCCGGCCGCCGTCGGGGTAGGCGTCGTTGTGGTGCGCCACGCGGCGGTAGAGGTCGAGCCAGTCGGCCAGCCCGCTGTTGTCGGGTGACCAGCGCATGCCGCCGTAGTCGGCGTCGCGTGCGGCCACGACGCCGCCGGACCGGCACACCCGGCGCATCTCACGGAGAGCGGCGACCGGGTCGGTGAGGTGTTGCAGCACCTGGTGGGCGTGCACGACGTCGAAGGAGTCGTCGGGGAACGGCAGGTGGTAGACGTCGGCGGTGCGGAACGCGACGTTGGCGGTGCCTCGCGCTTCGGCCTCGGCCCGCGCGGTCCGCAGCGGTTCGTCGACGTTGTCGACGCCGAGGACCGTGCCGGGGCCGACCAGCCCGGCGAGGTCCACTGTGATCGTTCCCGGCCCGCAGCCGACGTCGAGGACGTCCTGGCCGGACCGCAGGTGCGGGATCAGGTAGGCCGCCGAGTTCTCCGCCGTGCGCCAGCGATGCGACCGCAGCACGCTCTCGTGGTGTCCGTGGGTGTACTGATCAGCGCACATGGGCGCGTCCCGAAATGTGAAACGATCGTGTCAACATGCGAACACGTTAGATCGCCAGGCGCTGGTGGCGGAAGTGTCGCGGTGGGTCAGAAGACGTCCGGGAGCAGGCGTGCGGCGCCGACCGGCCGGCCTCCGCCGAGCACCGGCGGTTCGCCCAGCGCGTCGAGCGCGGGGCCGTCCACGCCGAACGCACGCAGCGCCCCGACGGCCACCGGTGCCCTGCCGCGGGCCGCTCCGTCGGCGATCTTCACCGCGACCGCACACCCATCAGGCAGTGCGAAGGCGAAGACGCCCTCCGCGCCCTCTTTGGACAGCAGACCCGGGACCGCCCGCATCAGCTCCGTGTCCAGCCTGCCGGTCCCCGCGACGAGCCAGGGGTGGCCGCGCATCGCGTCCGCCACGCGGCGGCCGAGATCGCCGCTGAGGGCCAGATTCCGGAACATGCGTGCCAATCCGGTGAGCGGCATCGCGAACAGCGGCGCGCCGCAACCGTCCACTGCGGTCACCCGCACCTGCCCACCGCACAGATCCGCCACGGTTTCGCACAACGCCACCTGCAACGGGTGCCGCGGATCCAGGTAGTCCTCAGTGGACCAGCCGCGCAGGACGCACGTGGCGAGCATCGCCGCGTGCTTCCCCGAGCAGTTCATGGTGATCGGCCGCTTGCCGTGGCCCGAAGCGATCAGCTCGTCCCTCGCGCTGTCGAGCAAGGGCCAGTCCGGTGGGCAACCGAGCGCGTCCTCGGCGAGACCGTGCCGGCGCAGCACTTCCCGGGCGCGCCGGACGTGGTCGGGCTCGCCGTTGTGGGACGCGGCGGCGAGCGCGACGTCGGCGTCGTCGGGCAGCTCCAGCCCCGCCCGCAGCATGCCGACGACCTGCGCGGGCTTGTTCGAGGAGCGCGGGTACATCGGCGAGTCCACATCGCCCACCGCGCGCAGAACCGAGCCGTCGGAGCCCAGCACGACGACCGAGCCGTGGTGCAGGCCCTCGCGCATGCCGTCGCGGACGACCTCGACCAGCGGGACCGGGCGGTTCACGACCGGACCCGGTGGGTCGGTGGTTCGGCCGGGTCCACCGGCCCGCCGGTCCTCACGACTTGTCGCGTTCCTCCGCCAGGAGCTGGTCGACCGAGGCCGCGCCCTCCCGGTAGCGGCGGGCGATCTCGGCGTTGAGCCGGTCGACGACCTGCTGCACCTCGCGGCGCCGCGCCGACACCGAGTCCTCCTCGGCGGTGTAGTGGTGCAGCGTGGTGTCGAGCTTGGCGTCCGACAGCGACATCACGTCGGAGAGGTCGACGTCGGAGACCAGCGCCTCGACGTGCCTGCGGTGCGCCTCGGCCCGCGACGGCTCGATCGTCTGGTACCGCCCGGAACCGGCGGCCGGGCCGACCGCGTTGTCGGACAGGATGTTGACCAGCTGCTCGACCACCGAGGCGGAGCCGCCATCGCGCCGCCTGCGCTGCTCTGCGCGCACGATGTCGATCCGCGCGTGCAGCACCCTGCGCAGGTAGGAGAGGTCGGTCTCCTCCTGCGCGGCCTCGTCGCGAAGCCCGCGGACCTCGCCCAGCTCGCGTTCCTCGATGCCACTGGCGTAATCCGGGGACAGGACCCTGTCGATTCGGCGCCGTCCACCCGGGCGGACTTCGATCACGTGTCCATCCTCCGGTAACTCGTGCGTACCCGCCAGCACTTCCGCTGACCTCGTCCGGGCACTGCTGTCAGGTGAGGACCTCCGCGGCGTCGGCCAGCGGAGGTCGTTGGGCGATCTTGGCCAGTCCGGCGGCACGCGCGACGAGCTGCGCGTTGTCGCGGGCCGGGGTGTCCTCGGCGTACTCGGTGGTGTCGGCCAGCCCGACCCGCAGGTGACCGCCCGCGGCGAGCGCCGCCAGCATCACCGGCATGCTCGCGTCTCCCGCACCGGCCGCGGTGTAGGAGACCCCTTCGGGCAGCAGATCCAGCGCCGCCGAGAACGTCCGCACGTCACCAGGCATACCCTGCCCGTCAAACACCAGCACCACGTGCGAGGCGTCCGGGGGCAGCTTGCGCAGCTCGTCGAGGCTGGTCGCCTCGTAGTGGACGGCCGTGCCCAGCGCGGCGGCCCGCGCCCGGAGGTCGTCGGCGAACCCGTCGGGTGCGCCGAGCGGGCAGACGACGATGTCGGCTCCGGAGTCCAGCAGCGCGCCCAGCGGCTCGGACCGGGCGTGCGCGGTGATGCGGATGAGCTGCGTCGACCGCTCCCGCACCGCCATCACCACGTCGGCGAGGACGGTGTCGGCCCGCGGGAACAGGTCGACCACCGACGCGCCGACGCGCTCGCAGTCGGCCACCGAGCGGGCGACCTCCTCCGGCGAGACCGGCAGACCCGGTACGTCGTCGGCGGAGTGCACCCCCGTCGGTGCCACGGACAGGACCGTGCCGTTCGGCAGAGCTGTCATGCCGTCGATACTGGCACAGCGCGGCCCCGGCGCGCGGGGATCGTCCGCACCACTCGGCTCCACCGGCGGCGCCGGGCGGCGGCCGGCGCGGGCGCGCGGCGGATGATCAGCGGCCCTTCAGGCCCTGCGCGGCGATCCTCCCCGGCGGCTCGCCGGTGTCCGGCGGGACCGAGTCGGGGTCGACGGCCGCGGCTACCGCCCGGTCCTGCTCCGGGTCGCCCGCCACCAGCTCGGTGTCCACCGGTGCGGTGCGCTTGAGCAGCGCCAGCGCGACCGGGCCCAGCTCGTGGTGCAGGACCACCGTCCCGACCCGGCCGACCTTGCGCTCCCCGTGCCACACCGGATCACCGGTCTCCGGCCGGATCTCCACCGAGCCGTCCAGGTGCAGCAGCACCATCCGCCGCGGCGGCTTGCCGACGTTGTGCACCTTGGACACGGTCTCCTGACCGCGGTAGCAGCCCTTGGCAACGTGTGCGGCGACGTGCACCCAGCCCAGTTCGTGCGGGATCGCGCGGTCGTCGGTCTCGAATCCGACCCTCGGACGCAGCGCCTCGACCCGCAGCGCGTCGTAGGCCATCGTCCCGGCCGGACGCACGCCCGCGTCGGTCAGCTTCGTCCACCACTCGACCAGGTCCGCGCGCGGCACCACCAGGTCGGCGGTGAACAGCCCGCGGAACGGGACCGTCCGGACGAACCCGCCGCCCGGCAGGCCGGCGACCTCGTCGCCTCCGGACGGGACGGTCGCGAACTTCGACAGGAGCTGGGCGGCGTCCGGGCCGATGACCGACAGCAGCGCGAACTCCTCGCTCGCGTCGCGCGGCTCGACCTTGGACCAGAACCGCATCGCCTCCAGGTACTCCAGCAGCGACTGCCTGCCGTCCACGCCGAGGCTCGGCAACGCGCTGGTCGCCTGCGCGCCCGGCTCGGTGTCCAGGTACACGACGCCCTCGTGGTGGGCGACCATCACGTGGCAGTCGACGTGGCCGTGGCTGTCCAGCACCAGCGCCTCGGTGGCCCGGCCGTCCGGGAGCTCGGTCATGTGCTGCGACAGGACCAGGTGCAGCCAGCTCAGCCGCTCCTCGCCGGGCACCGCGATCACCTGCCGGTGCGACCGGTCGACCACCACGGCCGACCTGGTCGCGGAGCGCTGCTCGGCGAACGGGTCGCCGAAGTGCCACGGCACTCCGGGGTCCGCCGAGTCGTCCGGCGGCGGGACCGCGCCGGGCAGCTCCAGCAAGGGTGAGTTCATCGACGCTCCTCGACGTGGGGGGTTGCTTCGCGGCACTTGCGGCACACACCGGACAACGCCAGGTGCGTGGCGTCCAGGGTGAAGCCGCGCGCCGCGTCGAGCCGGTCGGCGAGGTCGCCGAGCAGCTCGGTCGGGACCTCGTCGATGTCGTCGCAGCGGTGGCACACCAGGTGCACGTGCTCGTGCTCTTCGACCGAGTAGGTGGGTGCGCCGTGCCCGAGGTGGGTGTGGCGGACCAGCCCGAGCTCCTCCAGCAGGTCCAGCGCCCGGTAGACGGTGGTGATGTTGATCGTCGCGGCGGTGCCCTGGACCCGTTTGCAGACCTGCTCCGGCGTGGCGTGCTCCAGCTCGCGCACCGCGTCCAGCACGAGCTGGCGCTGCGGGGTCATCCGCATGCCGCGCTGGTGCAGGGTGCTGCGCAGCGATCCCCGGTCTGTCACTGCCTGCTCCTGTGTTCGGCGCGTCGGCTTGGCCTCATCGATCGTAACTCCGCGCAGCCGCGGACCGGGTCGCAGCCGGATGCCGCCGGTCGGGATCGCGCCGGAGGTCCTAGGCTGCGCTCATGCGCGTACTGGCACTTCTAGACGGGACCCTGGCCGATCCGGAGGCGCCGCTGCTGCGCGCTGACGACCTCAGCGTGATGCGCGGGGACGGCGTCTTCGAGACGATCCTGGTCGCCGACCGCAAGCCGCGGGAGCTCGGGCCGCACCTGGACCGGCTGGAGCGCTCCGCCCGGCTGCTCGAGATGCGGCTGCCGGAGCGGTCCGCGTGGGAGCGCGCGGTGGACGCCGTGATCGACAACTGGCCGTGGGAGACCGACGGGCAGATGGCGCTCAAGCTGGTCTGCTCGCGCGGCGTCGACGGCGGTGACGGCACCCCCTCGGCTTTCGCGATGGGCATGCAGATCGGGCCGGACACGATCCGCAAGCGCCGGGACGGCGTGTCCGTGGCGACCCTGGACCGCGGCATCGCGCCCGACCTGATGGAGCGCGCCCCCTGGCTGCTGCTGTCGGCCAAGACCCTGTCCTACGCGGTCAACATGGCCGCGATGCGGGAGGCTGAGTCCCGAGGCGCCGACGAGGTCATCTTCGTGGCCACCGACGGCACGGTCCTGGAGGGACCGACCTCCACCGTCGTGCTCGCCAAGGGCCGCACCCTCTACACCACTCCGCCCAGCACCGGCATCCTGCGGGGCACCACGCAGGGCGCGGTGTTCCGCGCCGCGGAGGAGGCGGGCTGGCAGACCCGGGTGGAGACCTTCCCCGCCGAGGAGCTGCTGCGGGCCGACGGGCTCTGGCTGGCCTCCAGCGTCCGGCTGCTCACCCAGGTGCACACCGTCGACGGCACCCGCATCGCCGCCGACGCCGACCTGCACGCCGAGCTCAGCAAGCTCTACGAGTCGAACTACTGAGCCCGCTCGGCGGCTGTCTTCGAACTCACCACGAGGGTGGGCCAAGCGGCCGGTGCCGCTTCGAAGATCAAAGACAGGCTGCCGGCACGAAGGGCCCGCTCGCGCACGAGCGGGCCCTTCGCGGGTTCCGAGGGGATCAGCCGACGACGCGGTCCAGCTTGGCCGACAGGCGCGGCTGGAGCTCGTGCTCGGAGGTCGCGCGCTCCTCGACGTAGGCCAGCGCACCCTCCACGACGCCGTAGAGGCGGCTCGCGGCGGTGGCGTCCTCGGCGCTGGGCGTGCGGATCACCGCGTCGGTGGCGAACTCCCAGGTGGTCTGGTTGCGCGGCTTGCCGAAGAACATCTCCGAGACGCCACCCGCGTGCACCAGCAGGAACTCGATGGTGTCGTCGGCCTGCGGGCGCAGCCAGCCGACCTCGCGGAAGTCGGGCGCGACGACCTCACCGCCCTCGCGGTCGAGGCGCCATGCGCGGCTCTCGTAGAACACGAACGGCCGCCCGTCGTGGGCGAAGGTCACCTGCTGGCGGAACCAGTACGACTCCGGCAGCGCAGGGTGCTTGGCCTCGCCGTCGCCGCGCCACACGCCGACGAGCGGCAGCAGCGCCAGGCACGCCTGGTTCAGCTCCGCGCCGAGCCGCAGGTTCGCGGTGTCGCCGACGCCGGGCAGGTCGTCGAACTGCGGGACGTTGCGCCCGCGGGTCTGCTCGGCGCGCTCGGCGGCGGCCTGCACGGCCGCGTCGCCCGAGCCGCGCTCCGGCTGGTCACTCGAAGTCATCGGACGAAGGTTACCTGGTCAGGAGCTCAGTCGTTGTAGAGGCGGTACACCACGTAGAAGGCGAACCACAGCACCGCGATGGTGGCGAGGCCGAGCATGCCGACGAGCGAGTAGTGCAGGAAAGCAATCAGGTCCACGTGCAAGAGGATAACCACCGCGAGGCCCCGGTGGGGTGTGGCGTCGGGCATGATCTGGGGCGACGCATCAGGTGAGGAACTGGACGGAACTGATGGACTTCGACACCCTGCGCGAGCGGGCGCTGGCCTACCGGGAGGACCTGCTCGCCCGCAAGGAGAAGATCGCGCCCGCCGAGTTCGGCTGGTACCCGTACGACACGATGGCCAACATCCTGCACCTGGACGCGCTGCTGTCCGGGCCGCGGCGCTCGGTGTTCGACTCCATCGCGGGCGGCCGCGTCGCCGACATCGGCGCGGCCGACGGCGACTTCGGTTTCTTCCTGGAGTCCGAGCTCGGCTGCCAGGTCGACCTGATCGACAACGCGCCGACGAACTTCAACGGCCTGCGCGGCGCCCGCAGGCTGGTGGAGGAGCTGTCGTCGTCCACGCGGGTGCACGAGATCGACCTGGACAGCCAGTTCGACCTGCCCGCCGAGCACTACCACGCGGTGTTCTTCCTCGGGCTGCTCTACCACCTGAAGAACCCGTTCTACGTGCTGGAGGCGCTGTCGGCGCGGGCCGACCTGTGCTTCGTCTCCACCCGGATCGCCCAGCTCGCCCCCGACCACCAGACGCGGCTGAAGGACCAGCCGGTGGCCTACCTGCTGGACCCGCGGGAGGCCAACAACGACGCCACCAACTTCTGGATCTTCTCCGAGACCGGCCTGCGCAGGCTGTTCGACCGCACCGGCTGGGACGTGCTCGACTTCGTCACCGTCGGCTGCACCGAGGGCTCGGACCCGGCGGCCCAGGACCGCGACGAGCGCGCCTTCGCGCTGCTGCACTCCAAGGCCGCCGCGGGCCGCTGAGTGCCTGTCTGCGCACTCACCTCGCGCAGCGGTTCCGGTGGCGGAAACAACAGGCGCTGAGACGCCGAAGGGGCCGGTGCCGCGATCGGCACCGGCCCCTTCTCGGCCTGCTCCAGCCGTCAGGCCACCGCGATGTCCACCGGGTGGACGCCCGGGCCCTCGGCCGAGACGTCGGCCTGGCCCTTGCCGTCCCGGTGCAGCGCGCGGACGGTCCAGCTGCCCGGCGCCGCGTAGAAGGTGAATTCGCCCTCGGCCGACGACACGACCTCGGCGGTGAACTCGCCGGAGCCGTCCAGCAGCCGGACGAACGCACCGCCCACCGGCTGGTCACCGGCGCGCACCTTGCCGGTCACCACCACCTGGTCGGTGTCGGCGGCGACCGTCGTGGTGCCCTGCTGCGGCGCACCGCATCCGTTGGCGCTCATGCTCACGCTCCCTGTTCCTGGGGGTTCTCGATCGGCACGCCGACCAGCGAGCCGTACTCGGTCCACGAACCGTCGTAGTTCTTGACGTTGGTGTGCCCGAGCAGTTCCCGGAGCACGAACCAGGTGTGCGACGAACGCTCCCCGATCCGGCAGTAGGCGATGGTGTCCTTGCCGGTGTCCAGCCCGGCCTCGCCGTAGACCTGCTTCAGCTCCTCGTCGGACTTGAAGGTGCCGTCCTCGTTGGCAGCCTTGCTCCACGGCACGTTGATCGCCGACGGGATGTGGCCGGCGCGCTGCGCGGACTCCTGCGGCAGGTGCGCCGGGGCCAGCAGCTTGCCTGCGAACTCGTCAGGCGACCGCACGTCGACGAGGTTCTTGTTGCCGATCGCGTCGACGACCTCGTCGCGGAAGGCGCGGATGGAGGCGTCGGGCTCCTGCGCCTTGTAGGCGGTGGCGGCCCGGTTCGGCTCCTCCTTGGTCAGCTCGCGGCCGTCGAGCTCCCACTTCTTGCGGCCGCCGTCGAGCAGCTTGACGTCGGAGTGCCCGTACAGCTTGAAGTACCAGTAGGCGTAGGCGGCGAACCAGTTGTTGTTGCCGCCGTAGAGGATCACGGTGTCGTCGTTGCCGATGCCCTTGGCGGACAGCAGCTTCTCGAAGCCCTCCCGGTTGACGAAGTCGCGGCGGACGTGGTCCTGCAGCTCGTTCTTCCAGTCCAGCTTGATGGCCCCGGGGATGTGACCGCCGTCGTAGGCGGTCGTGTCCTCGTCCACCTCCGCGAACACGACACCGTCGGTGTTCAGGTTCTGCTCGGCCCAATCGGTGGAGACCAGGACCTCTTCACGACTCATCGAGCGACTCCTTCTTCCAATCTCGTCGGTTATCGAGTGTCTGTTGTGGACAGTCCGGCCGGTGCGAACCGACGGAGCACCAGGTACATCTGGCAGCCGAGGCAGTAGCCGAACGCCGCGTTGAGCAGTGCCGCCACCAGCGCCAACGCGTTCGCCACGAGGCCGGGCGAAGTCCAGCCCGCGGCATAGGCGACCGTCGCGACCAGCGTGAACACGAACCCGACCCCCTGCGAGAACCGCACCGGCGCGGGGTCCTCGCGCTCGGCCTCGGCGACCGGGGACAGCCGTGGCTGCACGGCCTGCCGGTACACGTAGCCCCAGGGGTTCAGCCGCATCCCGATGAACGCGCACATCGCGAAGAGGACGGTCTGCGCGGCCAGCACGCGCCAGCTCGCGGTCACCAGGCCGAGTGCGAGGATCACGCTGGTCAACGCTGCGGTGAAGCGAACCCCGCGGGGGTCCAGAGTTCCGGCGGACATGGAGGGCCCTTTCGGTGACCGTTGGACTTGCTTGCCAGCTCGTCAGGCGGTGGGATGCCTACCCCCGCAGGGGCACAACCGCGCAAGCGCCGTGGACATCCGCACTACCGCCCGGTCAGTGCCTCCAACACAGGCTGCTGCACACGCGGCAGTAGTCCACCGCGCGCCTTCTGGTCAGCAGAACGTGCACGAGCGCGAGGTTACTCCGGAGACCGGGTGTCGGAAAGGATGTTCACCAGGTGAGACGCCCGTGGGCCGACCGGGCGTCCGGAAACCGCCGTTCAGAGGGGCCGCGGCGGGTGTGGGCGGGGTGGGAGGCGGGCAGCCGTTCGGCCGAAGCGCGGGGGGTCGGGGCGGTCAGGCCAGCAGGGGCCGCAACGCCGCGTCCAGCTCGTCGCGGCGGGGCACGCCGCCGACCCGGAAGACCTCCCGGCCCGCGCCGTCGAGCACCAGCGTCGTGGGCGTGCGGTGCACGCCGAGCGGCGTCGACCACTCCGGGTGGTCGGTGAGGTCGACCTCGACGTGGCGTACGCCCTCGGTGCGCCCCACGAAGTCGGCGAGCAGGATCCTGGTGTGTCTGCACGGCGCGCAGAAGGTGGTGGAGAACTGCAGCAGCGTCACCGGCGCCGCGGGCTCGTCGTCGAGCCGCGTGCGCAGCTCCTCGGGCAGCTTGTCGTACAAGGTCACCTCGGCTCCGCCTTCCCGGACGCGCACCCTGCCCTCGCGGCCGCGCCACACCAGCCCGAAGACCAGCGCGACCACCACCGCGCCGAGCAGCGCCCACACCCCGGAGGTCATCCCGTCGTCATCCCGCCCGGGCCGATCGTCACGTTGGCCGCGCTGCCTTCCACGATCAGCGCGCCCCGCTCGACGCC